>DAIQOQ010000092.1:0-11126 GCA_036787795.1 Paludibacter sp. | reverse complement strand
GCCATTGCCAGTTGGTAATTACATTTTGCATCCGTCAGGTTATCGTTAGCACTCTGAGCCATGGCCTGAGCTTCTAAAAGATCAGAGATACTGATTGTTCTTGAGTGATAATTATCATCTGTCACTTTCAGATTTTCCCGGGCTTGCTCTACCGATTTTCCGGCTATTTTTACCTGAAACCAGTTTTCTTTTAGCTCATTACCGACCTGAGTTATTTGCAACTTCATTTGTTCCGTATTCTCCCTGAGTTGGTTTTTGGCTTTTTCGATCTTAAGCTCCTGTTGTTTGAGTTTATGCGAACCGCCCCACCAATCGCTAATGGGTATGCTGAGGGTTACTGCTGCTAATGCATTATGAGTTGTTTCTCCCATCATATCTGTTACTGAACCGGAACCAATAATTGCCAGCTGCGGTAAGTAGGCTCCAAGGGTTATTTTCTTTTGCAGCTCTTCTGCCTCAACGGCCTTGTTTAGCAGCGAATACTCTACTCTGCTGGTTGCCATATTCTGTGCATCGGGACGCATAGCCAAAGCCTGCGGTATCAAAGGTTGCGTGTCTACCACCAGTGTAGAATCGTAAGCTATGCCGATGTGCTGGCACAAGGCTTGCTTAGTAAGCTCAATACCATTTTGCAATTTCAACATATTAGACTGCAATTCATTTTGTTTGAGTTGCACTTTTAACAAGTCGTTTCGTTGAGCCAATCCAACCAGTGTGTAGTTGTTTACATCTCTGTAAAGCGTGTCGACCATTGTTCCATAAGAGCGTAATGTTTTCTCTTTTTCTTTGAGCGACATCAGCAGCCAGTACAACTCTTCGGTACGGACCAGTACTTCGGTTGTAGTCTGGGCTTTTTGTCCACGACTAACTTCTTCGCCCAAAGCTGCCAGCTTATTCCCGTTTTGAATACGTCCTCCGGCGTATAATGGCATAGTAACATCAATGCTGGCCGTATTAAAGTAATTGAGCAAATTGATTGAACTGGCTGGCACATAGGCATATTGAGTGGCACTGGCTATATTTGCTGAATTACCATCGTAAACCGGTAGATTCATTTCTGGCGTTTTTAGCTTCAACAGGTAATCTATTGATTTCATAGCCATAACGGAAGCACTGACTTTTGGAAAATATTCGGTAAACGCACTTTTCCGCTCTTCCGTGGCGGCTTTTACGTCAAACTCTGCCTGTTTTATTTTATTATTATTGATAAGTGCCAGTTGCTTACATTTATCCAGACTCAACGATTCTGCCCTGACAATACCGGTTGAAATGGTACAAACGACTATTGCAATCATAGTTAAAATCTTCTTTAACGAAAGGGCACTGAGCTTAGCTTTTTTATCTTTATATATCAGCGAGAAAAGTACCGGAAGGGTAAATAACGTTAGTACCATAGAAATCAACAGTCCAAAACAAATGACGGTGCCCAATGGACCCCATAAGGATGAACGGCTTAAAATCATGGGGATTACACCCACTGCAGCTGCCGAAGCCGTTAGAAAAATTGGACGCATACGTCGTTTTCCGGCCGCCAACGCAGCTTGATAAACCGACATCTTTTCTTTTTCAATTAATTCGCGGGCATAGTCAATCAGGATAATGCCGTTTCTGACCACCATTCCACACAAACCGGTAATTCCGATGAAAGCCGTGACGCTAAAAGGATAATTCATTAACCATAAGCCGATGGCTGCTCCGGGAAAGGCTAATAGCATAGTAGATAAAATTAAAAGTACCAGCTTAACTTTTCTGAATTGAAATAACAGAATAAAGAATATAGCCACAATGCTTATTACCAATGCAAGTACCATTGGAGTAAATGTTTCATCCTGTCCTTCGGATTCACCACCGTAATTAATTGAGACGCCTGCAGGTAATTTCAACTTGTCGATTTTAGGTCTGACTTCATCAAAAATTGCTGTAGAATTAAAATCCTTTTCGTTATCAACCAGTATAGTTAAGGTCGGGGTACCATTTCGGTGAACAATGGTTCCTTCGCCCCACTCGGGTGAAAAAGTGGCAAATGTCCTTAATGGAATGGCCGAGAAGCTGGACAAAGATGTAACATACTGATCTTCGAGTGTTTTTATTGTCTTAAACTTAGCACTGTTTTCTGAAAGACTCACTGCTATCGGATAATCTTTTTCCCAGATGGTAGTAAGTGGCAGACCATCAAGTCCTATCAAAAGCGAAGTGGAAACCAGATCTTTAGAATATCCCAACCGTTCGGCTTTGTCTCCATCGAGTTTTACCTTTATGTACTGTTGCATTTGATCCCAGTCGGTACGACGCCATGCAATGCCGTTCGTTTTTTTCAAAATAGCATTTACCTGTGCTTCTACTTTATGAATATCACGAATAGAGTCGGACGAAATGCGGATTTCAATCGGAGCTTTATAGTCTTGTAAAGACAAGATTTTATACCGGACATGTGCGCTTGCAAAGTGATCAGTGTATTTTGAACCGTGTTCCTCCACCACTTCGCGTGTAGCCTTGTTTGATATGGTATTCACCAATAATTGTCCATAATTGGGCGATGGAATATTAGGTGCATAGCTGGTATGAAATCGCGGAGAACTGCTGCCAATAAAACTTGTAACATTCGTTACCCGTTTGTCTTTTAGTAATGCTGTTTCCAGACTATCTACTACTTTAGCCGTTTTCTCGATAGATGAACCTATCGGCAAATAAATCTCAACAGCAAACTGGTTGCGTTCCATTTCGGGGAACAATTCCTGGTTGATATTATAAAACAACACGAATGCCAGCGCAATAAGACCCACTACAGACCCAATGAGTATTTTAGGGTGTCGGAAAAACATTTCAAGTGCCGTGTCAAACCAGCCCTGAAGTCTGTCCAAAAAAGATTTACTCTCTTCACTCTTTTTGCGAAACAGCATATCTCTCCTCAGAAGTAAAACGTATACATAGGGGACTAACAAAACTAAAATAAAAGCTGAAATGGCGACTAAAATGCCCATCACCACCTGATTGATGCTTAAAAAATAAAACAATATCAATCCACCCAATATCAATCCGGAGATAATCAGAGCATTCGGGCATAAAGAAGCTTTTTCAAGAAAAGGTCCGATGCACTCTACAAATTTTTGTAGAAGAGATTTATCTTTTTCTCCCTTATTTATCAGCCCCTTCTTTATAAACATAAAGTTGAGATAGGGCACCAAAAACATGGCCACAAATATGGAAACAACCAGTGATACAGTCACAACAATAGGAATTGAGCTCATAAACTCGCCGGAAGTACCGGGAACCATAAAACCTAATGGTATGTAGGCAGCCATGATAGCTAAGGTGGCAAACAAAATAGGCGAGAAAAGTTCTTTGGCGCTTTTTATGGCTGCATGCCACGATGAGTAACCATGATCTATTTTTTCTACATGATTGTCAATTACCACAATGGAGTTATCTACAATCATTCCCAACACCAAAATAAGCGAAGCCAGCGAAACTGTGTGCAGATCGATTCCTAAAACATAGAGAAAACAAAGAGTAATAAGAACAGAAATAGGAACCGTAATTCCGGCAACCGAGGCCACACGCAAGGGCAACAAGATCATGGTTATCAGAATAACTGCAATAATAGCAATCATAAATTCCTCCATAAAGTTTTCTACCGAATCGTTTACATATTTCGGTAATTCAGAGATTTTGGAAACCTGAATATCTTTCGGACAACTTGTTTTAAAAGTGGCAAGTGCTTTGTCCACCTGTTTGCCAAACTCAACAATGTTATTGCCCGGCTGCATTTCGAGTGATAGCAGAATGGTCTTTTTTCCGTTTTGTTTGATGTAACTTTCTGGATCTTCGTATTGACGTTCAATAGAAGCTATGTTTTTTAACCGAACAACATTTCCACCGGGATCTGAATATACAATTTGATTTGCCAGGTCTTTTTCCGATTTAAAATTGGCGGGCAGGTGAATTTCATAATCATTTTGACCGTCTTTCAACGCTCCGGCATAGTTTATATCACCGTTAGATTGATAACTACTAAGTAGCGACAGAGATTTGATGTTGTATTCGTTTAGTAATTCAGGCTTCACCTTCACCAGTATCTTTTCCTTTTGCAACCCAAAATGTTTTATTTTAGAGGTTGCAGGTATTTTTCTACATTCGGTTTCAAGCTTCTTCAACTCGGTTTCGAGTTCTTTATAGCTCTTATTCTCCGACGATAGCGTAATGAGCAATGCAGAGGTGTCTCCAAAATCGGAGTCGGCATATAAGGCCATCACACCCGGTGGAAGTGTTGCCTTTAGTTCCGATAGTCCATGTTTCAGTTTAGACCAGAACTGATCGGCATTCGTTACATTGTCGTTTAATTCTACAAAAGTGTACATCATGCCTTCTCTTGATAGTGAGTAGGTTTTTGCTTTTTTCACTTCTTCGTATCCAAAAATGTAGTTTTCAACTGTTCGTGTAAGTTGTGCTTCTACTTCGGCTGAGCTTGCACCCGGATAAACACCAACTATAATCCCTTCGCGTATAGTGAATTTTGGAAATTCATCGCGGGGCATTATGATAAGAGCAACAACACCAACTAACATAAGTGCTACTGTGATTATTATGACTATATTATGATTCCGCATTACGGACTCGATAATTCCTGATTTTTTATGGCTCATATTATAAACTGATTATTATAAGTGAAACAATAAGTAGCGCGAGCGCAACTATGCCAATTATGACTATACTAAGATTATTCATTAAAAACACGATAAATCCTGATTCCTTATGACTCATATTATAAGTTGATTATTAAAGTGTAACAACATTAAAACAGTAGATAAATAGTTACAAGTAAATAGTTACGAGTTACAAGACTGTTTATCTTCAGTGTCAATCAGAATCCGGCTAAAGCTCCACATAGGGAGTTCAATACTTTCGGGTTCTTTAAAATTCATGTCATAAACTAATTAAACTGTTATTCGATAATTTTTCTTTTCCTTCAACTACCACTGTTTGACCGGTATTGAGTCCACTAACCACTTCAATGCCTGTTTCGCTATAGTAGCCAAGTGTCACTTCTTGCTTGGTTACGTGTTTTTTATCCGCCGACACTACAAACACATAGTTTTTGCCATCGCCATCTTTACTTACAGCATTTTTTGAAATATATAATAAGTCTGTCTCAATGTTTGTGTTTAGATTTACATCACAGACCATCCCCGGTTTAATTTCATGACCAGGATTTCTGGTCTTGATTTTTACTTCATACGTCCGCGATATTTCATCGGCAACAATGCCAACGTTTGATACCACTCCTTCAAAGCTTCTTCCATTTAAAGCTGAAATGGTGAAAACCGCTTTTTGTCCTTTTTTTATCCTGCTGATCTCATTCTCAGCAACAGATATTTTCACCAGAATAGTTTCTATTTTTACTAATTCCATAGGTGCTCTGAGCGATACCGAGTTTTGACCAGGTTCAATGTTACGCTTGCCAATCATGCCATCCGTCGGTGCACGCATTGTACATTTTCGGATGCTTGATTTCGATAATTGCATTTGAGATTCGGCTTCTTTCAGGTTCGTTTCTATTTCTACCCATTTTATTTCAGACAGACTTCCTTTTTCATATACACTCTTCAATCGGTTATAAGCATCCCTGGCTTGTTTGTATTTTGCCACTGTGGCCACATCCAGAGCAATATCATCGGCTTTATCGATTGTTGCCAATACCTGCCCTTTTCGAACCATATCGCCAGCCTGAACAAATACCCTTTCCACTGTTCCTACACCTTCAAATGATAACGGAATAGTTTGTTGCGGTTCTATTGTTCCACTATAATGCAGATTAGAGCTACCTTTTGTTGACTGGATCGTTTTTGCTACAACTTTTATCACTCTACTAGCCTCATTCGTTACAGGCTCTTTCTGTTTGGTTCCACATGATGCAAGAAGAGCCGTTGCACACATTGAACATGCTAAATAAAATAGTTTCATTTGAGAATAATTTTTAATTGTGATGGCTGGAACTTGCAGGTATTTTTTTGTGTTAGCTAAACATGCTCGTTTCATATCCTTACTGTTTTAAATTGACGGTGCAAAGATTATTCTTTTACAGCTGTGCGACAAGTAGAAAATAACCGAAACGGACAAAAAGGGAAGGGAAACATTCGTTTTGTAAGGGGAAATATATTGCTGTTTGTTACAAGAATCGAGACTTTTTATAAACAGCAAAGGAACCGAGTCTCAGTTCCTTTGCTATTTATAAATTCAAGCTTGTTCGAAAATTGAAGTGCTTCTTATTTGCGTGTGTGTATGTGAACTCCGCTTTTTTTTGAGGAGCACCAGTAATTAAAAGGCCTCACCGAAGCCAAAGGAAAAACTCCAGGAGCCGCCAACACCAAATCCAAAATCAAAAGCCGCATTTGTATTTGAATATTTGTCTATTTTAATTCGCAATCCTGCGCCTCCCCCGGGAGTTATAGTATGCAAATTGTCTGACAGATTTTTAATAATCGATCCGGCATTTCCAAATACAACACCTCCTAAAAGTCCATTAGAGGTTAATGGAAACCGATATTCCGACTCAAAATAAACCAGATTTCTGCCGGTAAACCTACCGGGACTATATCCCCGACCGGTATTTGAACAATCGTCCCAGCCAATGCTTGGCATATCTAAATAAGGAGGAGTGCCGGCTAATGTTATGTTACTATAGCCCCAAAATGCTAATATGCTATGGGGAGCAGCTGGTAGTTGTATATAATGTCGTATATCAATTAGTAGTGAATGCCAATTTTGGGTACTGCCAAATAATGTGAGGTTAGGCCTGTATTGCAGATCTACATAAGTTCCGTTTTGAGGATTTATAGCATTCTTTCTATTGTCAAATTGCACATTAAAAGAGATTGCGGAAGAAACTGAACTGGATCCTTTTTGAAGCCTCTCAAATTCTTTTGATACTTTGCCTGGAGCTAAGTTAGCCTTTATACCCCAATGATAATCCAGGTTATATCCGAGTCCGGCAAATAAATGGGGAACCAATTCCCGGTAAGCAATCTGATAAACGCGTAAATAAGAAAAATCAATAGATTGAACATCTGCCAGATAGACATTATCCCCTATGCCGTAAATATTTGTTGGAGAGTTGTAGTAACGAGCAGCACCTGATAAATGAAGTTTAAGCTTATTAAAAATAATATTGCTATTACAGCTTAATAAATATTGATGATCTATAGGTATGATTAAAAGGGACACTTGCTTACTTTTTTGTAATGTGCTGTCTTTTCGTAAAAAAGTTCTGATTTTAATTGGTAAGACATCAATTATGTCCTTTTGAGTTGTTGCTAAGCTGTCATGATCGAAGGGTTTAAGCGATTGACCCGAGATAGTACCAGTAAAAATAAACAGGAAAATAGAGAAAATTTCTATTTTACACAAAGAACTGTTTATAAAAGCAATAACATATATTCTCATTCTAATTTGGTTATACTAAATAACTTTTTTCTATTCTTTCAGGCTTAGTTCTCATCGCGTGAATCAATTAGGTTGTCATTCATCGTTCCTCAACTACATTCGTATACTAAAAAAACATTATACATTGATTGTGATTGTGAGCGGATGAAGCTTATAGAATTTTTTGTTTAACAAACATACTGGTTCCATAATCCTCACTGTTCTAATTTGAAGATGCAAAGATTATTCTTTTGAATATGCAGCACAAATAAAAGATAGCTGAAACGGACAAAAAGAGTGGGGAAGCATTCGTTTTTTGAAGGGAAGTTTTTACCGCTTGATTAATCGACGAGGAGTTGTTATAAACAATAAAAGAGCCTGATTAAAGGCTCTTCTATTATCTTACATATTATTTTGAAATGTATTCGTATTACTTACTTTCCAGCCATGCTAGAAACTGAGGTATTTTTTCTTTGCTAACCAGTATTTTCTCTTTATTATAGGGCACTGATATATTGACTGATAACTTTCGTAAAAAATAACGTGAAGCATCTATCACGGTCTTTCGGCTTAGCAGATATTGTCTATTGACACGGAAGAAATCAGTACCGCATAGTTGCTCTAATTCTTCCAGATTTTTATTGACAATAAAAGTCTTTGTATCAAAAGTGAGTAAATGTGTTACTTCGTCGGCAATATAAAATAAAGCAATTTTGTCTAACCTTATAGGTAAAATTTTGTCTTTCTGATACACCAAAATAGATGTAGACTTCGGGGCATCTCTGTTTATTAATGCATCAAGCACCGCTTTGTACTGATGTCCGTCATCCGAAAATGTTTGCCGCAAACTGCGATACTTTGCCAAAGCATCAGCCACAGTTTGTGATGTAGATGGTTTTAAAATATAGTCAATGCTATTGGTTTTAAATGCATTTAAGGCATACTCATCGTATGCTGTACAAAAAATGACAGGAGCAGATATTTTGCAGGCTTTGAATATTTCAAAACTAAGTCCGTCACCTAACTGTACATCACTAAAAATTAAATCGGGAACTGAACTGGTTTGGAAATAAGCCAAAGCTGTTTTGACAGAACTTAAAATTGCGACTATGTTGGCATCAGGTTCTAAAGTGGTAATTGTTCCGGCCAACTCATCTGCCGTGATTTTTTCATCTTCAATAATTACAATATTCATTTTTGATTGATTAAAATAGTTATGATAGTATGAGTTTTTAGATAGATCATCTATGATCCAGTATTTTGAGACTTACCGAGAAAGTCGTTTCATCTGTTTTTATACGTAATTCATCATTCGATAAAATTCGGTATCGCTCCGACAAATTTGCCAATCCGCTACCTGTAGATGTTTCGGAAATGTTTTTCAGTTTGAGATTGTTGCAAACAATAATCCGGTCATCAATTTGTGTAACAGTAATGTGTAATGGAAATTCCTCAGTAAGTTCGTTGTGTTTTATAGCATTTTCTAATAATGGTTGAATTGAAAATGACGGAACAAACCCACTCTCGAGCGCAGCCTCCTCAATAGAAATAGAACAAACCAAAGCATCGGCAAAACGTATTTTTTGCATCTGCAGATAGTCCTGACATAGTTTTAGTTCGTCCTTTAGCCTGACTATTTTTATATTATTATTTGATACTGATGCCCGAAGAAAATCGGATAAGCAAACCAAATATTCTTCAGCAGCTTTAGAATCCACCTTATATAAAGATTTGAGGATGTTGAGTGCATTGAATAAAAAATGAGGGTGTATTTGTTGGCGGAGTAGCTGATTAGCTGCTTCGGCATTTGCTGCTTTAAGTTGTGAATTTTCCATATCGGCATTCACTTTTGCATCTTGTAAAATAATATAATTATGGAATGTAACAATAAGTGTATTCACAAACATACTAATAACAAGAAGACTTATTATGTTTATCAAATCTGTTGGTTGATGGCTCAAATAATTGTAACAAACAACAACAATCAAAAATATTAAGCTGGTAAAAGTATAGCTTAAGATATAATATACCCGTTTGGAGTTTGGAGAATAAATAACTAATTGTCTATTATAAAGCACTAACCAAATGATATTTACAAATCCAGATAATGTCAAAACAACCAGGGCCAATAAGGAAACAATAATAGCATCCCGAAAGCCTGTCATCCCCAGATAGACCATGACGAAAGCAAATGAGAATAATACACATGTGGTTATAAACCACATATTCAGCATGCATAACTTTTTTATAGGGTATTTTGATTTCATCAATATGCCATTAAGTTTAAAGGGAGTTGAAATATTTCTGAGCTTAGCTTTATGCAAAGGTAATTAATTTCATGAATTTATAGTTTATAGAAGAAAATGGGAAATTCTTGCTCTATTTCATTTTATCCTCTGATCCCAGAAAAAAAGCGAGCTTACACAATATGCAAGCTCGCTAAAAGACAAATAAAACTACTAGAGAAAACAATAATGGCTTTTATTATCTCGAAAACAGCAGAGTGCCGAAGCCCAATTGATCAAAGCCACCACTATTGGAGCCATAATCTCCCCCACCACCTTCAGGCTGAGTTGTATTTACTCCCATTAGTGTATAAGGTGCTGTCAATCCTTTTCGCTTCACATAATGATTATAAATCATCGCCCACATTGGACGGACAGTACCTCTGGAGTCTGAACTTATCTGAGTGAGTGTCGTATTATTAGAACAATCAAAATAAATATAGCTTTGAAAAGGAACAACTAAGTTAGCTACATTGTATTTAGCAGTGTATTCTGACGCTTTCAGAATCATGTTGTTATTAAATCCATAAAAATCATCCCCCTGATGATATGCTATTTCGCATATTGTAGTCAGCAATGCTAAAGAAAGCGTAGCATGCCCCTGATCGCGTCCGGTTTCCTGCATTTGCGCCAATCCGGCGTCAGCTCCGGTAAATACATAATTGACTGTTTTTAGAAGATTTCCATTCCCATTAGCATTATGCATCATATAATTTACGGCATAGTTGTATATTACACGGTTATCCGTCAATATACCAATTGCCATAGTAGAAGCCAGGTTACATAAATCCCAGTTCGACCAATAATGCTCAGGACAACTGCTCTGATGACGAACCAAAAAATCAAGATTTTTAGTATAAAAAACCTTGAGCATCCATTGCTTGTATGCCTCAAAATCGGTAGATTTCCATCCGCTGTAATCCCGCATCAATTCACCAACCACTGCAAACTGATAGCCATAAATTCCTGCCGCTAAAGCATTATTTGGATCACCATATATTCCAACACAAGTAGCAGCCCAGGCATTCAATATCTGAATTGATTTTTCGGCATAAGCCACATCCCCACTAATCTTCCACCGTATTGCTGTTTGGTAGGCTGCCGCAACATCATTAAAAGCATGAGAATAATTATCTGATTCTGGTTCTTCACGAGAATTCCCGCCCCTTATCAGTTTTACAGTTGGGCTGGCAACATAACTTAATTGTGAATGCGAATTGGCAGTCAATTTATTCCAACCTGAAAGCCATGGTTCTGTATTAAGATTTGCTTTTATGCGTGTAAAATCGGCATCTACATGCAGTCCACCCGGATGTTTCAGTGGAATATTATCCGCTAAGGTGTCAATATACTGAATTGTACTAACTTTAGTAGTATCCACTGTTGATGGTTCTGAAATACTTTCATTTGTTTTACAGGATA
>DAIQOQ010000288.1:0-3570 GCA_036787795.1 Paludibacter sp. | reverse complement strand
GATGCTAACTATAAAAGTGCTGTGCAACAAATGTATTTACACATTCCGTATCCGAACAAAGAGGGCAAAGAGCAAAAAATCAGTTTTGATTCTATTCAAGACATCAACCAATCCGTAAAATCAGTAGATTTACGCGCAACAGCCAGCAGTGGAATGCCCGTTTATTATTACGTACGGGAAGGGCCGGCGGAAATAAAAGATGGAAAATTGGTTTTGACAACAATTCCACCGAGGGCTAAGTTTCCTGCAAAAGTAACTGTGGTTGCCTGGCAGTATGGACGGAGTGTAGAGCCAAAAATACAAACGGCTGACCCTGTAATTCGTACATTCAGCGTCCAAAAATAAATTCAAAGAACCATCGTTCTGCAAAATGAAGAAATATAGTATATTCATAACCATCATTCTATCTAATCGAATAATAATAAAAGAGTAAAATGAAAAAACAAAATGCAATCTGGCTCTTACTTGCGATGCTTTTCTTTTGTGCAACAGTTCAAACTTCGGCACAAAACAGAAAATCGATCAATAATTTCAATATTAAACATAAAAAGAGTTTTGTTCATCCGGGCATTCTTCACTCACGGGAATCTTTGGACCACATATTTGAAGTGGCAACAAAGAAGACGATGCCAGAATACGGATCGTATGAATTGTTGAAGAATCATCCGTGTGCCAGTGCTCAATATAAGATGAATGGACCCTTCAGAGTTATTTCGCGCGACGGCCAATATGCCTACACAAAAAGTAAAATGGAAGCTGATTTCAGTGCTGCTTACCTGAATGCTTTGATGTGGATTGCGACAAAAGATGAAAGCCATGCAAGGAAAACGTTGGAAATTTTGGGCGCTTATGCTGATAGCTTAAAGCTTATCCCGGCAACGAATGATGCCCCACTTTTGGTGGGCTTGGAAGGAATGAAAATTGTCAATGCCATGGAAATTCTTCGTTATACTTACAAAGGCATGACACATGAACAAATGGGGAAGATAAACAAGATGATAACCACTATTTTTCTTCCGGTATGCGAAACGTTTTATAAAACCAAAGCATATACGAACGGGAATTGGGGTCCTATAGTAACTAAGACCTATATTTCAGCAGCTATTTATTTAGATAATAAGGCGATGTATAATAAAGCAATCGATTTTTATTACAACGCAAACGACAACGGAACTATTCAAAATTACATTAGCGGTACCACAGGACAAGTTCAGGAAAGTGGACGGGATCAGGGGCATTCCCAGTTAGGAATTGGTGCATTGGCAACAGTTTGTGAGATTGCGTATAATCAGGGAGACGATCTGTACAGTGCTTTTGATAATCGACTTCTTAAAGGTTTTGAGTACGTAGCCCGGTACAATTTGGGCGATGATAACGTGCCTTTTACAACATGGAAAGACGTTACCGGCAGATATTCTGACTGGACGGTGATTTCGGATAAAAGCCGTGGACGGTTTATCCCTGTTTATGAAATGGTATATAACCATTATGTACGCATTAAAGGTCTATCGATGCCCTATACTGAACAAGTCATTAAAAGAATTCGCCCGGAAGGATATGATCGTGATCAACCGGCATTTGGAACATTGCTTTTTTACGGAACCGGAAAATCAAATTAATACCAGCATGAATTTCAAACAATTATTTATCCTATTCTTTATTTGTCATGTGGGGAATGTATTTTCTCAGCAAATCATTACTTTTCCGGCTTCGGACAGTATTCCTCATAATAATGATTTCACAGTAAAGGTACGTATCCCCGGTGGGCAATGGCAAAATTTGTATGAGTACGAAGCGCTGGTGGATATGCATCGTGTAACCAGCAGTTCTATGGTCAATTTCGATTTTTCGGGAACCGTGGAGTTTTCGGTAACTTACAACCGCGAAAAAGTTCGAACGGCTCGTATCCGTCCGTTGTCTTATGGTTTTGAACCGAAGATAAAAGGCAATACGCTTACGTTCTCACTGTCCAGGCCCTGTAATCTTTCGCTGGAAGTGAACGGTGATATTTTTCATAACCTGCAAATTTTCACTAATGCCCCCGAAACCTATAAGCCTGATCCGAAGGACAGCTCCGTGATGTATTTCGGTCCGGGTTTTCATACAGTAAAGAATAATATCTTACATGTTCCGAGCGGCAAAATGTTATATCTGGCAGGTGGTGCCGTGCTGAATGCTTCTATTAGTTGCGATAGCGTTAAGGATGTGCGCATCTGTGGGCGTGGTATTGTTTACAAAGCGAATGATGGAGTAGGAGTGAATTTCTCAGACAATGTTCGGATTGAAGACCTTGTTTTTCTGAATCCGTCGCACTATACCGTGTGCAGCGGACAATCTACCAACGTGAAGATAAAGAATATCCGTTCGTTCAGTGCCAAAGGGTGGGGAGATGGTATCGACCTGTTTTGTAACAATCATGTGCTGATTGAAGGAGTCTTTATGCGAAACTCTGACGATTGCATTGCGATTTACGGTCACCGTTGGAAATTCTATGGTGACTGCCGAAACGTGTTGGTGCGCAATTCTACCCTTTGGGCCGACGTAGCTCACCCCATTTTAATTGGTACACACGGCAACCCGGAACCGGGAAAATCGGAAGTACTGGAAAATATGAAGTTTGAAAACATCGATATTCTCAATCAGGACGAAAAGCAAATCAATTATCAGGGTTGCATGGCTATTAATGTGTCTGACGAAAATCTGGCACGAAACATTCTTTTCGAAAATATCCGTGTGGAAGATTTTGAGCAAGGGCAACTGCTGAATCTGCGTGTAACCTTTAATAAAAAATATGCCCACGCACCCGGAAAAGGCATCGAGAATATCTATTTCAAGAATGTATCGTACAATGGTAAAAACGCCAACCTCTCCATTATCGAAGGCTATTCGCCCGAGCGTGGTATAAAGAACATCGTTTTCGAAGGCTTGAAAATAAATGGAACTGAAATTTCTCCGAAACTAAATAAGCCCGGATATATGCAATACTCCGATTTTGCACGCTTCTACGAAGGATTGTATGTGGATGGGATTGTTTATAAAATTTCGCAAGACAACGTAAAATAGCAAGATTACGCAAAATCTTAGACAAAGATAATTCCGGTCATGTTAGGTATGATCCGTCAAATAGACGTATAAATTACATGTAATACCACACTGTAGGTTATATGAATAATTCAGACAATATAAAATGAAACATTTCAAATTAAACTGTTTGTTGGCATTATTTATTCTGGCATTTCTGCCGGCTCATGCCCAAACCATTATCAAAGAAACTCAACAAAAACTCATATCACCCGATGGTGCGTACGAGTTTACTTTTTATCAGAAGCAGATAGCCTCTGGCGGAAAGCAAATGTATTATACGCTTTCCTACAATGGAAAATCGGTGGTTGAAGAATCGGAGTTGGGTGTATTGATAGAGAACCATACTTTCGAATCGGCTTTGGCTGTTCCTAACGATACTTGTAAGATGTGGGGCGAAAATCTCAACTATACAGGTGTTCAGCACACTTCGTTTGATGAAACATGGAAACCTGTGTATGGAGAGCATGCTTCAATTCGTAATAATTA
>DAIQOQ010000287.1:0-3610 GCA_036787795.1 Paludibacter sp. | reverse complement strand
CGTGTACCCATTCTTTTTCAAGTCTCGAATCAGCCGGTCCAATACAGGCACTATATTTTTTTTTACGGCAAACGACGATAACCCATCGGCCACGACCAGTGCAATATCAACCGATGTTGCTTTAGGCAAGGAGGCAAGCGTAGTCACCGAATCAGCCGAAAGCTTTCGTCCCAAATCGGGGCGACGCAGGTATTGCGAACGATCCGGAGCTGCCGAATGCAACAAAATCACTTTCTCCGAACTGACCTTTTCAATTTCGTCGGCCACTTTCTGTGAATCGAGTGGAATGTGTACCGCATCCATTGCTTTGGCGTGACACATCTTGAAGTCGAGCAATTCCCTGGTAGGAACAGAAGTTCCACACCGACCAATAGCAATGCGAGCCTGCGTATATTCCCGGAGTAACTCCCAGGGGTTGTCTATTTGAGTTCTTAATTTCTTATTATTCATAACGACGATGCATTGAGAAAAAACTGATAACTGCTCGGCATTTCCACCGGAGTCATTTTATCATCAAAAAGATTCATTTTTTGCAGCCAGCTCTCAAATTCAGGAGCAGGCTTCAGCCCCAGTACCGAACGTATATACAGCGCATCGTGAAACGAAGTGCTTTGATAATTCAACATAATGTCGTCGGCTCCGGGAATGCCCATGATAAAGTTACATCCGGCCACACCAAGCAGTGTTAACAGTGTATCCATATCATCCTGATCGGCTTCTGCATGATTGGTATAACAAATATCCACCCCCATCGGCAGTCCCAATAATTTTCCACAGAAATGATCTTCCAGCCCTGCACGTATTATTTGTTTACCATTATAGAGATATTCGGGACCAATAAATCCAACTACAGTATTTACGAGCAAGGGATCAAAGCAACGAGCCAATCCATATGCCCGGGTTTCGATGGTTTGCTGGTCGGCACCCCAATGTGCATTGGCCGAGAGTGCGCTGCCTTGTCCGGTTTCAAAATACATGCAGTTCTGACCCACCGTACCTCGATTGAGGCTGAGCCCAGCTTCATAAGCTTCTTTCAAAATACTGTACGAAACGCCAAAGCTATCGTTCACACCCTGTGTACCACCTATTGACTGAAACACCAAATCCACCGGCACCTTATTTTCAATAGCCTTGATGGTAGTAGTCACATGTGTGAGCACGCAGCTCTGTGTAGGTATCTCGAATTTTTCGCGCAGCTCGTCGAGCATATAAATGAGGCTGGTCACCGCTTTGTAATTATCAGTGGCCGGATTGATTCCAATCACTGCATCGCCGCTACCGTAAAACAATCCATCCACAATTTCGGCAGCAATGCCTTTCATATTGTCAGTCGGGTCGTTAGGCTGCAAGCGTACCGACATGCGTCCGGGCAAACCTATGGTATTGCGGAACGCCGTTACATTTTTAATTTTTGAAGCAACTTTAATCAAATCCTGATTGCGCATCAGCTTGGATACAGCCGCCACCATTTCGGGAATAAGTGCTTTTGATACCCGTTTCAGTGTAGCTCCATCCGTTTCATCCATCAGTAACCAGTTGCGGAATTCACCTACGGTGAGTCCCACTATTTCCTGGAAGCCAATGCGATCATGTTGATCGAAAATAATACGGGTTACTTCGTCTTCGTCATAAGGAATAATTTCATCCTTCAAAAAATCGGACAGAAAAGTATCGGCCAACAGCATTTGAGCAGCCACACGCTCTTCACCCGACGAAGCGGCAACTCCGGCCAGCAAGTCACCCGAACGTTCAGGTGAAGCTTTGGCCAGCAGTTCCTTCAGTGAATGAAAACTGAAACTTTTATTTCCTATCGCGATTGTTCGTTTCACTTTTCAATATCTATAATTACCGATTTTTCTTCCAGTTGAGCTTTGCGATACGAAGCCACTTTGAACCACAGGAATGAAACTGCCAGTATCAACAAATAAATGCCAGCCAGCAACAGGTTATAATAAATAACCGCAATCAACGAAATAACCGCAATAACAATAGCCACAATGGGTGTAGCAGGATAAAACGGTACCTTGAACGGACGTTCCATCTCCGGAGCATCTTTCCGCAACTTGAACATTGAAATCATCGAAACAATATACAAGGTGAGTGCCCCAAATACCGATATCGTAATAATTTCGCCCGTATGACCTGTAAACAAGGCGATGATGCCCACCACCATGTTAGCAACAAGTGCTGCAGCCGGAGTATGAAAACGTTTATTGATTTTTCCCAATACCGGAGGTAGAAAGCGTTCTTTACCCATTTCGTAAACCGCTCTACCGGAAGCGAGGATAATTCCATGGAAAGAAGCCACCAATCCGAACAATCCGATAAAGATAAGCATATGATACAATAAGTGACTGTTACCTACCACGTGGCTCAAAGCCAATGGCAACGGTGAATCGGAAGCATCGGCACCCGGAGTTGGATACACCACCGATTCCCAACCGCCAACACCAACCGATGCACCAAAAGTAAGAACCGCCAGTACAACCAAAGTAAGAATAGCCGAACCGAAACCAATTAATATATTTCGCTGCGGATTAATGGTTTCCTCCGCCACATTGGCTACACCTTCGATAGCCAAAAAAAACCAGATAGCAAATGGGATAGCTGCAAAAGCACCTCCAAAACCATGTGGAAATGCATTTATCGCCAAATTCTTAACTTCAAAGTGAGGCAATGTGACACCGGCGAAAATCAGTAATTCGCCCACCGCCAGAATTGTGATAAACAACTCAAACTGAGCTGCCGCTTTTACACCCGATATGTTTAATGCCGTGAAAATAACATAGGCTACTACGGCAATGAGCGTAGTAGATACGCCCGGAATAAACAGATGGAAATATGCACCTATCGCAGCTGCAATAGCCGGTGGTGCAAACACAAACTCAACTACCTGTGCCATCCCTGCCAAAAAACCCATATCATTACCATGCGATTTACGGGCATAGGCAAATGCCCCACCTGCATTGGGAATGGCACAAGCCAACTCGGTATAACTAAATGTAAAACACAAGTACATGATGATGATAAACAACGTGGCAATAGCCAAACCAAGTGTTCCTCCTACCGGAAGACCCAGATTCCAGCCGAAATACATGCCGGAAATAACATACCCTACACCTAAACCCCACAACATAAATGGACCCAGTTTCCGCTCAAGAGCCGGACTACTTTGCTTTAAACTTTCTTTAGCCATAAAAAAAACAATTTAATTGATAATACCTATTCTATTTTAATTAACTATAATCCGATATAAAGGTTGGCTTATCACCACTTATAACTGTATTTCAAATGGTTATGCAGCCTTATACCAAGCTTACAACTAATTATTAATTTCTTTCCTTTTCCTGAATGCATTTTCTGTGAGCACAAAGAACCGCCAAAAGCAAACAGAAACCGAAATGCGCATAATAATTGACAAAAGTAACACTTTTGAGATTAATAATTTCATTTTGTATCAAAAAACTGTATTAATCTTTCTTTATTCCAATGCAACCCATTTAATTCTACCTAAATATCAATATACCATCCCTACACCGTACACCGAAGCTCGACAAGGTAATATTACCCATATTTTCGCATCAGACTCCGGTTAATTAAAAAGAGCATG
>DAIQOQ010000286.1:0-3615 GCA_036787795.1 Paludibacter sp. | reverse complement strand
TACATCGCGGTGTCACCATTCTGGACGGGATGGGTTGGTATTCCAAAGAACCGGTGAAAGTGATTACCGTAGTAGCTCGCAAAAACGAATCGATTAAGATATTCCGTATTGTAAAAGATATTGATCCCAACGCATTTATATCGCAGTCGTCAGTCATTGGCGTTTACGGAAAAGGATTTGATATTATTAAGGGCAAATAAAAAACCCAACCCCCTCCCGATATTATCCCCGATTAATCGGGGCAAGCTGGGATAAATGGCAGGGGCTACCGGGGTGCGATATGTGCGAAAAGAATCAATATTTTCACGCGGCAATTGGCTGTATCAAAAGCACGCAAATAACGCAAACAACACAAATTTTCGCAAATAAGATTTGTAAACCAGCATGTTATTTATTGAATTCCTATTTGATAAGATTGCGTTAATTTGTGCTTTTTGCGTTATTTGCGTGCTAAAAAACTTTTTTTCTATTACTTGATCAACATTAATCGATAACAATTAAATCTACTACGATGAAAACATTACTGATAGCCTGTTGGTACCCGACGCGGAAAAATCCGAACTTTGGAGTTTTTATCAAAGAACATGCCCGGGCAATACAGTCATCCGGCAATGAAATTGTTGTTCTTGCCATTGTAATTCATAGAAGCAAAAAGATATTCTCAATCCGATCGTCAGACCGGTTTGACGAAAACCAGATAAGAACTGTAAAGGTTGAAATAAGCACCTTCTTTCGGGATATTGTCTATCACGCCATTCCTTTTCAGTATTGGTTGGTAAAAAGAGCCTTTTACAAAAAGATTTCGCCAAACTATACGCCGGATATTATTCATTCGAATGTCATTTTCCCGGCCGGCATAATAGGTGACTGGTTATCATCGCATCTGAAGAAACCCCATGTAATAACCGAGCACTGGACCCGCGTTCGGAATTTCTCAAAAATGCCTGTACTGTCACGCTGGGGTAAACAGGCCTATGACAATGCCACCAAAATTCTACCTGTTTCAACATACCTGCAACAGGAGATTATGGATGCCTTTGATCTGGATAAATCTAAATTCACAGTTGTAGGCAATGTCATAGATTTGGAACAATTCGCATTCAAAGAAAAGCAAAAACATCCGGCTAAAATAAGACTCTGCTCAATAGCAACCTGGGCTAAACTCAAGAACCCCGCTAAACAACCCGAACTGCTTATCAAAGCCATAGCAGCACTACAAACAGAGCTGAATATCAAAATTGAGCTTACCATGATTGGTGGAGGCAATAAAATTGAAGAGTTGAAAACGCTGTGCTACAACAAAAATGTAAATGCTATTTTTACCGGCTATCAGCCCAAAGAAGAAATTGCCAAAAAGCTGGAAGAAACAGATTTCTTTGTTCATCCCACACTGATTGAAACATTCGGAGTAGTGGTAGCCGAAGCGCTATGCACCGGAACACCGGTTATATGCTCAAACATTACAGCGCTCAGAGAGCTGGTTTCCGACTCAAACGGTATACTGTGCGAAAATACAGTGAGCGACTGGACACAAGCGCTACGAACTGCATTACACAAAAACTTCGACCGACAGAAAATTGCCGACGATATCAAAGCCAGGTATAGTAAGGAAACTATAGGACTACAGATTGATGCGGTATATAAAGAGATTATTCAAAGCAAAAAGCTTTAATTTCCGCTTTCGGGTGAGCTGGTTATAAGCTCAGCACCCTTTTCTTCCGCAAAACCGATTGCATACATGAGGCTGACTCAAAAGTCTTTTTAGAACGCAAATGACGCAAAATGCGCAAATTAACGCAATCTTATTGAATTGAAATTCAGCAAATCATATTCAACAGTACAAATCTTATTTGCGAAAATTTGTGGTATTTGCGTCATTTGCGTGCTTTTGATCCCCCCAGCAATCAGGCAACCTGCCCTGCCGAGCTTATCCCCGAACTCAGGTTATTACATACATGAGGCTATCTCAAAAGTCTTTTTAGAACGCAACTGTATGAATAGTGATAGGATGACTTAAAGTCATCCTATCACTGTCTTATTTGCGAAAATTTGTGGTGTTTGCGTCATTTGCGTGCTTTTGATACAACCACAGCGATCGGGCAACGCTTCACAAAAGCACAGCAGCAAAGGCATCATATTTCATCATGTTCTGCTGATGAAAAAGTAGCTGGTATATTTTCTTTTTCCATTTGTTTGGCTCCCCATTCTCTCAAATAACTAATAAATGGGATCAGCTCACTGCCTACTTCAGTTAAAGAATACTCCACTTTAGGAGGTACTTCATGATACACTTTGCGATCAATGAGTCCGTCTTTTTCTAATTCCCGCAAAGTCTGCGTTAGCATCTTCGTGGTTATATTGGTAATATGCCTTTTCAGCTCCCCGTAACGTAAAATTTTGTGCATATACAAATACCATAGCAAACGACCTTTGTATTTTCCACCTATCCTTCCAAATGCATAATCTACTGCACAAATTGGTTTTACTAATTCTTTTTCACTCATTTTCTTTAATTATATACTGATAATCAACAATAGATTCTTTTTGGTTGCTAAGATACAAAATAGTATGTACTTGACAATAGGATATAAATAAACTAATTTTGTCTCGAAAAAAACAGAAGAATATATGAACAGAAGAACAGCCATTAAATTAGGTATTTTGTCAAGTGCTGTTGTTGCAATTCCAACTTCATTGATGGGTAATACTATTCCCACGACAAATAACAAACAGTCAAATTGCGGATACATTAAGATGGATTGGGGTAAAACAGAACTTTACATCTTTACTGACGGACACATGGTATTGGAAAATCCGCAACCCACCTTTGCTCCCCAAATTGACGCTACCACCTTCAGGTCAGAATTAGAGAAACTACATCTGGGCAACAAAGCAATTGACATGGCCATTAATATTATGGTTATCAAAACAAAGGACAAAACCATATTGATCGACTCCGGACTGGGGAATCATTTCGGAGCAAGTCAGGGCTGGTTACTGGAAAACCTGCAAAGTGCAGGAATCAGTGCGAATAGTGTCACAGATATTCTTATTACCCATGCTCATAGAGACCATATTGGTGGACTTGTCAGCAAAAATAATACAATTGTATATCCGAATGCACACTATTATATGGCAAAGGCGGAATACGATTTCTGGATGTCGGACAACCCTGATTTCTCCAAAAGCAAACTGACTGACGAACAGAAAAAAGGAACTATAGCTTTCACAAAGAAAATTTTGAACCTCACAAAGGATAAACTGAATTTATTTAGCCCCGGCGACACGCTGTTTTCTATCGTAAATACAGAGTTAGCCGAAGGCCATACACCCGGTCATACTATTTACAGCATTTCTTCCGAAGGAAAATCAATCAAAAATATAGTGGATGTATTTCACTCTCCTTTGCTTATTACAAATCCTGAATGGGGTATCGAATTTGATATTGATTTTGAACAAGGTATCAAGACCAGAACAAAGGTTTTGGAAGACTGTTATACCAACAAACGATTAATCATGTCTTCCCATTTGCCATGGCCGGGATTAGGTTACATTGACAAACGGGAAAAATACTTTTGGGCTCCGTTATACTATTCCACACCAAACGAAATTAAA
>DAIQOQ010000285.1:2027-3624 GCA_036787795.1 Paludibacter sp. | reverse complement strand
GCATTGCCGGCAATACCTTTTATGGATGCATGCATATCGATGGTATTGATAGTCACTTTTTCTATTTGTTTCTCGCGTTTTTTCCAGATGCTCTGCATAGCCCGCTTTTCGCTTTCCAGGTCGAGCCTCATCTGCGTAAAACCTTCCACAATGGCTTCCACCTGTAAGCGGAAGGTATTGCCTGTGAGGTAATCATACAGCATCTGCATTTTATCGCCTTTGTTTTCCTGCGAACTTACCGCCGCACTAATCTGAATAAGCGTTTCGCGCAAAACAGCACAAAGCCCCTTAAACTCTTCGTAGTTACAAATCCAGATACCTTCTTTCAAACCCATACGATCCATATCGGCGGGCATTACTTCGGTAACCAATACACCAATATTGGCACCCTTTACACGAATATCAGCTTTGAATTTTTCGATCCAGCTAGGCTGAAAATCTTTGGTTCGTTTGCTTTCGTAATAAATGATTCCGCAATTCTGGAGTGTGCGCGTATTCACCACCTGAATACAATCGCCTCCGCGTACTCCTTTTTTTATTTCTTCAATAGAGTCGAGCGGAAATTGCGACGCAAGCCATTCCTCAATAGCCAGTTCCTGCACTTCGCCCTGCAACTGCATGGAGCCCTGCTCCTGCTTACGCTTCATTTCCTCGGTTAAGCGTCGTTGGTCTTCCAGTTGTTTCTGAAGCTCTTTAAAGCGCAGCTCATTTTTATCCTCTTCCTGTTTTCTGATTTTTTCCTTTTCAGCTATCAGCGTTTCATTCAGGTTCCGTTGCGCCTCGGCTTCGGCTATCTCTTTCAGCTCCGACTTCTCACGCTTTAGCTTTTCGATCTCGGCCTTCGTGCGGTTCAGCTCCCTTACCTGCTCCGATTTCTCGTTCAGTTCTTTTTGCAGGGCATTAAACTGCTCCGACTGCTCTTCCCTGAATTTCAGCTTCAACTTTTCTTCCAGCGCCTTCCGGTCTTCCTTCAGCTGTTTATCCAGCCGTTCCTGAAAAAGCTCGTTTTCCTGTTTTTTCTTTTGTTCAAACAGCTCTTTGGCCTTATTCAAACTATCGACCTCGGCGTCATACTTTCTCTTTTCTTCAGCCAGCTGAGTTTGATATTTCAGATTAATCTCATCTTCCAACTGATGAGCCAGAATATCCTGTACATCGATGGAAGTGCCACAATTCGGGCATTTTATCTGGGTATTGTTTTTCATACGTTTATTTTTTACCTGCAATGAATTTAATCACCACACTGATTTTGCGTTATTCTTTTACTCAACAAGTCGGCATAAAAATCGGGCACTTCACTGTTTCGGATCCCCGATATGGTTTCGCCTATATTATAATCAATTTTTCGTAAAACAGGCTCCACTTTATTTTGTAACTCATCAATAGTAAGCCACAAATAAACAGCTTTAGCCCCGTTCATCTCCTTAGTTCGCCCCACCGATCCGGCGTTGATAAACAAGTTTCGTTGCCCGTCTTTATCTGATTCAAGATATTTGATGAATGATAAATGTGTATGTCCGGCCACAATAAGATTCACATCCTCTTGCTTAAAGAGACGTTTGAATAATTCATCGTCGGTATGCTCATAGATATATTC
>DAIQOQ010000285.1:0-1927 GCA_036787795.1 Paludibacter sp. | reverse complement strand
AAGTCGGCTTGAAAAACTGTTTTTATATCGTGAATTACCGCATTCAGAGCCGGTAGGTTTCCGTGAATATCACTAATTATTGCTATTTTCTGCACAAAGGGATTTTTAGTTATAATAAAAAAAGTCTGCGAAAAGCACTACCCACTACTGACTACCCACTAGTAACTACCTATGTCCAATTTACTAAACGAAGATCGCTTATTCAAAAGTCACAAAGCACTGTGAATAACATCCCAGGTTTTCTGAATCAGTTCATGAATATCTTCCGACTGAAAAGCATTTATCTCCAACGGCTCATGCACGTACATTTCTATCAGGCCCGGAGTTACATTAGCCGAATTCCGATGCATACGTTCAAAGCTACCACGCAGAGTAACCGGAACAATCGGTAACGATAAATCGGTGGCAATACGAAAAGCCCCTCGCTTAAACACCCCCATCTCGCCGGTATACGTACGGGTTCCTTCAGGAAAGATAACGGCTGATATGCCATTCACTAACTGCGCTTCGGCTCTTTCCAAACTCTGTCGGGCTGCAACGGGATTAGAACGATTAATGAAAATATGTCCCGCCGCCTCACAGGCTTTGCCAATCAAGGGTATTTTGCGCAGTTCGGCTTTCATCATCCATTTAAAACAAAACGGTAACCAGCCATATACCACAAATATATCAAAAATACTCTGGTGATTAAGTGCAAAGACATACGATTCCCGGGGATTCAGCCGCTCCATGCCATACACTCTAACCTTGACGAAACACAACCTACAATAGATGCGCGCCCACCAACGTGCCGGAGCATAAGATAACTGACTGTTTGGAAAAAATGGTGAAAGCACAATGGTGGACAATGCAACTAATGCAGTTATCACCATCAAAATAGGGTAAGCCAACAACCACTGATAAATTCTGAATAAAATATATTTCTTTGGTTTCATTGCGGCATCTTCATGATCAGGTTACGAAAAGAGCTTTATGCTATCTCTATAAAATGAATACACACTGAATTGGAAAGACAAAGTTAATAATTATTCGAATATAGCAAGCTGTTTGTACGCATTTTAAAGAATTTCTTCTGTTTGCTTGTTGAACTTCATTTTGCCCCACTGACTTACGAAAAGCCCGACTACCACAATGGATATGCCGAACCATTTGCTACGGGTAATCATCTCGTCGAGAATTAACCACGAGAAGATGGCGGTAAAAACCGGAATCAGATTGACAAACACATTGGTTTTAGCCACTCCTACCTGACGTACTGCCCCGGCAAAAAGTACAAAAGCAATAACCGATGCAAAAACCGACAACATCAGCAAGGCTACCAAGGACTCCCTACTCACTGTCAGGGTTTGCCAGGAAGAATAATCAGTCAGCAAAGAAGTGGGAATAAAAAAGACCAGTCCCAGCAAACTCTGATAAAAAATCACATTCATATTATTGTAATATCGTGGAATTTTTCGCAGAACTGTGGCATAACAAATGGCGGCAAACACCGCCAGAAAGAGTAAGGCTATGCCTGTAGGATTGGCTTTAAAACCACCTCCGGGTTCATAGATAACAAAAAACACTCCAAGCAAAGAAATTAAAATGCCAAGGATATTGGCCAAACCAATTCGTTCACGCAACACTACAAAAGCCATGATAGGAGCAAAAAGCGGAATAGTGGAAACAATCACTGAAGCCAGAGTCGACTCCACCGTGGTAAGCCCATACGTTTCGCCCACATAATACAAGAAGGGCTCAAAAAAGGCCAGCAACAAAAACCACTTGAAATCTTTTCGGCGGAGTTTTTGAAACTTCCCGGTAGACTTAGACACGACAAATAACAGAACTGAAGCAATCAACAAACGTAAACTTATAAGCATCATCGGTTGAAACGAATGGATAGCCACTCGCGTCCAGATAAACGAAAATGACCAGAAAACCATAG
>DAIQOQ010000284.1:0-3639 GCA_036787795.1 Paludibacter sp. | reverse complement strand
AGTTTTAGCTCTTGTTTTTAGTTTATGCAAAATCATGATCTGACTCCTCTAGTACCAACAATTATGACATTGGAATGGTCGGTCAATTTTATAACTCAGCATCAGTTCATGCGTTCCATAGGACTTTGAACTGATTCCACTGGCATTATAATCATAGCTATAAGACAGTTTGATATTGTCGGTCAAATTGATGCCAAATAAAAGCCCCACTTCATTCCATGTGCGATAAAATAGACCCACCTGAAAAGCATCTGTTTGAGGCGTTACTTTAAAATAACTCATAATATTTAATTCTGTCTGAAGAAGTTTATTCTCCTGAATAGCTGAAACACCAAACCCAAGATTAATAAAGTCGTGAGTATATTGTCTGTAGCGGGTATAGAAAAAATTAGCATTCGAAAACTGCTGATTAATCGACGAGAATATGGAGAAAACATTCTGGCTCGATGCTCCGACAATCCAATACTTGTTAGTCAACTCCAACCCTATACCTGCATTAAAATTACTTTGGGACAATAGCCGATCATAAATCGTCGGATCATCGATAGTCGGAAAAGTAACTTCAGAAACATCATACGACAAGCTCTGGTAATTCAAAGCTAAACCCATATGCAGTTTCCACTTATCGCTTACAGGAAACGAGTAAGCATAAGAAAGAGCAATATCGGAAGTAGAGGTATAACCGATCTTGTCGACGCTAATTTTAGCACCAAACTGGGTGTGAATATTATCGAGATAAGTCGTTCCGGCTGCAAAAAAAGTTGTTGGCGAACCGGAAAATCCGGCCCATTGCTTGCGCGCCGCCATGCTAAAGTCGGCCATATAATCCTCATTAATAGAGGCCGGATTAATATAATAAGTGTTTTCCCAATAATTATTCAACCGGATATTCGATTGAGCTATCAGAGAAACACAGCTAACAGCAAATATAAAAACAACTACAACTTTTTTCATCATCGGTTTGGGTTATCGAATAAGCGTTATAAATCCCGTATTGGTTTTATGCCCGGATTCTGTTGGATATTTTATTACGTAAAAATAGGTTCCATTCGTCACATTCTCCCCTTTATATTTACCATCCCACCCGTCGGTGCCTTCGTATAATAAAACTCCATTGCGGTTAAAAATCTGCATATGCCAACCTTTCATGTAAACATCATTTTTCCCATCTCCGTTTGGCGAGAAAGTATTAGGAAGCTTTGGCGAAGTAATCCAGATACGCTTAGTAGCGCGCTCAACGCACCCATTCGGGTTTATAACTTTGAGATTCACATCAAAATATCCATCTCTCATTATGTCGTAGGTATGACTTGGATTATTACCTCCTACAATTGTTCCATCACCAAAGTCCCAATAGTATTGAGAGAACGGAACTGCTTCACTCCACATCTGCACAGTAGGATCCTCAGTAGAAATAATTGTTTTATCGGTTTGTAAAGTATAATTAATCAAATCAAAATTAGATGCTGTAAATTTCAAAGTGGTAGTACAACCGGCTTTTGATGTACCTGTAACACTATATTCTCCGGCCTTTTTTATAACAATGCTATCTGCCGTGGATTCATTACTCCAACGATATGAATAGGCTCCGGCCACATGAACAACCATTGAATCACCTATACAGAACACCGGATTACGATCAAGCGTCAATACAGGTACTGCCTCTACAGTAATTGTTTTTTCATATAACAGAGACGAACAGGTCGAATTAGACATAGTCAATGCTACTTTATACATTCCGGGAGCTGAATAAGTATGTACCGGACTCTTAATAGTTGAAACTCCTCCGTCTCCGAAATCCCAGGAATAGCTATTGTTATCAAGATCATTCAGCACTATGGCATCAAACTGGTAATTATGATTATTACAATCTGTCAGTTTATAATCAATACCATAATCAGGAATGTCAACATCATAACTATACGAAGCCGTACAACCTAAGGCATCAGTAACTGTCAAGATTACTAAACCATTCTCCGTTGTTTCCATTATCTCATTATTTGCTCCGCTTATTATTCCTCTTGACCAAACTAACTGATAAGGAGGAAGCCCTCCGGACACTTTAACCGTAATAACTTCTTTCGCTATTTTTGTTGAACAATTTAAATCAATCACAGAATCGACGTCAAAAGTAAGAGGTAACGGCCGGGTAACAGCAACTTGCACCGTTTGTGAACAACCTCCGGCATCTGTCACCGTTAGTTTATAATTTCCTCCTGTAATATTTATCAAATCAGGAGTAGTAGCTCCCGTTGACCATAAATAGGTGAATGGAGCTGTTCCACCTGAGACTAAAGAATGAATAGCACCACTATTAGCATTATTACAATCTAATGCATTCGTTACATCGGTAGACACAACTAACGGCTGAGGTTCCTGTATCACGAATGTCTTGACGATATCACAAGGTTGCGCATCATGAATTGTAATAGTATACGTCCCCGCTCCCAGATTATTACGTTCTACACCTGCATTAGGATCATCGGCCCAGGCAAATGAAATAGGAGGTGTTCCACCAACAAAGTTGAGTTTAATACTTCCGTTGTGCGCTCCATAACATGTTATATCTTTCACAACCGGACTAATTCCAAAGAGGGGAGCCTCCGGCATATTGATAACAAGTGTTTTCTGACAACTATTGCTATCGGTGACAACAACTGTATAATCTCCCGGTGAAAGGTTTTCCTGAACAGTTCCCTTACCAAAATTACTCCATACTATCTGATAAGGCTTTACTCCTCCACTGATGTTTAATGTAATCTTTCCGTTATTTTCAGAATAACAGCTAATCAAACCTTTAGTGACAGTAACCGTAAGTTCGGAAGGCTGGGTTATTGTTACATCTAACATTGCCGTACATCCCTGACTATCAGAAACAATCAGCTGGTATAATCCGGCACGTAAGCCTGTCAAATCACGATTGGAACTTGTATATCCATTCGGTCCGGTCCAGGCATATTTATAACTGTCACCGGACGCTGTTTGAATAGGTGTTCCTCCGGTAACACTGGCATTTATTGTTCCTATAGCATCACCAAAACACAAAATATTAGTTTGGCTAACCAGACTTACTGCCAAAACAGGAGGTTCTGTAATAGTATAAGTTTCTGTCTTGGGTCCGCAGTTATTGCCGTCAGTCACCGTAACTGTATATTGCCCTGGGCTCAATCCCGAAAGATCCTGCGTTGTTGCAAACGGAGCGTTATCTTTTGTCCATACATAGTTGTAAACTCCATTTCCTCCGGTTACCGTAATGCCAATCAAACCATTCGATGCTCCAAAGCAGGTAACATCTTTTCTCGTGTCGGTAGTGATAGCAACATCAGTCGGCTCGGTAATAGTGTAACTTTTTGTAAAAGGACAATTACCAGCATCCTGAATTGTGAGAGTATAAATTCCCGGAATCAATCCTGAAATAGAAGTCAAAGCCGACGTAAATCCATTCGGACCAGTCCAGGATGCATGATAAGGATCGCCGGTTGTAAATGGAATACCTCCGCTTATATTCGTTTGAATAGAACCATTATTTGCCTGATAACAGCTTATGTTCTGAGTTATTGTATTCGGATTCAAGACAGGATAAACTGTAACCACCACATTAAAAGTTGCACCGGGACATGCCCCCGCAAGAGGAGTGAC
>DAIQOQ010000283.1:0-3645 GCA_036787795.1 Paludibacter sp. | reverse complement strand
CCATTGAAACCTTCCATTGGGGTGGAGTCAACCTTCAGGCTGGCTGCTTCGGCTATTGCAAACCCAAATGCAATATAAGCCTGTCGTGCTGTGTGGGCAAAATTGGCTTCTGCCGATTGATTCAGATAGATTGCTTTTAAACGGTCGGTGTATGCGTTGTAACGGTCTGAAGGTTGGTCTCTTTCTGTAGTTGTGTGTGCATATATATTGTCGATGCGCTCTGTTGTATAATTATCCCAGGCTGCAAATACCAATAGGTGTGAGCAGTCAGCCACGATTTGTTGATCGAAAGCAATGGGGACAATTTTATTTTTTAGTTCCTGATTGCTGATAACCAATAGTTCGAAAGGTTGCAATCCCGACGAGGTAGGGGCAATCCATGCTGCTTCTACAATTTTATCAACTAAAGTCTGATCTACCTTTTTGCTGGGATCGAATTTTTTTGTGGCGTATCGCCATTTAAACGCATCTAATAGTTCCATTTTTGTTTTGCTGATTATTTTAAGTGTGTAATTGTATTTGTTATAGTTGTTTGCTTAATAATTGAGTGATAATAAAACGGTTGAATTTCGTTGCTGAGATTCAACCGTTGGGATTATATATAGACGTCAACAAGTGACGGAAAGCTCAGGCTTTTTATTATTTGATGTCGAACAAGGTGTCCTTGCTTTTCCTTACTTTAGCTGCTTTAGCCAAATAATCATTTGCTTCATCGCGATAGCCAAGTGTCAGAATGGTAGTGGACCCTAAGTTTTGTTTGTCCAGTCCCAGTAATTTATCTAATGCTTCAGGGTTAAATCCTTCCATGGGCGTTGCATCTACTTTTTCGTTGGCAGCGGCTACAATACCTACTCCAAAGGCCAGGTAAGCCTGACGCGCTGTCCATACGAAGTTTTGTTCGGCGCTTCCTGCTACGGTTCCCGCAAACATGGCTTTAAAACCTTCCAGACTTTCAACCGGAATTGACCTTGTTTTAGCTGTTAGTTCTATATACTCATCTACCTGTTCGGCTGTCACTTTTTTGTTGGCAGCAAAAACAAGCACATGCGAGGCTTCTTTTATTTGTGGTTGCTGACAAGCGTTATTGAAAATTTCTTCACGAAGTTTTGAATCTTCAATTACAATTACCTTGAAAGGCTGTAATCCGAATGAAGTTGGAGCAAGTCGAATGGCTTCAAGGATATTGTCTACTTTTTCCTGCGGAACTTTTGTTCCGTTCATGTGTTTGGTGGCATATCGCCATTTTAGGGTGTCTATCAAGCTCATATTCTGGTTTATTTTAGTTGCTTTTGCTATATAACATCTATAAATGAATGATTGTTCAATTAAAAACTATTTTTTTTATTATTTTGTTCCGACTGCCCGCCATGATGCTTCAAAAATATCGATCAAATCATTGGTTGACAGTGTAATTGCTGTAGTTCTTGTTTTTTTTACCATATAACTTATAGGGGCAAATAACAGGCTGTAAATTATATCGTTTTCCAAAGGTCGCAACAATCCACAGGCTTTTGACTGGTCGAATAGTTTTTCGAATACCGGACAATAATCCAGAGTGCTATTTTTGTCAACCTGCTCTATAAGTGGGCAGTTAGAGAAATTTTGTAAAAAGTTATATTCCTCCGGGTTGTCGGTTATGTATTGGTAGTGGCTTAGCCATATAGCTCTAAAGGTTCCTTTTGAAGGGTTTAGGTCGGTTTCTTCGCTAAAATACGAATGACCCATTTTTGATTTCAGATGAATGAATAGTTTGTTTATCATGTCATCTTTGTTCTCAAAATACAGGTAAATTGTTGCTGCCGAAACATCTGCTTCGCCGGCTATTTTAGACATAGAACTGCCCTGAAAACCTTCTGTGTTTATTACCCGCATGGCTGCCTGGTAAATGCGGGTTACTTTATCTTCGTCTTTTACTCTCATGCTGCAAAGATAACTGAATGATCGTTCATTTATATCTGCATCCTAGTTAAAGTTTTTCTTCTTTATTTTTCTTTGTGTGAACTTTTGAATAAAATAAAGAAAAGAGGGGGAATGATAAGTAAGCAATAATATTTAATGAACTATTTTCTGAAAGCAAAGTGCAGATCAATATCTTGTAACTCGTAACTATTTACTTGTAACTGCTCAGATGGATAGAATATCTGATGATGAAGAGTAATTTCTGTGAAAATATAGTTCGGAACGATGAAGGTGAGTTAAAGCTTTGGCAGAACTATTTTAATGTTGATGCATACTGATTCCAGCTTGCCTCGTCTCCATTAAAAGTATTGATATCTGCGTTGCCATTAATTCCGTCGACTTTACCATTGTGAGCATGTTGCCAGAATAGCCAGTTTCGTCCGTCGGGCAGTTTGGGCTTTTTACTGAAGGTGCAAATCCAAATTGGGTTTTTTAGAAATTCTCCTTTTATAAAGCGGTTGTAAGAGTCCATATTGGTGTAAATAATTATTCTGCAATTCAGTGTAGACTCCACTATCAGCAGATACTTTCTGATCTCGGCTCTGATTTCTTTATTGCTTTTGTAGATAGGGAGATTTCCCCATTCTTCAACATCCAGTACGGGTGGAAGTTTACCCGGGTCGTGCAGAGCGTGCGACAGGAAGTTCTGAGCCTGTGCTTCTCCTGTTTTATTAAACCGAAAAAAATGATATTCCCCTACTTTTAGGTTTGCTTTTAAGGCATGTGTGAGGTTGATGTAATAATTGGGGTCTATATAATCCTGACCTTCGGTGGCTTTAATATAAACAAAACTGATTTTTTGTTTTTTGATTTTTTGCCAGTCAATCACTCCGGTATGTTTTGAAATGTCTATGCCGGTCACCGGATATATACTCTTGTCGATGCTGATACCCTTCGGACCAAAATAGTTCCGCAGTTGTACTATTCCCCAGATAAGGAGAAAAAGTAGCGTGACCAGTATGATAATGTATTTTTTTTTCATCGGTATTCAGCACCTGAGAACAATATTTTTGCTCAATATAGATTCTTTTCCGGATTTAATGACTCAGAATTACGAAAGTATCCATAATTCATGCTTGTTTTCAAAGGCTTAACTTTGGCTTAGTTGTGGGTTTAAAGTTAGCTATAAACTTTTACAAAGTATATAGGGGCTTTGAATTTTAAGGATTTATTCTGCTTGTAATACTTATTTAGCTAGTTTATCCGTTATCTCTTTTGTACTTGTATTAAAAATCTGTATCTTTGACTTGTTAAATAACAAGTTTGAGCGAAAATGGTTTTTGTCGGCGGTACTTTTGAGTCTCGGCTGGTCAACTTGTCTATTTATTTCTGCATGCTGATGTTTGTGTTATAACTGGTATTACAATAATAAGAAATAAAATAATTAGAAAAATGTATGAAAAATAATTTTTTAAAATTCAGGCTGGGGATATTACTCCCGTTTCTTTTTTTATTTGTGTTTTTCTCCTGTAAAAAGGATGAGGCGGTATCTTCCGATACATTAAAAGAGCAGACATGGGCTTCGGAAGTGTATACAAACATGAAGGATATTTATTTGTGGAATGATGCGTTGCCAGCTTCTTTTGATGCCACAAAATATCCTACTGCAACTAAGGCACTCGACTATCTTGCAGGTTTGAAGATTAGTACTGAGACCAATGAAGCAATTGATCATTATAGCTTTTT
>DAIQOQ010000091.1:9345-11438 GCA_036787795.1 Paludibacter sp. | reverse complement strand
TACTCCCAAGCCTGACAAGTGCAAACCAAATTCCGGTCGCCATAGCCATTGTCAATGCGGGCTACATTGGTCCAGAATTTATTTTCAGCTACCCATTCCGTAGGATAAGCAGCTTTTGCACGACTGTATGGGTGATTCCATTCGTCAGAAACAATAGAATATTCGGGGTGCGGAGCGTTTAGCAACACATTGTCGGTAGCATCGGCCGTTCCGTTTTCTATTTCTTTTATTTCAGCAAAAATCTGCAACATAGCGTCTGCAAAGCGGTCCAGCTCGGCCAGCGATTCACTCTCGGTGGGCTCAACCATCAGCGTTCCGTGTACGGGGAACGATAGGGTAGGAGCGTGGAAACCGTAATCCATCAGTCGTTTCGAAATGTCAGTTTCGGTTACGCCCGATGTAGCTTTAAAGTTCCGCGCTTCGAGGATTAACTCATGACCCACACGTCCGTTTTCGCCGGTGTAAAGCACTCCGTAGCTGTCTTTCAGTCGTGCAGCCAGGTAGTTGGCATTTAGTATGGCAATTTTAGTTGCACGGGTTAGTCCTGCTTCGCCCATCATGCGGATGTAGCCGTAGGTGATAGCCGTTACGCTGGCGCTACCATAAGGTGCAGCCGATACGGTGTTGGCTCCGTAAGTTTTGCTGGGTAAAAATGTTGCCAGATGTTCGGCCACGCAGATAGGTCCTACGCCCGGACCGCCACCACCGTGAGGGATGGCAAATGTTTTGTGCAGGTTCAGGTGACATACGTCGGCTCCAATGGTTCCGGGGTTGGTCAGTCCTACCTGTGCATTCATATTGGCACCGTCCATATAAACCTGTCCGCCATTTTTGTGGATAGTTTCACACATTCCTTTAATGCTAGCTTCGAAAATACCGTGGGTAGATGGATACGTAATCATGCATCCGGCCAGGGTGTCTTTGTAAGCTGCGGCTTTTTCGTTCCAGTCGGTCAGGTCGGTGTTACCACCTTCGTCGCATTTCACCACCACAATTTCAAATCCGGCCTGATGTGCCGATGCGGGGTTAGTGCCGTGTGCCGATGCAGGAATCAGCACCGTGTTACGTTGTGTTTCGCCTTTTGCTTTGAAGTAAGCGCGAATGGTCATCAATCCGGCATATTCACCTGCAGCGCCCGAGTTGGGTTGCAAGCTGCAGGCTGCAAAACCGGTGATGGAGATCAGGTATTTTTCCAGCTCCGAAATCATTTCGTTGTATCCTTCAGTCTGGTTGCTCGGTGCCAATGGATGCATGGCACCAAACTCAGCACGACTCATTGGTAGCATTTCCGAAGCAGCGTTTAGCTTCATGGTGCACGATCCCAACGAAATCATCGAGTGAGTCAAAGATATATCGCGACGTTCCAGCTTTTTGATGTAACGCATCATTTCCGTTTCGCTGTGGTAGCGATTGAAAACTTCGTTGGTCAGATAGGCCGATGTGCGTTCCAGACTCTCGTCGTACGATTTCAGATCTTCCAAATCATATTCTTCGGCGTATACAGCAACATTATTAACAGTTGTAGCCAAAATTTCGATCAATGTATTTACATCATCAATGTCAGTAGTTTCGTCAAAGCTGATACCTATCTCGCCGGTTCCGAAATAGCGGAAGTTTACTTCGTATTCCAGTGCAATAGCTTTGAGTTGCTCGGCATTGAGACCTGTAGGTAAACTGATTTTGAGTGTGTCGAAGAAGCTTTCGTTTTCTTGTTTGTATCCATAAACCGGAAGTATTTCGTTGATATAGGTAGCGCTTGCATGAATCCGTTGTGCGATGGTTTTGATTCCTTCGGCACCATGGTACACGGTGTACATACCGGCCATAGAAGCCAGCAAAGCCTGTGCGGTACAAATATTCGAAGTGGCTTTTTCGCGTTTAATGTGTTGTTCGCGGGTTTGTAACGCCATACGTAAAGCCGTTTTACCATTCGCATCCTTACTTATGCCAATGATACGTCCCGGCATGTCTCGTTTAAATTCGTCGCGGGTGGCAAAATAAGCTGCCGAAGGTCCGCCAAATCCCATGGGTATTCCCCAGCGTTGTGTCGATCCGAAAACAATGTCGGCTCCCCATTCTCCCGGAGGTGTTAG
>DAIQOQ010000091.1:3057-9245 GCA_036787795.1 Paludibacter sp. | reverse complement strand
AAGGCTTCCAGTCGTCCCTGCGAAACTTCCGCCTGATAAGGAGTGTAGGAAGTGTACCACGATGGGTTTTCGAAAATATTACGCAGAATAACGGCAGGCGTGCATGTGTCGTACCAACCCTGTCCGATATAGGAAGTGTAAAGTTTGTTCTTTGACGCTATTTCCGCAATGTGTTCGGCATATTGCCGTTCGGTAAGGGGCTCGGGCAATTCAATTGATTCTTCCAGCCGAATCGATGCCGGAATAGTTTGGTCGATTAATTCATCGAGACTTTTTACACCAATGGTTTGAAGCATATATGCTTCGTCTTGTTCTGAAACGCCTATGTGACGGGCTTGCAGCAAGTCTTTCATAACAGTGGATAGTTTTTTTTATTTTGTGCCCAAAAGTACTTCATTCTTTTGTAAAATGGCTAATAATCAGCGAAAATATATCAACAAATATCTGCTTTTTACGATTGGTGTCAACTTGAAACTTTTCAATGGAATAACTGATATTTAGTAGGCAAAAGCTCTGTAAATTTATCAGTTTTTAATTACGACATTAAACCAATTCAAATCTATTTTGTTTTAATAGCCGGTAAATAGTAAAAGAAATAATTTAAATTCAGGATATGCTTCGCGATATACGTAAACAGTATTTATTTTCGGCTTTGGATGAGCAAAGTGTACTTCCCGATCCGTTTGATCAGTTTCAGATTTGGTTGCAGGAAGCTATAGAAAGCGATCAGCTGGAACCTACTGCCATGATTCTTTCTACGGTTGATGAGCAGGGTAAACCACACTCCAGAGTCGTTTTACTCAAGGAATTTTTGCATGATAGTTTTGTTTTTTATACCAACTACGAAGGACATAAAGCGCAACAAATGGCTCAGAATAATCGGGTTTCACTTGTTTTCTTTTGGTCGGCACTGGAGCGGCAGGTGCGCGTTGAAGGTACTGTAGAAAGGATAAGTGAAGTTTTGTCCACTTCTTATTTTAAATCCCGACCTATCGATAGTCAACTGGGTGCCTGGGCTTCACCGCAAAGTCAGCTCATTCGGTCGCAGGACTTTCTGGAAAAACAATTTCAGTATTATCAGCAAAAGTTTGGTGACGATGTACCCAAACCTGCACATTGGGGTGGCTATGCTATAAAGCCTACGTCTATCGAGTTCTGGCAAGGGCGTGCCAACCGATTACACGATCGTTTACTGTTTTCTAAAGAGTCCGGTGCCTGGAAAATATCCAGGTTGGCACCTTAATCAGTTCATAATTCATAGTTCATAGTTCATAATTTATAGTTTGCAACTTGAATTTCAGAGTCTGATACATTTAGAGTATCTTTGCACTTAATTATTTGTGAATAATGAATTATGCATTTTGAATTAATATGACTTTTACAGATTTAAATATAAGTACTCCTTTATTAAATGCCCTTGCCGATTTGGGGTTAACCCAGCCAACTACTATTCAGGAAAAAGCCTATCCGGTTGTTATGTCCGGTCGGGATATGGTGGGCATTGCACAAACCGGAACCGGTAAAACGATTGCTTATCTTCTTCCATGTCTTCGTCAGTGGAAATTTACGAAAGAAAAACACCCGCAGATATTGGTGGTTGTTCCTACCCGCGAACTCGTTATTCAGGTGGTTGAACAAGTGGAAAAGTTGACTGCTTATATGAATACCCGGGTTGTAGGAGTATACGGTGGGGTAAATATGATTCGCCAAACGCCATTGGTAGTGGCTGGCGTTGATGTGCTGGTAGCAACTCCGGGTCGTTTGTTGGATTTGGCCCTGAACGGAAGTCTGAAACTGAAATCAATCAAACGGTTTGTTATCGATGAGGTGGATGAAATGCTGAATCTTGGTTTTCGCCCACAGTTGGTTCGCATTATTGATTTGCTGCCAACAAAACGTCAGAATCTGATGTTCTCTGCAACTATCTCTGAAGAATTGAAAGATCTGGTTCATGACTTTTTTGTTGAACCGCTCGAAATTGAAGCTGCTCCAACCGGAACACCGCTCGAAAATATTAAACAAATAGGATTCCGCATTCCCAACTTTTACACCAAAGTAAATATGTTGGAATTCCTGCTGAATAACCAACCTGAATTTTCAAAAGTGTTGGTTTTTACTTCAACCAAAAAACTGGCCGATGCCCTTTACGATGAAATAGCTTCGAAGTTTCCGGGGCAGTTTGGTTTGATTCACTCCAATAAAAGCCAGAACAATCGTTTTGAGTCTATGCGTGGCTTTAAAGAAAGCGAGTATCGTGTGTTGATTGCTACCGATATTGTGGCCCGTGGATTGGATATTTCGGATGTATCGCATGTGGTAAACTTTGATGTGCCTGAAGTGCCAGAGAATTATATGCACCGCATCGGCCGTACCGGTCGTGCCGATAAAAAGGGAGTTGCACTTACGTTTATCACCAAGGCCGATAAGGAAAGCCGCGAGGCGATTGAAGCATTGATGAGCCGTAAGATTCCGATGACTGCTATGCCGACAGATGTGGTGGTTTCTTCTGAGTTGACTGAAGATGAATTGCCCAAAGTAGCAATGAAAAACACCCTGGTTCAGATTCCGAAGAAGGAAGAAGGCGGTGAAGCTTTTCATGAGAAGAAAGATAAAAACAAAAAAGTAAACATGAAAGTCCGTCGTGCTGCAGCAATGAAAATTAAATATAAAAAGCCTCAAACCAGAGGACAAAAGAAAAAATAGATATTTTTCTCGATTAAGTACTGCTTAATATATTAAACTGTTCTTATCTTTGCAGGAAATTTAGTCTTGTAATTTATGGAACGAATAGGAGAGCGAATAAAACGTAAACGAGAACAACAATCAATGCAGCTAAATGATTTGGCGAGAAAGGTTGGGATCAGTTCGAGTGCGCTTTCGCAAATTGAAAAGGCAAAATCTTTTCCGTCGATAATTACCCTGAAACTAATAGCCGATAATCTTCAAACTACAGTAGGTGAGTTGATCGGTGAAAATGAAGCTGCACTAAACAATCCTGTTTTTCGAAAAGATGAATACCTTCGAATTTGTCAGAACGACTTAGGTGCGGAAATGTATCTGATTTCTCAACATGATCTGAATAAACAGGTCGATCCGTTTTTGGTCCGATTTTCCGATGGATCTGATAGTGTCGATCTGTTTAAGACGTTTCAGGGTTATATGTATGGCTTTGTGTTGACCGGTGAGATTCAATTTGAAATTGATAATAAGAGCTATGTCATTCAGGCTGGCGATAGTATTTATTTTAATACAAGAAGAAATTTTAGATTTGAAAATCTGAATTCAGGGATAAGTGAAATCTTATGTGTATTTCCAAGTTCAAATCGTTGAAATAAATATCAAATTAATGAAGTAATACTTTATTAATAAAGAAAGAATTGATTACCTTTGTGTTTCAAAAATAAAAGTGTTAGTTTTTCATCAGGAATAAATTGCAAATAAGTTATCATGAGTCAATTAGAAGAGATTGTGAAGAAAAAGGGTATTACGCTCCCTCATGACGTAAGAGATGTCTTAGACAATTGTGTAAGTTATACAGTGTTTAATACGATTGAAGAGTTACAAGACGCTGCAGTAGGTGGTAAAGGAAATACTTCGTATGAAGTGAATTACGATATTCCGGGAAAAGGTGTTTTCACCGAAGCAATTGTGCATAAAGTGACTAATGGTATTTCGGCAAACTATACCGAACCCTATATGCGTCGTCGTGATCCGGATACCATGCTTATTGCTGATGATAAACCAACAGATAAGCCATTATTTAAGGATAAATTCGGCTATGATTTTGCTCCTCTGAAAGCTGAAACTTTTGATTGGCTAAAATCGCAGGACTTGGCTGTGTTTTTCTATTTTGCCGGTCGTGAAAATATAGGCGTAGGTGGTATTGCTATTTGTCCTCTTAATGCAGGCTTTTTTGCAATGGGACTGGCTATGTTACAGGTACTGGTTCCGGTTGAAGAACTGACTGAAGAATTTACGATTGATTCGGCAATTTATATTGCACCGACGTTCCGGCACACTCATTTCGACGGAAAACAAATTGTGGTACATAGCCGCACCAATTCCCGTCACGATATTTTTGCTTATAATCTTTATCCGGGGCCAAGCGCCAAAAAAGGATTGTACGGAGCATTACTTACCAAAGGGGAAAAAGAAGGCTGGATTACAGCACACTGTTCTACAGTTCAGGCCGTAAGTCCATATGACAATATAACTACTTTTATGCACGAAGGTGCAAGTGGTGGTGGAAAGAGTGAGATGCATCAACATATTGTACGTGAACCAAACGGACAAGTATTGATTGGCGAAAATACAATTAGTGGTGAACGTCGCTTAATCAGCTTACCAATTCTTTCTACTTTTAATCCGGTAACTGACGATATGGCTTTGTGCCATCCGAGTATCCAAAAAAATAATGGAAAACTAACAGTGCTGGATGCTGAAAATTCGTGGTTCATCCGTGTAGATAGTGTAAACGAGTATGGTGATGATCCATTTTTGGAAAAAGTAACTATCAATCCATCCAAACCTTTGATGTTCTTTAATATTGATACACATCCGGGAGGAACTGCCTTGATTTGGAATCATATTGAAGATGCTCCGGGCAAACGTTGCCCGAATCCACGTGTGGTTTTACCCCGTGATATTGTTCCAAATGTAATCGGAACTCCGGTCTCAATTGATATCCGCAGTTTTGGTGTACGTTGTCCTCCAAGTTCGTTGGAAACTCCTAATTATGGAATAATCGGTTTGTTTCATTTATTACCACCTGCATTGGCTTGGTTGTGGCGTCTGGTTTCACCTCGTGGTCATGCTAACCCAAGTATTACTGGTGGTGGTACAGGTATGGGCTCTGAAGGAGTTGGTTCGTACTGGCCTTTTGCAACAGGGAAAAAAGTACATCATGCCAATATGCTCTTGGAGCAAATTGTAAATACACCGGAAACGCTGTTTACGCTGGTTCCGAATCAATATGTAGGTGTATGGAAAGTCGGTTTTAAACCTCAATTGATCATGCGTGAGTATATGACTCGTCGTGGAAATGCACGTTTACGCAAAGATCAATATCAGGCTGCACGTTGTCCGCTGTTGGGCTATGAGCTGAATTTCCTGACTATTGAAGGTGCAAAAATACCTTCGCGTTTCCTTCAGGTGCATAAACAAGCTGAAGTTGGAAAAGAAGGCTATGATGCCGGGGCTGAGAAATTGTATAACTTTTTCAGAGAGGAACTTCAAAGCTACCTGACACCTGATTTAGCTCCTAAAGGACGTGAAATCATTGAAGCTTGTCTGAATGGAGCTTCGGTAGAAGAGTACGAAAAGATTCTGTCGCAGGATTAAGTTCTTTTAGACTGATATAAACACGACCGCTGATTTTTGAGTACTTTTGTACCCGAAAATCAGCGGTCTGTTTTTAGATTAAGCATGGAAGTTAAGTTTGAATATGATATTAGTTTTTTGTAAGGGATGAAAATAATAACTGAAGAAGCATTAAATCAGGCTGCCGAATGTCTGCAACATGGAGGCCTCGTGGCTTTTCCTACCGAAACCGTTTATGGTTTGGGTGCTAATGCATTGGATCCAATTGCTGTTGCAAAAATATTTGAGGCAAAAGAGCGCCCTACATTCGATCCGTTGATTGTGCATATTGCCTCCTTGTCTCAACTCGACGATTTATATGCCAAGCCGATAAATCCACTCGTTTACGAATTGGCCCGCCATTTTTGGCCGGGACCGCTGACTATCGTACATCAAAAATCAGATTTAGTACCGGGCTTGGTGACTTCCGGGTTGGATTCGGTCGCGGTGCGTATGCCGTCGCATCCGGTAGCTCTCAAATTGCTCCGAATGGCCGGTATACCGGTAGCGGCTCCAAGTGCCAATAAATTCGGACAGCTTAGTCCGACCAGTTATAAGCATGTTGCAAAGCAGGCTATGCCAATTGATTTTTTGGTAGCCGGCGATGATGTTGCAGGTGCGGTTGGCATTGAGTCAACAGTTGTTTCGGTTGATAATGATGTTTGTTCCATTTTGCGCCCGGGAGTTATTACGGCTGCTGATTTGCAAAAGGCTATTCCGAGTTTAATAGTGAATGTGCCGGGCAAGAATATAAAGCTTACTTCGCCGGGATTGTTGAATAGTCATTATTCGCCGCTGAAACCTTTGTATTTTGTGACTCCGGATCGGAC
>DAIQOQ010000091.1:0-2957 GCA_036787795.1 Paludibacter sp. | reverse complement strand
GATCGACCTTTTTCAGTCCCCATTTGTATTAGTTGCCCTACACCAATCTGATCGAGAATCTGGAATGGATCAGCCTTCAGAATTTTCTTTTCCAGATAAATAGGTAAGAACGAAGCAATGTCGTCGCGCGAATAACCGAAAGTCATCTGGGTTAAATCATTGGTTCCGAAAGAGAAAAATTCTGCTTTTTCGGCAATTCGGTCGGCTGTCAGTGCAGCTCTTGGAATTTCAATCATTGTTCCCACTTTGAATTCAATGCTGTCGCCTCTTTCTTCGAATAACTTTGCGGCCGTGTCGCGAATGATTTTATCCTGTTCGTTAAACTCAAACTTAATACCAACAAGCGGTACCATTATTTCCGGTAATACTATAATGCCTTTTTCTTTCAAAATTAATGCAGCTCCTAAAATGGCACGCGTTTGCATTTCGGTGATTTCCGGATAGGTATTTCCCAACCGACAGCCGCGATGACCCAACATCGGGTTTTGCTCTTTTAGTGATTCTACACGTTGTTTTATCACTTTGATGGAAACACCCATGGCTTCTGCCATTTCCTGTTGACCTTTTTCGTCGTGAGGAACAAATTCATGCAAAGGTGGATCGAGCAGGCGTATGGTGACCGGACAGCCTGCCATAACCTTGAATATTCCTTCGAAATCAGCTTCCTGATAAGGCAGAATCTTAGCCAGTGCAATGCGGCGTCCTTCTGCATCGTTGGCCAGAATCATTTCGCGCATTGCTTTTATCTTTTCTCCTTCGAAGAACATGTGCTCTGTACGGCATAGTCCGATGCCGGTTGCACCAAATTTCCGGGCTACCTGTGCATCATGCGGAGTGTCGGCATTGGTTCGAACAGTCATGCGGGTATATTTGTCCGAAAGTTTCATGAGCTCTGCAAAATCTGCATCCAACTCTGCTTCGGTAGTTCCTACTTTACCCATGAAAATATCACCGGTAGAACCATTCAACGAAATATAATCGCCTTCTTTCAGTGTAATATCATCAACGGTTATTGTTTTAGCAACATAATCAATGTTTAATGCTCCGGCTCCGGATACACAACACTTGCCCATGCCGCGTGCCACTACGGCTGCGTGCGATGTCATACCACCACGTGCAGTCAGTATTCCCTGAGCTGCAGCCATACCGGCCAGGTCTTCGGGTGAAGTTTCCACACGTACCATAATTACTTTTTCACCACTCCCTGCCCATTCGGCTGCATCATCGGCATTAAAAACAACACGTCCGGAAGCAGCTCCGGGCGAAGCGGCCAGTCCTTTTGCAACCAGTTTGGCATTTTTGATAGCTGTTTTGTCGAAAACAGGGTGAAGGAGTTCGTCCAGCCGATTAGGGTCTATGCGTAAAACTGCTGTTTTTTCATCAATAATTCCCTGGTGGCACATGTCGATCGCTATTTTTACCATAGCAGCGCCTGTACGTTTGCCGTTGCGGGTTTGTAAGAACCATAATTTACCTTCTTGTACGGTAAATTCCATGTCCTGCATATCTTTATAATGGTTTTCCAGTTTTGTTTGGATGGCATCCAGTTCTTTGAAGATCGAAGGCATTGCTTCTTCCATGGATGGATACTTAGAGAAACGCTCTTTTTCTGAAATGCCTGCGAGTGTAGCCCAGTGTTGCGATCCGGCTTTGGTGATTTGCTGTGGAGTTCGGATTCCGGCTACTACATCTTCGCCCTGAGCGTTGATCAGATATTCACCGATAAACACATCTTCGCCGGTTGCCGCATCGCGACTAAAACAAACACCGGTTGCAGAGGTGTCGCCCATATTGCCGAATACCATGGATTGTACGCTTACTGCTGTTCCCCATTCGGCTGGAATTCCTTCCATTTTCCGGTAAAGAATAGCACGGTCGTTCATCCATGAATCAAATACAGAGCAAATGGCTCCCCAAAGTTGTTCGTAGACCGAGTCGGGGAAATTCTTTCCGGTGCGTTTTAATACCGCAGCTTTGAATTTGATAACCAGTTCTTTTAAATCATCTACTGTGAGCTGTGTGTCCAGCTTAATACCTCTGGCTTTTTTTACTTGCTCAATTATATTTTCAAAAGGATCAATGTCATTTTTGTTGGCAGGTTTCATGCCTAACACCACGTCACCATACATTTGTACAAACCTACGGTATGAATCCCAGGCAAAGCGTGCGTTTCCGGTTTTGCGTATTAACCCTTCAACTACAGCATCGTTTAGTCCCAGATTCAAAATGGTGTCCATCATGCCCGGCATAGAAGCTCTGGCTCCCGAACGGACGGAAACCAGAAGCGGGTTTTCAACATCTCCGAATTTAGAATTCATCAACTTTTCAACTCCGGTGATGGCTTTTTCAACTTCCGGTTGCAAAAGTTCTACCACCTTATCTTTCCCCAATGCATAGTATTCGGTACAAACATCAGTGGTGATAGTGAATCCAGGAGGTACCGGCACTCCAATCAAATTCATTTCAGCTAGATTTGCTCCTTTTCCTCCGAGCAAATTCTTCATGTCTGCTTTACCTTCAGCTTGTCCGTTGCCAAAAGTATAAACTCTTTTCGTGTTACTCATATTAGACTATTTATTAAAAATTGGTTATGTGATTTCCCTTGTAGGAATGGCAAAGTTAGTTTTTTTTGTGAATAATAGAATGAAAAGTATCAAAAAAGACATTGTATTCTATGAAAAAAAATAGGAACAGCTATCCTGCAAATGCATAAAGACTGTCAAAGTTTCATAACTGCTGAAATAATGTCTTGTTTATCAGGTCAATTCTTTTATTTAATGACAATCTTTCCGAATAATGCCGTTGGTAGGAAATTTGAGTGAAGTAGCCCGATGATAGATACCTAACGTCAATGATTTATTCATCCTTTATTGAAATATCAAATAATATATAACTATGAACTTTAATAATTTTACAATTAAATCGCAGGAAGCCATTCAGCAAGCTATAGATATGGT
>DAIQOQ010000007.1:27508-31139 GCA_036787795.1 Paludibacter sp. | reverse complement strand
CCACAGGTAGAAGGATGTTTCTTAGCTGTCTTAAGATTTCTGGTTATTTCTTTTTTCACGTCACAACCATTACAATCACCACAAGGTGATTCTTCCTTTCGAATGTTTTTTATTATAGCATATATTGAATAAATTACAGTAAAAGCTACGATAACCAAAACCAATAGTACCTGAATCATTTTAGTTTGTCATTTAATTAATTTCCAAATTACAAATATTGCCATACCAACTAGATCTACTTCATTCTATAACCGGAATAATGAAAATTTGTTCTCAGAAAAACAAACTTCCTATCTGATAAGTTGCAAATGCAACCAGCCAGGCAATAGCAGTGGTATACACCATAGTAAAAACAGCCCAGCCCCAACTTGATTCTTTTTTTATAGCTGCAATCACCGCTACGCAAGGAAAATAAATCAGAATAAAAAGCATAAATCCGAAACTCACCAGAGGAGTGAACACCTTTTGACCTTTCAGCTCTCCACTATTGTGAGTCTGCGCCTTCAACTCTTCCTTAAGCGTACCTGAATTTTCATCAGCCTTCATGTCGGCCTGATACAGAATTCCCATAGAGCTCACCACAATTTCTTTGGCTGCCAGTCCGGTTATGATACTAACGCCCATCTTCCAATCAAAACCCAGTGGCCTGATAGCCGGTTCAATAGCATGTCCCAATTGGCCAATATATGATTTTTCCTGACGTTCCGACTCTTTGTCCACTTCCAGATGCTTAACCGCTTCCTGTTTTTCACCGTTACTCAAGTGAACACTGGATTGTACCTTCTGCATTTGTGCATCATAATCTCTTGTGTAAACCGTATGACGGGGAAAATATCCCAAAGCCCAAATCAGAATAGAAGCAAGAAGAATCACATTTCCCATTTTCTTGAGATATTGTTGCCCTTTATGCCACATGTGCAAACTCGTATTCTTCATCGTAGGGATACGATAAGGTGGCAACTCCATTACAAAGGGTACCTCCTTCTTGGCAAAAGCAATCCGCTTCATCACCAAAGCCGTAGTAATAGCTAAAAGAATACCTATAAAGTAAATAGCAAATAAAACAAGCCCCTGATTGGCAGGAAAAATAGCCGATATAAGCAAGACATACACCGGTAGTCTGGCACTGCAAGACATAAACGGCGTTATAATCATAGTCAGAATCCGGTCTTTTTTATTGTCCAGCGTACGGGTAGCCATAATAGCCGGCACATTACAACCAAAGCCCATCACCAATGGAATAAACGATTTACCGTGCAATCCGATCTTGTGCATCAGTTTATCCATAATAAATGATGCGCGAGCCATATAACCGGTATCTTCCATCAAAGAGATAAAAAAGAACAGAATCATGATATTCGGGAGAAAAACAATCACCCCTCCTACCCCACCAATAATTCCATCCACCATCAAATCGCGCAATGCTCCGGGCGACATGGTATTTTGCAACCAGTTGCTCAGCAAACCGACACCTGAATTAATCCACTCCATCGGATAGCTTCCCAGCGTAAACGTGGCCTGAAACATCAGCCACATAAAAAAAAGAAAAATCGGGAATCCCAAGAAACGATGCGTCAATAAATCGTCCAACTCCCGCTTACTTTCGCGTCTGTCTTTTTTGGGTTCTTTATAAGTTTCTTTTAAAGCCCCATCAATAAATCCGTACTTTGCATCGGTAATAATAGTCTCCGAACGTTCGCCATATTCTTTTTCCAGTTCAGCAATCGTCTGTTTGGCTACCGTTTTAATTTGTTCGTAATTATCAAAACCTTCCAATTGTGCTAAGGTACTTTTATCCGTTTCCAGCAACTTTATAGCCACATAACGCGAGGACAATTTGTCCGTTATTGCCGGATTTTTCCAAATTACATCCTGAATATCTTTAATAGCTTTTTCAATTAACGGACCGTAGTTGATATGAATATGTCGCACACTTGGATCGCGATCTTCGTATACATCGATCAATTTAGCAAACAGCTCGTCAATTCCTTTACCTTTAGATGCAACGGTAGGAATAATCGGAATGCCTAACATCTCACCCAGGCCATTATAGTCGAACTTCACTCCTTTCTTTTCCAATTCGTCATACATATTCAGTGCTACCACCACCTTGATATTCATATCAATAAGCTGAGTGGTCAGAAACATATTCCGCACCAGATTGGACGAGTCGATTACATTGACCACTATGTCCGGCATTTTTTCGGTGATGTGGGTCCGCACATATAACTCTTCGGGCGAATACTCGGTAATAGAATAAGTTCCGGGGAGATCTACAATTTTAAAGATATAACCATCCTTTTTCATGGTAGCCTCTTTGGCATCTACAGTCACGCCACTATAGTTTCCCACCCGCTCGTGTGAACCCGATGCAAAATTAAATAAGGTTGTTTTGCCGCAATTGGGGTTGCCCACCAGCGCCACATTAATTACTTTTCCTTTTTCCAGTACCGAAACTTTTAGTGACTCTTCATCAATAGTTCCTTCAAATTTTATTTCCGATAAAGAAGCTGCTTCTTCCAGCGATACCACTTCCACCAGTTCCGCCTCACTCCGTCTGAGTGAAACATTATAACCCATAATTTCATACTCAACCGGATCTTGCAAGGGTGCATTCTTTATTACCCGAACTTTTTTGCCTTTTACAAATCCCATCTCGGTAATGCGTTTCCTGAACGCGCCATGCCCAAGTACCTTTGTAATTATAGCTTCATCACCTGTTTTAATATCAGAAAGATGTGTATTATGTGTTGTCATTATAAATATGAATTTCTCTATTTTTTGTAAATCAGATGGACGTATCGTTTAAACTCGTGAGTTATAACTTTACTCCAAAACGAACAAAACCAACCAAAGCATTATCTAACCTCATATCGGTTCCGGCCGGATTAATAATATATTGAATATCCGGTTTAATATAAATATTCTTGGTTATCGAGAACCGGTAAGCCAGTTCAACAGTGGTTTCACTCCCAATAGTATTATCGTGTATGCCGGCATGAGCCATCGCAATGCCACATTGATCATCGGGTCTTTTATTAAACAAACCCTTATAACTAAAGCCCAGACTATAGTAATGATTATTTTTATTCTTATTCTTTGGACTTAAACCTATCTGCGAAAAAATCGACAACTTATCGGTTAGTTGCTGATCTCCTACAAAATAAAATCCTCCGTTTTGCTGCTCAACATTAATTGTATCATTGTGCTGATGATAGTATACACCTAATTTATAACAGCCTGTTTTGCCTTTGATCAAACTCTCAGAAAGTTGAGATTCGCTAACAGCAAGAAAACCCTGATTTTCACTCAGTTTCCAATTCAGGTTGTATGGATTGCAGCTAAAATCGTCCGGTGTTCCGTCAAAAACCGCCACTTTCCACACAAAGGTATTGGTTACGTTCCACTGAACATGAATCCCCAAAGCTGTCAACGGAAAAATGGGACAAGTAATGTTATCGGCAATACTGGAATGAATACCAAAGGAACTGTTCGTAAACAGATTTCCGTCCTCATTCGCTGCAAAGTTAACATTTAAATCCTGCAAGCCCACAGTAATATCAAACTTTCCCAGATTTTGTTTATACCAGAGCTCATATAAAAAAGACCGGTTACCGGCTTCGATGTTAGA
>DAIQOQ010000007.1:0-27408 GCA_036787795.1 Paludibacter sp. | reverse complement strand
TTACCGGAAACAGCAATAAAAGCTCCCAAACATACCGATTTGTAAACTTGCCTCATCTTAAACTAAATAAATAACTAAGCATGCACAAAGGTACAGGGAAGAACCCGACCTGAACATACCTACTTATACTGATTATAGAGGGCAGAACTAATCAAAAATGGGGATAGAGCAACAAGAAAAACAGACTTCAATTCATTCAACGATCAAAACTGAGTACTTTTCTTTATTTCATCTATTTCAATCAGTTTATTCATAATAGCATAAACCGTCAGACCGGCCGTGCTATGGATTTCCAATTTACGGGCTATATTACGCCGATGCGAGATGACTGTATGGGTAGATAGAAACAATGTCTGAGCAATTTCCTTATTAGTCAGACCACGAACCACACAAGTAATTATTTCTTTCTCCCTTGCACTCAACGTACTTTGTTCTTCAGAATCTTTATTCATCAATGAGTCAAAGAGCTTATCGAGCTTTTCTTTTAATTGTTCCACCGAGTCATAAATGCTCAGCGTATCATCATAATTTCGCAATAAATTGGTATCAATGGCCGAATAAACCAATGCCAGACATTTGAGTTTGGCATTCGATGTTTCTTCTTTTATTTTAAGGATATCCACATACCCCCAAAAAGCCGGATTTATGATTAATATATCCGGCTTGTGGATATTTAAATAATGATTTACAGTATCCAACGAAATAATTTCAATTGGTTGAATTCGGTAACCGGGGATTCGCTTTAAAGCAACAGAAATTCCGCTCCGAATAATGACCGAAGGTTCAACAATGGCAATTTTGAGTTGATCACTATTCATCTTTTCTGTTTGTTTTTGCGTTCCAATTCTTCCACAGCGGGAATGAATAAATAATCCTCCACCTGATTGTGACTGGCAATATCTACTTCGCACGACAAAATATCAAACAAAACTTCGGTAAGTAAATAATTGTTGCCCTTAGCCGGATAATATTTTATCAGGATATTTTTAAGCTCTATAAGCTTGGAATCTATTTCATTGTGTCGGTCCTGAAAAACGGAGATACTATAACGCGAGTCGACTTCACCTTTCAACACTTTCTGTACATAACGAAATACAGTCTTGTTTTCGTAATCCATATGTTTACGAACTTCCAATACATACTCATCAAAAAACTGGAGGAAGATGGACTTATAAGGAATATTCTCTTCCTGAGCACTCACGGCCTCAATCAGTTTATTGCGGATAAGCGGTAGTTTAAAGTCCAGAAAATAACTGTGAGCATTTTTCAGATATTCTATAACCGAAGTGATAGACAGATCCTCGTAATCGTGATCCACCTCAAAATTGCCTTCGGAAAGGAAATTCACAACAGCTAAAAAAGTCTTGCAATCAATGTCATTGGCTTCACAGACCTGTTTTACCGTTTGGTCACCAAATCCAAGCGACAAGCCAAAGCGACTTATAACCAGTAATAATGAATGATTTTCATTAATCAAATCACTCATCTTTTCATTTTCGGAGAATTTTTGTTGTTTTTGCATAGATTATAAATCAATATGTTCGCACATTCCAAAAGAAGTGTTCCAAAAAAAATAAACTTCTCCGGAGTAAATGGTACTCCGATAGAAGTTCATACTAACTAATCATACTAACAAACCTAAATCAAATTTGTGATTACAAAGGTCGGACTTATTCCACAGCCAGGAAATCACCATTTATAGGTATATTGGGGACAAATAACCCGCGATTAGTGAGTATTTCCATCTTCTTATACTTGCAGTACAAAGATACCTATTTATAATGATTCTAAAGACTAAAAGTTCATTCTTTGATTACATACCTAAAAGAAAAGGACTGTCAAATCTAATTGACAGTCCTTTCTGATCGTGAGAAATCAACGAAGTTACAATGTAACTCCTGATTTCCAAATTGCTATTTCGCGATAGTTCTTTTTTTCATTGTTTACCGGTTCACCACTGGCTACTTTGAGAATGTATTCCACAAAGCTTTCGTGGGTTTCTTCCATCGTTTTATTTTCCAGTATGACTCCGGCATTGAAATCAATCCAACCCGGTTTGTTATTTGCCAGATTGGAATTGGTAGAAATTTTCATCGTAGGTACAAAAGAACCGAATGGCGTACCACGTCCGGTGGTAAACAACACCAACTGACAACCGGCCGAGCCAAGAGCTGTAGCCGCCACCAGGTCATTACCAGGTGCACTCAACAGATTAAGTCCCTTGGTGTGTATGGTTTCTCCATACATCAACACGTCTTTCACCACCGACTTTCCACATTTCTGCGTACAGCCCAATGATTTTTCTTCCAGAGTAGAAATTCCACCCGCCTTATTGCCCGGCGAAGGATTTTCGTATATCGGTTGTTCGTTTTTAATAAAGTACTCCTTGAAATCATTGATCAGATGCACGGTTTTATCAAACAAACCCGTAGACTCACAACGATTCATCAGGATAGTTTCAGCCCCGAACATTTCCGGCACTTCAGTCAAAACGGTTGTTCCGCCCTGTGCAACCAGAAAATCAGAGAAAACACCCAACAAAGGATTGGCAGTGATACCCGAAAAGCCATCGGACCCACCACATTTCAAACCCACTCTCAGTTCACTCAGCGACACATCAGTACGCACATCTTTGGATGCTGTATTGTATATTTCGCGCAACAAAATCATACCCTCTTCAAATTCATCACCCACCTTTTGCGTTTCGATAAATTTAATGCGGTCGGTATCATAATCGCCCAACAATTCGCGAAAGACAGACAACTGATTGTTTTCGCAGCCCAAACCAACCACCAATACTCCGGCGGCATTCGGATGTTTCACTATATCCAACAGGATTTTCCGTGTATTCTCATGGTCACCACCCAGCTGCGAGCAGCCGTAGTTATGCGGGTATGCCACAATAGCATCCACTCCCATTCCATTGGTTTCACGTTTCAGCGCATCTACCAACTGATTAATGGTTCCGTTTACACAACCCACTGTGGGCACCACCCATATCTCGTTACGAATACCTACATCTCCGTTTTTCCGACGGTAACCTTTGAAAGTCAACTTCTGGTCAGCAATAGCAGGATATTCCAAAACAGGCGAGTAGGTGTAATCCAACACACCGTCCAGATTGGTTTTGATATTCTTTTCATTTACCCAGGCTCCTTGCGCAATGGCTTCGCGGGCATGCCCAATGGCATAACCATACTTTACAATAAAGTCGTTAGAGGCAAAATCTTTCAGAGCAAATTTATGCCCGGCCGGGATTTCATTCAGCAGGGTAATATTTTTGTCCTTCACCGCCACAGTTTCACCCGCATGCAAAGGGACTATGGCAACCGCCACATTATCCTCGCTATTTATTTTGAGATATTTTGTTTGCATGTATATTTTATAAAATGCTTTTTACAGTATTCAACATACCATTTTTCTGAACAGAATCCAGATAACCAATTAATTTATCGGTCAGACCCGGAATATTATTCAGGTTTTCGTCCCAGATAAATTCAGCACCCAGCACACCTTTGGCAACTGCTTCTACCGAACCGGAGCTCCATAGTTGAGTCAGCAAATCGATAATAGCTGCATCGTCATTAGGGGTAATTTGATCTTCACCACGTTTTCCACCTTTATAATAAGTGATAATACCCGCCAGGCCTAACACTAAAGCCGAAGGTAATTCCCCTTTACGAGCCAAATAAGTTTTCAATCCGGGCAGATCACGCGCTTTGAATTTTGGGAAAGAGTTCAACATAATGCTGGTAACAAAATGTTTCACATAAGGGTTACGGAAACGTTCAATTACTGCTTTACCGAATTTCTCAAGTTCTTCCTGAGGTAAGTCAAGGGTCGAAAGCAATTCTTCAAACATGGCTTTGTGCACAAATGCACCCAGCACTTTATCTTCTACAATTTCGCGAACGGTATCCAGACCTGAAAGATAACCTACCGGAGCCAACACGGTATGAGGACCGTTTAACAAAGTAACTTTCCGATCGTGATAAGGTTTTTCGCTTGGCACAAACAGTACATTCAGACCGGCTTTGTCTGCTGGGAATTCTTTTGCCACCGACTCAGGAGCTTCAATGACCCACAAATGGAAAATTTCAGCCTTTACCACCAACTTATCTTCCAATTGTATTTTATCCAGAATCTCATTAATCGTATCACGTGGGTAGCCCGGCACAATGCGATCAACTAAGGTACAATAAACACCACAAGCAGTTTCGAACCATGCCTTAAAATCAGCACCCAGATTCCAGAGTTCAATATATTGTTCGATACACTTTTTCAGTTCCGTACCGTTATGGAAAATTAGTTCGCAGGCAAACACATATAAACCTTTATCTGCTGCACCATTGAAAGTTTTAAAACGATGATAAAGTAATTGTGTCAGTTTACCCGGATAAGACTTAGCGGGTTTATCTTCTAGTTTACAAGCAGGATCGAAAGCAATACCGGCTTCGGTAGTATTCGATACCACAAAACGCATTTCAGGGTTTTCAGCCAGTTTCAGGTAATCGGAGAAATGGGTATAAGGATTCAAACCGCGGCTGATCACATCAATCAAATCCAGACTGTCTACTTGTTTGCCATTGTCAATACCCTGCAAATTGAGATGATACAAACAATCCTGTTCATTCAGCATATCAACCATTCCGTTTTCAATAGGCTGCACCACTACAACACTACTGTTGAAATCAGCTTTTTCATTCATATTCCACACAATCCAATCCACAAACGCACGTAGGAAGTTTCCTTCACCAAACTGGATAATTCTTTCAGGATAGCGCTTTGCGCTTACATTTTCTCTGTTTAACTTTTTCATTTATGTTGATTATTATTCAAATAACATCTTAGTTCCGGCATTCCCGGGAACTAATCCGATAGGACTTTTCTTTATAAAAAGATACATTCGGGAAAACTCTACCATTGGTCTTCAATCAGAAGACAAGAGTTTCCTCACTAACATAAACAAGTAGAATAAGATCTTACAGAATCATTCAACGTATTTAGTTTACCTTTGTTCAAAGCTCTACAAAAATACGTAAATTCAAAGTTTCATCAAGTGGAATAATTGATATAAAACGCGTAAAAACTGATAGAATCTTATGAAAAGAGAGCCGGAAAAATTCAGAAGAGAAAGGAAGTTCAGCAACAAAGCCTATCTGCAAAAAAAACAGAAAAGAGCAATGCTCTATCCTGTTTTTGCCAACAACGTTCAAAAAGCAGACTTATTCTGATGCCTGTCTGCTTTTCTTCAATATTTCCAATTCTACTTTCGGGGTATATGACGCAGGCCTGGGCATATCATAAACTCTTTCGCGCAAAAACAGCCCCAAAGATTTATAATCGGAAAATGCAGCTTGTTCTTCGACAGATATAATCTTACCTATTCCTATACGAGGGTTTTGTTTGCGTTTATTAAACACTTCGTGGGGCATTCTCATAGAGCGAATTCTCCAGTCAATCAAACCCAAAAAATAAAAAAACGCTGAGTTTTGATTAAAAAACCGAATAGGAACAATCGGCACTTTGGCAGCATAAATCATTTTAAGTACACTTTCCTGCCATTCCCGGTCCCTAACCCAGAGTTTTCTGGGTTCAAAATTAGAAACTGCTCCCGAGGGGAAAAAACCTACCGGATGGCCATCCTGCAACCGCGTCAATGTTTCGCGAAGACCTTTAAGACTGGTAGTAGCCGTAATATTGTTGGTAGCTGTTTTGGGAGTAACGGTAATAAAACTTCCTTCCATCGTTTTGATAAGCGACAGAAATTTATTAACCATCAGCTTATAGTCCGGGCGAATTCTCACCATCAGATCTATCAGCATTATTCCATCCAAACCACCGTAAGGATGATTAGACACTGTGATAAAAGCTCCTTCGGGCAATAGTTCCAGATTTTCGGGATTCCCTATTAAATAATCGACTCCCAAATCTTTCAATAATCTTTCTGCAAAATCGGCACCGGTATAATTGCATGAATGTTCATACACTCCGTTTACTTTATCAATGGCAAAAAGATGCATAAGAAACCGAGCCAACCAACGCCCTCTTTTTCCCTTAAAAACGGGAGATACCTTTTCCAGGTCTTTTTCTTCAACTACTTTAGTTTTCAAAATATCTGTTCCTTTTTACTTCATTTTTAGTGAAGAATAGACAAAAAAAATTCTTCCTGCTTTTATATACAATAAGAGTATCCAAAAACAAGAAGAAACTAATACAAATGCTAAGTTCACTAATCATACATTTCATTTACGTCCGGTTTTCCTCTCTTAAACACCCAATATCGTTGAAGCATATAATTAAAAACAACCGAAACGATAAGGTCTGCAATGATTCGACTGATTTTATAATCAATTTTCAGAAATGTGGTCAGCAAATAAGTTCCTGACATTTTCAGCAAGATACTGTTTACGGCAACAAGTATAAACCGAATCAACTGTTTACGGAAAGAATGCTCATAAGGATGTACTTTCGAACGGAAAGCCCAGGATTTATTTATAGAAAAGTTGACAATAGCTCCCACCACACCGCCAATAGCAATGGAAATGGTATAATGCAGATGAAAAACTTCGGTAAACAAAATCATTGTGAGGTAGTCAACTACCCCACCCACACCTGAAGAAACCTGAGCTTTTGAAAATACAAGCAGTTTTTCAAACATGGTTGCGTTTATTATTTTTGCTTCTCGGCCAGATCCCTGTCATTGGCTAGACTAACCAATTTCCGGGTATCGACAATGTTGATAATAAACAAAATAATACAAGCAGCCAATGCACTATACACAATAGAACCTTCAAAAAGCACTTCGGTTACCAAAATACCTGAAATAATCACCCGGGCTTCCGTTGGCCCGAACAAACCACTATCGATAGTATATTTACCCGTAACTTTATACCTAAGCAAGGTAGTAATCATGGCCCATCCGTACATAACTACAAATACAAATCCGAGCATTTCCCAAATGCCGTCCGTATAAACCATATATCCGTAACCTATCAGAATAGTAGTCAACCAATCCACTGTAATATCCAACGAAAAGCCATACCATTTTCGGGGCGTATTCCGATAATATGCCACTCTGCCATCCATAGAATCGCCAAACCAGTTAACAAAGAAGCCCAAAATTCCAAGTAAAAGAAAGTTCCGATCCAGATAGGTAGCCAGAATAAAGCTAAATACGGTTATTAAACTTCCAATAAAACCAATACCAGTAAGCATATCCGAGCTAATAAAGGAAGGTATACGTTGAACTAAAAAGACCAGTGCTTTTTGTTCATATTTTCGTAGTATATTGGTTCTATGTCTGTCTTTCGAAATGGCATCAAAAACCGCTTCCGAATTCCGTGATTTCGTCAAATTCATAAATATGTATTTCTTATGTATATTTTATGCATTGTATGCATTAAGGCCATAAAGATAAAAAAAATAAACTGATATGCCGCCCGACAAACTCATGTATAAAGAATTCAAACAGCGTTATAATCATATAATTCCAAGCCGAACAATTGCATACCAAACTGACAACCATCCAGTTTAAAGTAAAAAAAACGAAATTATAAAGTTACTTGAATTTGCTTAATAACTTTCGTTCAAGCTTCTTTTAAAAAATAAAAAGTAGTGTAAACAGTATAATTTTTCAGAACAGTAATTAAAGAAGGGGCGCGAGTAGCACGATAACAACATTTATATATCTCCATGTTATTTCAGGATGAAAATCCATTGGCTAGAAAAAAAATCAGTATTGCCTGGTAAACTTTATAGATGAAACTTTGTGAAAGATTTCTCACTTCGTTCGAAATGACAATCAATGTTTTATGTTTTGGGGATGGGGTCGGTTGGCGGCTTCGCCGCCAACCGACCCCATCCCTTACAAAGAGAATGTAATAATCTGTCATTCTGAACGAAGTGAAGAATCTACTGTTTTTTACCGGACAATACTGAAAAAAAATATTATTTTTGCTGATATAAGTAACGAAATCAATATGAATGTCATATTTTTCAAAAAAAGAACAGATCATTTTCTTCAATGCCGGGATTGCCCTGCTCCATTGACGTTCCATTTTTCACCTTTCTTGTTTAATTAGCACTCCATTATATTTGTTCAACTGCTCAGCACTATGTTTATGAAAACAAAAATCTTGCTCTTCCTTTTATTCGTTTTCTCCATTTCGGCACTTGCTTCGGAATCCGAAACTGTTCTTGAGTCACGCGCACTGATACAACGTGTACTGCCGGGGCATGCTGGTGATTTTGTGTTGAAACAAATTCCGGCTGAAAAAGGATTGGATGTTTTTGAAGTGGAAGCTTCGGGCACCGGTAAAATAATCCTGCGGGGGAACAATGCCGTTTCCATTGCCACAGCATTTAATTGGTATTTGAAAGAAACCGCCCACATCAGTTACGACTGGCAAGCCATCCGCCCGCTTACTATTCACGGTGCTTTACCTTTGCCGAGCTCAGCAATGCGTAGAACCTGTGCAGTCGGTCAGCGATTTTTCAACAATACCTGCACCTTTGGTTATACCTTTGCTTTCTGGAATTGGGAACAATGGCAACGGTTTATCGACTGGATGGCAATGAATGGGGTGAATCGTCCCCTGATGCAGGCAGGTCAGGAAGCCGTGTGGCTGCGCGTGTGGAAATCATTCGGTATGAGCGACGATCAGGTGCGGTCTTATTTCCCGGGACCTGCCCATCTGCCCTGGCACCGCATGGCCAATATGGATAAATGGGGCGGTCCGTTGCCGATGAGTTATATTAACGGACAGCAAAAGCTACAACAACAAATACTGCAACGATCGCGGGCACTGGGCATGAAACCTATACTTTCGGCCTTTGCCGGTCATGTACCTGCCGAACTGAAAACCATTCGTCCCGCGGCGCATATCACCCGCATTGAACCCGGCTGGGGTGGAATGACTGCCGAATACACTACCTATTTTCTCGATCCGACCGACGATCTGTTTGCCGAGATCCAAAAACGTTTTCTGACTGTGCAGCAGAAACTCTATGGAACCGATCATCTTTATTCTGCCGATCCGTTTAATGAGATTACACCACCCAGCTGGGAACCCGATTATCTGGCCGGCGTGGGAAAAACCATTTATAATACCCTGGCGGCGGTGGACAAAGATGCGGTGTGGTATCAGATGTCCTGGACTTTTTATAACGACTCCACACACTGGACACGTCCGCGCCTCGAAGCCATGGTTCACGCCGTGCCCAAAGGGAAACTGGTTTTTCTGGATTACAACTGCGAGGAACAAGAATATTTTCGGAAATCGGCCAACTTCTACGGAGCGCCTTTCATCTGGTGTTACCTGGGAAACTTTGGGGGTAACACCCACCTGGTGGCACCTTTGAACAAGGTGGTGAACCGCCTTCAAAAAGTGCCTTTCGGTAGTGCGTGTGTGGGAGTGGGCTCTACACTCGAAGGAATAAATGTAAATCCCGGGATATATGAGATTACTCTGGAAATGCCCTGGCGAAACGGCGAAACGGTGAATGCCGATACGCTGATAGCCAAGTATGCCGAACGAAGAGCGGGGACTAAAGACAAGGCTGTGAAAGATGCCTGGCTGATGCTCCGGCAAAACGTATTGGTAGATACGGCCGTGGGTATCTGGAATCATTGCGTTATGTTTCAGGTTTCGCCGGTGACGGATTTGTCTAAAAGTTTTTGGAGTACCAATCCCCGCATTCCTTACCGCAATGCGCAGTTGGTGTTGGCGCTCAACCGCATGTTTCAGACCGGTGCAGATGCAAAAAAGACGGATGCTTATCGCTTTGATGTGGTGAATCTTACTCGTCAGGCATTGGGAAACTACGGAACGGTATTATACACGAAGATGATGGCGGCTTATCAGGCCAAAGATCGGGATGCATTCGGTCAGTACTCCGACCGTTTTATGCGGTTGGGCATGGAAATGGATAGTCTGCTGAGCACCCGTCACGAATTTTTGTTGGGCAAATGGCTAGCCGATGCCCGCAGCTGGGGTGCTACTCCTGCCGAAAAAGAATATTATGAGCGTAATGCCCGCGAAATCATTACTACCTGGCACAAAGCCGGTGGCGGACTTACCGATTATTCCAATCGCCAGTGGAACGGGCTGTTGCGCACCTATTATATGCCACGCTGGGTGGAATTTGTTCATCGCCTAAACAGCTTCCTAAACACCGGAGCATCCTTCGACGGAAAAGCCTTTAGCACCTGGTGCACAAGCTTCGAACAGGGTTGGGTAGATAGTCCTTCACCCGTATTTTCGGACACCGAAAAAGGAGATGCCGTGCAACTGGCCTATCAGCTTTTTGAGAAATACAAATTGGCAATGATGGAGTAAACTTCATAATTTCTACCAAAGACCCGAAGGAGTTGTATCAAAAGCACACAAACAACGCAAATAGCACAAATTTTCGCAAATAAGATTTGTAAAGTAGAATATTATTTGTTCAAGTCGTCTTGACTTTTTATAATGTCGCACCTACGGAGCTTTTGTTTTATTTAAATTAATATCTCTACCATAATATAGCTCCTGACGGAGCATTTTAAGAGCTTCGTAGAAGCGATATTATGGTAGCATGGATTATATAGTATATGTTTAAGCTCTGTAGGAGCGACACTATGGTGTCTTAAAAAAAATCAAGATTAGCTCGTTGAATTTCAACTCAACAAAATTGCGTTAATTTGCGTGTTTTGTGTTATTTGCGTTCTAAAAAAAACTTTTGATACAGCTTCTTCGGGCATTTAAATAGGGTAACAATCCGTTCCAGTTCTCCGCTTACTTTTTCTTCCCCACCGGCAATGCTTTTTTCTGCTTTTTGTCATTTTCTGCTTTTGGCATTAGTTAAAAACAACTCTTTTTCTCAGCTCTTTTTTCCCCTTTTTATTGATGTATATATGTTAAGGTTTTATTTTACTTATAAATCATTGATAATAAGATTGTTTTGAAATACCTCAATAAGGCGATGTATATAAAATAATTTCGGCAGATTCCTTGTTTTTTCATTTTCCATTCATTTATTTTGTATGTGTTCAACATGTAAATGTTGGCAATAAAGAATAATCTTAATTAATAGCTTTGAGTTAACCGATTCTTTTACATGTACAAGTTGTACGTGTATGGACGTTGCTAATAAGAACGAATACAAAGAAAAATAGATGAATATGTCACGACTCTTTTTCCTCACGATTTTTTTCAGGCTTCGCCTGGTTTCTGCTTACGTCCTATTAACAGAAGCTCCTATTCACCCGAAAGGAGCTCCGATCGTCCCTAAAGGATGTCCTTTAGTACCTGTCGGAGCTCCGATTGTCCCGAAAGGATCTCCTTTACTGCCTGTCGGAGTTCCGGTCATACCGAAAGGAGTTCCTTTTATGTCTATCGGAACTCCTTTTATACCGAAAGGATGTCCGATCGTCCCGAAAGAATGTTCTTTTATACCAATCGGAGTTCCGATCATCCCGAAAGGAGTTGCTTTTGTACCGAAAGCATATCCTTTTATACCGAAAGGACATCCTTTTACCCCAACCGGAACTCCTTTAGGTCATAAAGTGCCTCCGGCAAACAATAAAACAGATTCTTCATTCTTCATTTTATATTCTTCGGTTTAAATTGTTAAACATTTAAAATTAATTTATTATGAAAAAACTAAAAGTAGTATTGGATTTTCCCGAAAAATCCGTTCCGGAAAAAATAGTGTTTTTCCGTAATGTACTTGCCGGTATCAAGCTGCATGCTGCTGTTTTTGCTAATCCCGACCTGAGTTTGGATAAAGCAACTGCATCGGTAGATACCCTGGAGGCTAATTATATCGCTTCGCTGGATGGCGGACGTGCTGCCACGGCGGCACTGCATGCCTCCGAAGTGGTTGCTGATGATGACTTCAGAATACTGGCAGCGTATGTAGGTAGAGTAGCAAATGGTGACGAAGGTATTATTCTGAGTTCAGGATTTAATACCAGCAAGCAACCGGCTACTATCCAAAAAGCTGAACTGACTGTAATCAACGGACCCAAATCGGGTAGTGTGAAGTTGCGCTCTAAGGCTGTACCTAAAGCAGGTTCATACATTTGGCAAATGGCTAAAGGTAGTTTACCAACCAGCGAAAGTGGTTGGATAAATATTGGTTACAGCACGCAGGCTGAATTTGAAGTCGACGGACTGGATGTGGCTACTATCTATTATTTCCGGCGGGCGGCGGTAACGCCCGATGGCACAACCGACTTTTGTGCTCCGGTAATGAAGGTGATAGAATAAAGAAGAATATGAAATTGAAGAATGAAGAAAACAAAAACAACGATTAATGATTAATTATCAATGATAAATTATTAGTGATTAACATCACAACAGAATAACTCAATAACAATAAATATCGCCGAAGGCTAATAACGCGAAGCTAATAACGCCGAAGGCAAATATCACGCAGCAACTATCGCCGGCTTGTCCCGCTTTAGCGGGGAGGCATAATATCACGAAGTAAATAACAACTAAATAAAATCTTTATGAAACAGCTCTATCTTCTTTTAAGCTTTTCACTAATTCTATCTACAGGCATGGCACAGAGTAAAGTCAGCTATGCCTATGACCTTGCAGGCAATCGCATTTCGAGAAAAGTGGTGGACCTGTATAGTAATCCCTCTCATGTAAAAAAGGATTCTTTAGTTGCTCAGGCAGTTACCGATCAACTGGGCGAACGCAAAATAACGGTCTACCCCAATCCCACTCAGGGAGCCCTGGCGGTAGAGATTACCGGAGGCGATGCGAGTGATCGTTTGCATATTCGAGTATTTAACGCTGATGGCAAGCTGCTACAAAACAAAGTAGTGCAACAGGGAAGCACCCCGATTAATATGTCGGCTTATCCTACTGCCTACTATATTTTGCGCATAGAAAGCGGCACTAAGTCCCGAGAATTTAAAATCATTAAACAATAACTTTTCAGTGAGCAGTCATCAGTGAACAGTTATCAGTTATCAATAATCTATGATGTGTCTTTTACAGTCTATATTCAGACAAAAAACCTTATAACTCCTAACTATTCACGTATTACTACTTGATAAAACAATTTTTGATATGAAAAGAACAATACATATTTTAATCATAACACTCTTTTGTTTGGCAGTGCAAACGCGCCTGCAAGGGCAAACGGTGGTGGGTACCATACCCGGACAGGTGAATGTAAATGCAAATGGAGCCGCCACATACAATATACCGATTGATGTCCCTGCAGGTATTAATGGCTTGAAACCCAATATCTCGTTGGTTTACAACAGTCAGGGTGGAAACGGTCCGCTTGGTATAGGCTGGAGTTTGGGCGGATTGTCAAGCATTACTAAAACAACAAAAACTATTTTCAGCGATAATGCCATTACGGGAGTAGATGTAAAAAGTAATAGTTTTCAATTAGATGGAAACAGACTTTATATAAAAAATTCAGTTTCAAATGCAATTAGTGTTTCTTTTGATGGCAACAAGCAGTCGCCGGATTATGATGATATGGTAACTGCTACTGTTATGAGCCAATATTCAGGCTTACTTTATTCAACGGCTTATAATACCTACGAAACACAGGTAAAAGATTATAACCAAATAAATACGTTGGGATTAATACCCTACATGTCGCTGGATAAGCAATTAGGCTCCGGATTACAGTATTGGTCGGCTAAATCGTTTGTTCCACGGTATTTTAAAATTATCAGGAAAAATGGTTTAACCGTAGAGTATTCGCCTAAAAATGATGTTTATGTTATAAGAGATGAGAATAATGGTAATTATGAATGGCCAATAAGTAAAATAACCGATACTAATGGCAATTTTATGACTTTTACTTATTTATCCAGCGAAGGGCAGGAAGTGATAAAAGAAATTCAATACACGGGTAATGGAGCTACTTCACCTGCCTGTAGTATTGTTTTTAACTATGAAACAAAAACTACTGTACGAAAAACAAATTATGGAAATGTGCTTAATGAAGATAAATATGTATTACGCAGCATAAAAGTAATATCGAATGGAACCACATTAAAGCAATATGATTTAAACTATGCCATACGTAAGGAAAAATATTATCTGCAGGAAGTTGCATTAACCGGACAAAGCAGTCAGAAACTGAATTCTACGCTATTTGCGTGGGGAGCTGATAATGACGTGATCAATGTAAGTACTTCTGTTACGCCAATGACTTCTTCGGATGGAGTACTAATGGAAACCGATTCGCCGATAGCTCATGTAAACCGGTCTGACCGGTATTGGCTGGCGGCAGATGTGGATGGAGATGGAAAGGACGAAGTCATTAATATATATCCGGGTAAAACAGCCACTTCAAATTCTAATATGTATATCACACAGAATTATATTGATGTATATAAATCGACCGTAACTAACGGGCAGATTTCGTTGAGCAATGGTATATATTATAATATGGGAAGTGGTCTTTCTTCGTATGCAAACATTAAATCTTCAAATCCCAGCGTACTTATTGGAGACATTAATGGCGACGGGAAAAAGGAAATTATTTTTCCCCAATTAAATGGAACTAATAAGGTCCGCTTTCAGGTGGCAGGCGGTGCAACGTACGACCGTGCACTTCGGTACAGTACTCAACTTCCGGTTTGTGCGGTGGCCGATATAAACAACGATGGAATCGACGAGATTATTTACCTGGAAAAGGGAAAAACAGATGCCACTTCGGAATATGTATACGGCGAGGTTTGCTACACGAATAGCAGTAATGTAAAAACATGGGTAAGTATTTCTGTCCATTTGGGATCGGGGCTTACAACTTTGCCCATCAGCATAATTCCTGCCGATATAAATAATGATGGATTAAAAGATTTGATTGTAACCAGCCCGTACGATTATGCCTATTGTCAGAATGCAGGTACCGGATCTGCCACGGCCGATTATAATCCGGTTGATTTTTTGGATAAGGGATCGTTTACGGCATTTAACGGCACTTATAAATCGATTAAAATAGGCGACTTCGATGGCGATGGAGTTGTTGACTTTCTGACAAATGCTCAGGGTAGTAAATATTGGGATGTGACTTTGAGCAATGGTAACGCGTTCACTTATGCTTATGAGAATGGTGGAGATACATACTATTCTGTAAAAAATGAAGATTGTATAGTAACTGATTTCAACCACGATGGTAAGTCGGATCTTATTCTGGTAAACCGGTTTTACACGAGTGCCAATGTTTTTGTAAAAACCACTGTAAGTTGGTATGCTTCCACGGGTAGCGGCTTTACGCTGGCAAAATCAGCCACAAGTATCGATGAGGCTTATTCCTACAGTAAGTATAACTGCATCGGCGATTTCGACGGCGATGGGCGGGAAGATGTACTGAGTTACGGTTCGGACATTTATAACGGTGGCTTTAGATCGGATAAAGTGTTTATTCAGCAGGCGTTTAATACCAACTTTGAAGCCAACCGGATCAAAACCATAACCGATGGTTTGGGTAAAATCACGCAACTGGCTTACCAACCCCTGACTTACACCACTGCCAATAGTCGTACATTTTATAGTAAGGGAAGCGGATCGGTTTATCCGGTAGCTGATATGCAGATGCCACTTTATTGCGTGAGCAAAATATCAGAGCCCAACGGACTGAGCGGACTGAAAACAACCGAGTTTGCCTACTCGGAAGCACGGGCACAGCTTACCGGGCGGGGATTTTTGGGCTTCAAAACCCAAACCATAAGCAATGCCACCACCAACCGGAAAATAGTAAGTACCACAGACATGAACCTGACCTATTACCTGCCCGATAAGGAAACTACCGACGTTTCTACCCCGGGAGGCGCGGCGGTATCCAAAACCGAGAAATTTTATACCAACAGTAAAACGGGTAGTATATTCCTGTCGCAGCCCACGCAAACGGTGGAGTCGGATTATCTGAACGACCTCACCAAAACCACCGGTTACGTAAGCTACGATGCCTACGGAAACGCCACCAGCGTAAAAACCACGCAGGGCGACCTGGTAAGTACGCAGACCAGCACCTATGTACAAAAAGGCAGTTGGTGTCCCAACAAACCCGAAACGGTAACCGTTACCCGCCAGCAGAACGGCGATACCTATACCCGATCCAAGTCGTATACCTACGACGACAAAGGCAACCTGACCAAAGAAATTACTGACCCGGGTGATGCCAATCAGCTAACCGTGGAATACAAAGACTGGAATGCCTTTGGGCTACCGACCAAAACGCAAACCACGGCCAACGGTATTCTCCGCACCACCTCCGTCAGCTTTACCCCTTCGGGGCGGTTTGTGCAAAGCAAAACCGACGTGCTGGGACAAACTGTTAGTTATAACTGGGACGAAACACGCGGACTGCTGGCATCCGAAACCAGTCGTCTGGGAACCACTGCCTATACCTACAACGGGCTGGGGCAGTTGACCAATACCGCTTACCCCGACGGCACCCACAAATCGCAAACCACGCAGTGGGCAACTGCCGGTAATGCCTTCGGGGCAGCATTTTATGTCTATCAGGAAGCTTCGGGGGCAGCATCCACCTATACCTGGTTTGATGGGTTGCAACGGGAAATGGTGCGCGAAACCTACGGCCTCAACGGGAGAATAAGCCGGGTATTTACCCAATACCGCACCGACGGAAAAACCGACCGTGTCTCGGCACCTACCTTCGACTCGCAGGCATCAGCCTGGGATGCCGTGTACGATTATTACCCCGAAGGCCGGCAGAAAACAGTAGCCACTCCGCAGGGAACCACTACTACAACCTACAGTGGCAAAACCACCACCGTCACTTCGCCCGAAGGTACACAGGCAACCACCCTGAATGCAGCCGGGCAAACCGCTACCAGCACGGTAAACGGTAAAACGGTGACCTACTTCTACTATGCCTCAGGCAAAGCCAAAACCGCCACACCCGATGGCTCATCGGCCGTGGCCATGGAGTACGACCTGCAGGGCAACCGCACCAAACTGACCGATCCCGATGCCGGGGTGTCCAGTGCCGGATACAATGGATACGGCGAACTGAAGTGGGAAAAACAAACCAACAATGCCGCACAGGGAGAGATAACCACCACCTATAATTACAACGCCCCCACCGGGCAGATAGAAAGCCGGGTGCGCAACGGCGAAACCACCAGCTACGGATACGACACCTACAGGCGTCTGGGTACGGTGGAAATAAGCGGACAGGACAAACAAACCTATACCTACGGCGACTACGACCGCGTGACCAAACTCACCGAACTGATAGGCGGTACCCGGAGCTTCGACAAGCAAGTGGGGTATGATAGTTACGGGCGGGTAAGTCAGGTAACCTATCCGTCGGGCTACTACACGGTGAATAACTACGACAACTACGGTAACCTGAGTGAAGTGACGGACAGATCGGGCCGATCGGTGTGGAAAGCCACCGAAGCCAATGCCCGCGGACAGATCACCCGCGTAAGCAAGGGAGTCCGCGAAACCGTGTATGGATATGACGACACGAAAGGGCAACTGACCTCCATGGCGGCAACTGGGGTAGCAAGTTACAGCTACAGCTACGATGCAAAGAATAACCTGGAATACCGGAGCGACAACCTGCTGGGGCAGAAAGATCATTTTAGCTACGACACGCAGAACCGACTGACCAACTGGGACATCATGAACAGCGCCAACACGGTACTAAAACCCAACAGTCTGACCTACGATGCCAATACCGGCAATATAGCCACTAAAAGCGACCTGGGTAATTTTCAGATGAATTACGGTGAAGGCAACGGGAAACCGCATGCCCTCACCACCGTGATGGGAAAGCCCGGTGTGATTTCGGCTTCCGACCTGAATGTAACGTATACCGACTTCCGCAAAATAAAAACCCTGACCGAAGCCGATAAAAACTATACGCTTACTTATGGTGTGGACGATCAACGGAGAATGTCGGTGTATACGGGCGGGGCGAATTCCAATTCGCCCAATCTGACACGTTTTTACCTGGGCGATTACGAGGAAGAAACCGATCAGCTTGGAAATGTAAAGAAAATCCATTATCTTAGCGGCGGCTCTCAGCTGGTAACCCTGAACGGTGTAGAGACACTGTATTACGGGTATACCGACAATCAGGGATCGTTGATAGCCCTGACCGATGCCAGCGGCAATGTAGTGGAAAAATATGCTTACGACCCGTGGGGAGCACGCCGAAATCCGAACGACTGGACACAGCTCCCCTCTCCTCAAGGAGAGGGGTCGGGGGTGAGGTATTTGACCAATAGAGGTTATACCGGGCACGAACATCTGGATATGTTCAATATCATCAATATGAACGGCCGGGTGTACGATCCGCTTACGGCACAGTTCTTCAGTCCCGATCCGTTTATACAATCGGGCAGCGACTGGAAGAATTACAACCGGTACTCGTATTGTATGAATAATCCAACAAGGTATACCGACCCCACCGGATACCAGTATTATTATATGGAATCTTTCATTGATAATACCAGAGGAAGTGGCTGGGGAGATGTCTTAGGCGGTGGAGGTGGTGGCGGAAGCTTCCTTGAAACATCGTTGGCCTGGAATGCCAAGGGATCGATAAGTTATGACTGGGGAAGCAGCAAATACGAGTACGCCAATGGTGACGAGGCTGGTAGAAGTGCTGCCGAAGATCAGCTATATAGAGGAACTGCAAAAGAAGATATAGCTTCGTGGCAAGGAAGTGCAGCCACAAGTGTATTGAACTATATGAAAGACGGATTTAGTCTGTATAGCGTTAAATATTCTTCGGGTTATACTTCTTATGCCGCCAGTATAGGCGATATTGGTCAAGCTACCATGGATGCTAATGGTGGATTAAGCTTTAGTAATTCTACAGCCGGAATGATTTCCATGAGTATGTGGGGAGGAAGTGGAGAAGGGAAGGGTTTCTCCGATTTTGTAAGTTTATCAGGAACTATCGGAGATTTAATTGGTAGTGGTGCAAAGAATATACTTGATGATCGGGGAGCTTATATGCCTAGAGGCGGCATTTATAAAGCTGATATTCCAATTACAATAAAGACTCCATTTCTCAATATAAACTCAACATCTAAGGTTTTAAATTATGCTCGAATTGGTAGTAAAGCTCTTGTTGTTGCAGGTGTTGTAGCAACAGGGTACCAAGTTATAAATGATGGAGTAAATGGTAATTATTATAGTGCAGGAGCAAGATTAGCTGTTGCTGGAGTTGCAACTGGAGCAGCATTTATACCGGTAGTAGGCTGGGCAGTTGCAGGTGGAATAGGAGTTGCAGATTTTATATGGGGCGACCAATTTTATAATTATGTACAAACAAACTTTGGAGATTAAATCATGAGAATTTATAATTATCTATTTTATAAGTCGTATCTTTTAGCAAAGCGTTCAAGAAATTTTGATGACATACCTGTATTAGGGGGAATTTCTTTTGTTGCTTTGTGTGTAATGTTGAATCTCTTTTCCGTTTTTTTATTTATTGAAGGGCTGGGAGTTAGCACTGGAGTAGAGTTTGATAAAAAATATAAGTATTTATTTAGTTTGTTACTAGTTTTGCTACTTTTATTTTATTACAGCTATAATGAAAGATATAAGAAAATTGTCGAGAGTTTCGAACAAAACAAAAAGCAAATTCAATTACATCCAATAGTTGTAATTATTCTTTATTATGGTATTAGTGTGCTTTTATTTTTTCTTTCTGCAACATACAAGAATCATGATTGGATCTTTGCACAATAATTTTACACGGTAATTTGTCAGATTTGGCAATAGTCAATTGTCTTTTTGATTACCAATAATAAAAATCTGAAAATAATCGGAGAATGGTGAGTGTATGCTCACCATTTTCTAAATTATCTTAGCGGCGGTTCTCAGCTGGTAAACCTGAACGGTGTAGAGACACTGTATTACGGGTATACCGACAATCAGGGATCGTTGATAGCCCTGACCGATGCCAGCGGCAATGTAGTGGAAAAATATGCTTACGACCCGTGGGGAGCACGCCGAAATCCGAACGACTGGACACAGCTCCCCTCTCCTCAAGGAGAGGGGTCGGGGGTGAGGTATTTGACCAATAGAGGTTATACCGGGCACGAACATCTGGATATGTTCAATATCATCAATATGAACGGCCGGGTGTACGATCCGCTTACGGCACAGTTCTTCAGTCCCGATCCGTTTATACAATCGGGCAGCGACTGGAAGAATTACAACCGGTACTCGTATTGTATGAATAATCCAACAAGGTATACCGACCCCACCGGATACCAGTATTATTATATGGAATCTTTCATTGATAATACCAGAGGAAGTGGCTGGGGAGATGTCTTAGGCGGTGGAGGTGGTGGCGGAAGCTTCCTTGAAACATCGTTGGCCTGGAATGCCAAGGGATCGATAAGTTATGACTGGGGAAGCCAAGGATTTGAGTACGCTAATGGTGATGAAGCAACAACTAAGGATGCCATGGATCAGCTATATAGAGGAACACCAAAAAAGGACATCCAATACTACAGTAGTTCTTCATTAGGATATGATCATTTGTATGTGCTAGATGTTGGTGGATCATTAAGATTGGCAGGATCGGTTGGTGGTGAAATAACTGGGGTAACCAACGGAAATTTTGATGTAACTAATAACGGAATTGGAGCTGTATTAGCAGCAAATAGCGAAGCGGTAGCTTTCGGAAATGGAAATAGTTTGAGTAATATAAATACCGGACTTGGTGTATTTGGAACATTAAATGATATTGGGATAAATATTGCTAACGATTATGTAAGTTATGGTTTCAAATCAGCAAATGGCTGGCAAGAGTTTGGCAAACTAGCATCAAACCAACAAGCATGGAGGGCTGCCAGCGTTTTAGGGGAAAACGGTGCAAATGTTTTAAAGTATGCGAAAGGTTTAGGGGTAGCAACTGCTGCGCTTTCTTCTGCATATTCACTTGGAAATGCTGGAGTTTATTATTATAATGGCGGTACAGATATGAGTGTTGGAATAAAGTCGATTTTAGATGTAACAATGACGGGAGTTGGCTTCTTGGGACCCATAGGCTTTGGAATCAGTGTCACATACTTTGTGCTTGATACTGCAACGAACGGTTTTGGAGAATATGGTAAAATAAAATAAACATTATGATAAATTATTTAGAGCTTTTGTATTATAGATATTATAAATTCCAAGTAAGAGTTGGAAATAGCGATATAGCCCCTTTTAGTGCGATGCTAATTATTGCTGCCGCGATTATGTTGTATTATTTTGATTTCTTTTTTGTTTTCAGCATTGTTTTTCCTGAAATAGCTCCAAAAATGTCAATATACATCACATTTGCACTGTTTGTCTCTATAATGTTATGTCTATATTTGTTACTGATTAATAATGGAAAATATAAGACAATCATCAAGCAGCAAGAAACACATTCGGTTCGTAAAGATGGAATAGTTGCTCTTCTTTTCCCTTTAATTGGCTTTATTTTATTTGTAGGAAGTATGTTTTTAAAGGTATTGCAAAATCAAGGTAGAATATAAGATTAGCGATAATGCATCAGATCAGAGTTGACGAGATTAAGCATGTAAATTGATGCTGATTTAGAAAAGAAGAATGAAAATGGTGGGTGTAACGCCCACCATTTTCTAAATTATCTTAGCGGCGGCTCTCAGCTGGTAACCCTGAACGGTGTAGAGACACTGTATTACGGGTATACCGACAATCAGGGATCGTTGATAGCCCTGACCGATGCCAGCGGCAATGTAGTGGAAAAATATGCTTACGACCCGTGGGGAGCACGCCGAAATCCGAACGACTGGACACAGCTCCCCTCTCCTCAAGGAGAGGGGTCGGGGGTGAGGTATTTGACCAATAGAGGTTATACCGGGCACGAACATCTGGATATGTTCAATATCATCAATATGAACGGCCGGGTGTACGATCCGCTTACGGCACAGTTCTTCAGTCCCGATCCGTTTATACAATCGGGCAGCGACTGGAAGAATTACAACCGGTACTCGTATTGTATGAATAACCCTACCCGGTATACCGACCCCACCGGGTATTTGAAAGAATCAAACGATGATCCGCAGCCTAAATTAATGCCTGCCATTTGTTATTTTTACGGATCGCAGATGTATCGTCCGCAGACAGGGGGAACCGGCGGAGGAGGTTCTGATTATCGATACGACTGGGGATCTAAAACCTATACCGATTCACAAGGAAATTTTGTATCCACCAATGAGGCTATAAATAATTATATAAACCCAAATTTGGGATCGGCATCCGAAGGGGATGTAGCAAATTTACTGAGTTCTCTGAAGAGTGAAAGTGGTTTAAATGTGTATAGCGTTAAGTTTTCATCGGGTTATACTTCTTATGCCGCCAGTGTAGGCGATATTGGTAAAGCTACCATAGATTACAATGGTGGATTAAGCTTTAGTAATTCTACTGCCGGTATGATTTCCATGAGTATGTGGGAAGGAGAAAGTGGAAGTTCGCTAAAAACAATAAACGATATATCCAATGGATTAGGTTTCACAAATGAAATTCAATCAACTCTCATAAGTGCTGCGGTTGCAGGAAGAAGAGGAATGTCCATGCTAAATGTAAATAGCATTAGTTACCTAAGAGTAGGTGCTGATGTTGCCACCTATATGAAATATGCAAAAGGATTAGGTGTTGGAGCCTCGGTTATTACTACAGCGTATTCATCTGTTAATGTTTATAACCAATACAACAAAGGTGGACTTGACGATGTTTTTTCGCACCGTGATATTCTAGACGCAACAGTTGGATTGACAGGGTTAGGTGCTACGGGTTTGGTAACGCTAGGAATGATATCAAATCCCGTTGGCTGGGCCATCGGAGCCGGCGTTTTAGTGTATGGAGTTAGTACAATGGCATATGATGCTTTAAATAAATAGAGATTATGAAAAACATTTATTATATGATTTGGGTCGATGGTCTAATAAGACTAAAATCTATACCTGCAAATAGAACAACTTGGAAGCTGTATGGCGTAATATTTATTTCGATGGCAATGGCCTTGAATCTTGTAGTAATCATGGCTATAATACAAAGAAATATTATAGGATTTGAGTTCTATAATTTGGATTTAAATTTTATTCCAGCAGGGAAGATTAATTCTATAATTAAATTTTTCATATTATTTTTTGCACCACCTTTAATAATTAATTTTCTATTTATTTTCAGGAACAAAAGATATGAAAAACTATTCAAAAAATACAAATCGTACGATGGTAAGCTTTGTGCAAGCTATATGATAATATCTTATTTTCTACCCTTAGTGTTAATGTTAGGTGCCTATTTGTTAGAAAAATGGTAATGTCCCTGATTGATACTGGAAGAACAAAAGCGCGTAATTAATACTGGTTTATAAAAATAGAATGAAAATGGTGGGTGTAACGCCCACCATTTTCTAAATTATCTTAGCGGCGGCTCTCAGCTGGTAACCCTGAACGGTGTAGAGACACTGTATTACGGGTATACCGACAATCAGGGATCGTTGATAGCCCTGACCGATGCCAGCGGCAATGTAGTGGAAAAATATGCTTACGACCCGTGGGGAGCACGCCGAAATCCGAACGACTGGACACAGCTCCCCTCTCCTCAAGGAGAGGGGTCGGGGGTGAGGTATTTGACCAATAGAGGTTATACCGGGCACGAACATCTGGATATGTTCAATATCATCAATATGAACGGCCGGGTGTACGATCCGCTTACGGCACAGTTCTTCAGTCCCGATCCGTTTATACAATCGGGCAGCGACTGGAAGAATTACAACCGGTACTCGTATTGTATGAATAATCCAACAAGGTATACCGACCCCACCGGATACCAGTATTATTATATGGAATCTTTCATTGATAATACCAGAGGAAGTGGCTGGGGAGATGTCTTAGGCGGTGGAGGTGGTGGCGGAAGCTTCCTTGAAACATCGTTGGCCTGGAATGCCAAGGGATCGATAAGTTATGACTGGGGAAGCGGCAAATACGAGTACGCCAATGGTGACGAGGCTGGTAGAAATGCTGCCGAAGATCAGCTATATAGAGGAACTGCAAAAGAGAACATCCAATACTACAGTGGTTCTTCATTAGGATATGATCACTTATATGCACTAGATATTGGTGGATCATTAAGATTGGCAGGATCGGTTGGTGGTTCAATTACAGGCATTGGAAGTGATGGATTTATTACAAGTAACGCCAATACATATGCAGCCGTATTGGCTGCAAATAGTGGTGTGGTAGCTCACGGAAAACGAATACAAAGTGATCCAAATAGTCATTATGGCTCGGACGGTAGTTATAATCTTTATACTCAAAATGAAACAAAAGCGGCTACAGACTTTATGCTTGGCATTGGACTTAGCTTACTGGGAGGCGAAGCCGTTGGACCTTACATAGGCAAAGTAGGAAGTTTTATTAGCAACGGTGGTATAAAAGCGGTAGTTCAGACTGTCCAATATCAGGCTTATAAAGCTATAGGTTATTTGGAAGCCGGAACTATAGGGGCTGGTATTGCTAGTTTTATTGGTGGGGGCATTGAAGGAGCTATAAAGTATAAATATGAAACCCCACCAGATCCAGACATGCCTTATTTAATCAATAATTCTGCATGGGAACTTGGATCTAACGTTTCAAATAACTTCTTATATTTTTATAATTACAACAAATGAAAAAGAATAAATATCTTCCTTTTTATGTATTTGTGGGGCTTATGTGTTTAGGCGCATTGTCACAAAAACTAATAGGACATAGAGGTATAGGTAATTTATTGCCAGAAGAACCATCTACTTGGCCTGAAATCATAAAAAATCTTCCATGGTCTGTATCTGTTTGCATAATCTTCACTTTTGTGATTATTCGTATTGTAAAGGAAATTAGGGTAATGGCAGAAAAGAATCTTGTAAAAAAACGTAAAATAGAACAAGAGAAAGTTTATTCTGCATCAAATACCCATGAATGCAGGGTGTGTGGGTGTTGTTTCGAAGATTTTCCTTGGGGAGAAGACGGTAAAAGTCCATCCTTTCAAATATGTCCATGTTGTGGGGTTCAGTTTGGTAAAGAAGACAGGACTCTGGAATCTATAAAGACATACAGAGCTGAATGGAAAAACAGTGGAGGAAAATGGTTTATGGAGAATGAAAGGCCAGAGTGTTGGGATATTGAACAACAAATGAAGAATATACCTGATGACTTTAAGTGATTTTATAGTAACGAATGAAATGAGCAGTTTTGAAATCTTACAAAATAATCAGATAAAAATAAATAATTATGACAAGAACAGAACATTTAAAATTTTGTAGCATTTGCATTAATCAAAAGGATGATATGAGAAAAGGTATCATTTGTGGATTAACTGACCAGATAGCAGATTTTGAGGATACATGTGGTTCATTTGCCGAAGACTCTGAAGTTATAGAGCAATTAAAATTAAAGGAGATCGAGAATGAAGTTAATGACAAAATGGCAAGTCAGGGGAAAAGATTCCTGAATTACTTACTAGATTTGGTTTTTATAGTGATATTTATTTTAGTTTTTTATTTTATACTCGGAATCATACTAGCTCTGGTTGCACCGTCCACTCTTTCGGATATGGAAGAAGGGAATAAACTTCTTCAGTATCTTGTGAGTTTTATTGTATCAATGATATACTACACAAGTTTTGAGGCAATAACAGGGAGGTCAATTGCCAAATACGTAACTAAAACCAAAGTTGTTACTGAGATTGGAGAAAAACCGAACTTCAAAATGATAGTTATTCGTTCATTCTGTCGTTTTATTCCCTTAGAAGCATTCTCCTTTTTCTTTAACGATGGTTCAGGCTGGCACGACACTATATCAAGTACAAAAGTGATTAATGCCTAGAATAATCGGGACACTCCAAATTTAGCGTTGGAGTAATTCTAAATTATCTTAGCGGCGGTTCTCAGCTGGTAAACCTGAACGGTGTAGAGACACTGTATTACGGGTATACCGACAATCAGGGATCGTTGATAACTCTGACCGATGTAAGCAATCAAGAAAAAAGACACAAGCAAATTTGTGCCTTTTCCTGTTGCAAAAAGGATTGTATTTCTCAATAATATGGAAAGCCGGAGCTTTCGTTTTAGCAATAACATAGGCTGGAGCCATATACCGAACAGCTCTGGTGGAAGATGTTTTATACGTTACGGGGAACGGGACGTTATTACAGGTAAAAAACAGTTTATTATATAAAGTATTGAATTCAACTAAAAAACGATGAATAGGCATTTAATTTTATTCTTGAGTTTGACAGTTTATTGTCAAGTAGTATTGAGTCAAGACAATTTTAGCAAAGGTGTAGCAGCTGCACAACAAAATAAATATATAGTTGCAGATTCCTTATTCACTGAATATCTTAAAACAAATCCTCTTGACGTAAATGCAGCATTTAATAGGGCCAATGTAAAACTTCAATTAGGAGACACTTGTGTCTTCTGTAATATAATGCATGAAATTTCAGTTGCCTATAAAGACAAAGAAGCTTGGAAATTGTTCACTAAAATATGTGGAAAAACAGATTCATTATATTGTAATGATAACTTCGAGTTGACAAAAGATAAAAAATCTAGGTATTTGATTGTATCAATTCCAAATTTTTGCGACAAGTCATATGAAGTAAATATTCATGACAATAAGCGAAAAAATGTTTCAATTATAACTAGCCCTGACCTGTTTTCATCATACAGAACAAATGTTATTGCAAGCTATCGACTTAATAATGATGGATATAAAACCTATTTATTTTTAGTAGATTCAAATCCGATATTTCCAGGAGGAAATGAGAAGAAAGATTTGTATAAGGAAATGAATATTGATATACAACAAATTAAGAAAGAATTAAATTTATATCATGTAGTTGTAAATGTTGTATACATTATAGATAAAACAGGAAATATAAAGGATTTAAAAATAGTTAGAATAAAAGGTGATTTAAAAGATGAGGAGACAATAGAAAAACTTAAGATTTATATAAATTCATACTTTATGAATATGCCAAAACATATCCCTGCAAAGTTCAGAAATGAAAATGTTGATTTTCAAGTGCAAGATATGATTACCTTTTGGTGATTTCTAAAAAATAGAAATATAATAAATTAAGTGCTGAGGTGGTAATGTATCAGATTTGGCGTTACTTAAATAAGTGCATGTAAATCAATGAAGATTTATATGATTGTAATAGAAGATGGTGGGTGTGTACTCATCATTTCCTAAATTATCTTAGCGGCGGTTCTCAGCAGGTAAACCTGAACGGTGTAGAGACACTGTATTACGGGTATGGTAATGTATCAAATGTGGCGATAGTCAATTATCTTTTTGATTGGCAGTAATAAGAATATGAAAATAATCGGGAAATGGTGGGTGTATGCTCACCATTTCTTATTTTTATAGGCTTAAAATCAATC
>DAIQOQ010000282.1:0-3663 GCA_036787795.1 Paludibacter sp. | reverse complement strand
TCCTGAATCTGTTTCGCGAAAAACCATTTTGTCGTTATCACAACGGCAAAATGGTATACTAAAGATTCAAAACGTTATTGAGAAAATTAATAATTTCAGAAGTTTATCTCGACGTGTGTGCTGTCTTTATGTACAGTAACCGAATCAGATTTTACTTCTATGTTTTTTTTGTAGTTTCCGTTTTTTATTTCAGCCTTAACTGCAACGTTGGCAATAACTAAACTGATTAGAATTACGCCAAAGAAGCCCATTAGTAGTTTATTGCTTGTTTTCATATATTTGGAATTAAATGATGGATACTTGTTTCTATAATTGTTTTAGTATAAATAAATAGCCTGTTCTCAGTGTTTGTGTTGTTTGGTTCAATAGAATCGGATTCTGCTGATTCTTTGCCCAGTTTGGCACTGATTTGTTGCAGTTCGCCTGCAATAACATGTTTCTTGTCCATATTGTACACTAAACCGCTACCTATTATGATAACTACAGCAATCGCTTTGGGGATACGTTGGGATGCTTTCATATTGATTCTTCATTTGTGTGATTTGACTTATTATATTCTTCATAATGAGCTTTAATTTCTTCAAAATTCATGCCAAGCAGGTTCATGGTTTTGAAGATAACCGGTAAGTCGAATTCCAGAAATTGCTTACGTCGGTAGGCTGTTATTTTTTCTTTTGCATTGTCAGCTACAAAGTAACCAACTCCACGTTTATTAAATATGACATCATTGTTTTGTAAAAATTCGAATGTTCGTATTACGGTGTTGGGATTGACCTGCAGAGCTACACCCAACTCTCTGACCGACAGAATCCGGTCGCCTTCGTTCCAGCGGCCTATCAGGATCTGTTCGCATACATAATCGCCAATTTGCAGGTAAATAGCTTGTGATTGATTGAATTCCATTTTGTTATACTTGTTTTTCTTTTAGCCGGAAGAATGTTACTATCCAAAGAAATGGGATAAACAAATAACTTAGAACTTCGTATAAATACTTCAGGGCGATTAATGTTGGTGAATTTTCGGAAATAAGGCTCAATGAAATCATGTTGGTATTCAGCGATGTTGTGCCAAATAACACTTTGAGTAAAATCAGTTCAACGATTCCTAACACCATGAAAATAGCAAAGATGCTGAGCATAATTCTTCCTGCCGAACTCCGTTTGAAGTACACCGATCCAAGCAAAAAGACAGATTGAATGGTGAGGAAGGTAAGGGTCATTTCAATAAATGGATTTACCTGCGTAAAGTGAATATGATTAATGCTTGCATGGATGTTAGAGAAGCTGAACAGATCCCACGATACCGGACTCGACAAGCCAAACAGGATGTTACCTACATTAGTCCCGAGAATGTTACCTATTGAATAGGATAACAGGGCCATAATAAAGAAGTAAACGGTGCTCAGCAGAATAGTGGTAATAAGTTTTTCCAGGTGTGTGGCCGGAATAAGCAGGTAGTGCATTCCACCGGGTGTGTATGCAAATATTTTGAATTGCTTGGCTGCAAAGATAAATCCCATAATGTATATGATCATTTTTGCTGTATCAACTTGATGGGCGATAGCAAAAACCAGAGTCAGAACGCCCCAATACATCAATTCCTTATTCTTGTTTTCTATAAAATAACGCTTTAGTAATAAAACTAAACGGTCAAAGCTAAATGTTGTATTCATTGTTTTTTAGAGTGTTAGTCGTTATTTAAAAAGATTCATGATTCGCTTCTTGTCGGTAAATATGGCGTTGAACAGAAGTTCTATGTCTAACTTACTTTCTTCACCGGTAGTATTCTCTTTAACCTGATACAAACCACGTAAGGAGTCTTCGGAGTAAATTACCGTTTCGTCGGTTTCATTACGGTCGGCAACCTTGAAAAGCAATTTCTTTGTAATGTTTTCAACTGGTTCATTAAACACTATTTCATGTCGATCCATAATGATGATGCTGTCAATCAAACTGTCTAAATCACGGACCTGATGGGTGGAAATAATCAAGCAGCGATCTTCGTTGACGGCCGATGCCACCATGCGACGAAATTGTCCTTTCGATGGAATGTCCAGCCCGTTAGTTGGTTCGTCCATTAACAACAGTTTGGTGTTTGCAGCAAGACCGAATGCAATCATCACTTTCTTTTTTTGCCCGTGCGAGAGTTTGTTAAGCATGGAGTTTTTTAAATCTACATCAAACTCTTTCAGGTACTCATTAAATTGAGCGGAACTGAAGTTAGGATAAAAGGGTGCATACACCTTTTCGTAGTTTTCAACACTTAGTGTCAACTGAGGTAATTCCTCCGGTAAAAAGAAAATTTCCTGCAGCATTTCCGGTTGACGTTTTTGAGGTTCGAATCCCATGACTTCAATTTGTCCCTGAGTGGGGAAAACCAATCCGGAGATTAATTTCAAGAGTGTACTTTTTCCTTCGCCATTTTTACCCAGTAATCCGTGGATGCGTCCGGCTTCAAGTTGCAAAGTTAAGTTTGAAAGTAATGACGCTTTTTTGCTATAACTAAATTCCAGATTCTGGAGCTGTATCATACTTTTATTCATATTGAATTATTGTTTTAGTGTATTAGTTGAATAGTACACTGCAAAAGTATGGCAACTTTTTATTCTGACAATACTGTTGAGGTTAAATAATCTTAATCGGACGAAAAAACTTTTGTTTTGCTGTTTTGACAGCGCTTTACAGCCGATCGGGGATCGATTTGGAAGCTAAGTCAGCATGATTTCAAGGCTAAAAATGCTTATCTTTGCACATAAATTCAGAATTCAGACAACCTGATAATTACTAAAATAACGAATGTCTTACCGGATACGACCGGCTTGTAACTCGTAATTAAAGACTCGTAACTATATAATATGCATACAACAACCGAAAAGCTTCAGGAATTCGAACGACTTCTTGGAATAATGACCGAACTACGTGCTAAATGCCCGTGGGATAAAGAACAAACATTTGATAGCCTTCGCATTCAGACTATAGAAGAAACCTACGAACTGGTGGATGCTATCATAAAAAAAGAAATGCCTTCTATTCGTAAAGAACTTGGAGATTTATTATTACATGTGGTATTCTATGCCCAGATGGGTAGCGAAACCAATGATTTCGATATTTATGATGTTTGTAAATCGCTAAACGAAAAGCTGATTTACCGTCATCCGCACGTGTTTGGCGAAGTGGAGGCCAACAATGCCAAAACGGTAGAGCAAAACTGGGAGCAATTGAAGTTGAAAGAGAAAGGTGGAAATAAAACCGTCCTTTCCGGTGTGCCCGATGCGCTTCCGGCTCTTATCAAAGCGCACCGCATTCAGGACAAAGCCCGCAGTGTGGGTTTCGACTGGGAAGAGCGTGAGCAAGTCTGGGGCAAAGTGCAGGAAGAGATTGATGAGTTCAAAGTGGAAGTTGCGGCAATGGACAAAGACAAAATGGAAGCCGAGTTTGGCGATATGTTGTTCAGTCTGATAAATGCTGCACGACTGTACGATATAAACCCCGAAAATGCGCTGGAACGTACCAATCGCAAGTTTATCAGTCGTTTTAATTACCTGGAATCCAAAACTCTTACTGTAGGAAAGAATCTGAAAGACATGACTTTGGCCGAGATGGATGTGATTTGGGACGAAGCGAAGAAGGAAGAGAGAAAGAACCCCTAACCCCTGAAGGGGAA
>DAIQOQ010000281.1:0-3669 GCA_036787795.1 Paludibacter sp. | reverse complement strand
CCGAGAAAATGCATGCACTCACGAATATCCTGCGACAGAAAATCGCCCGAAATGCCGGAGTCGAGTCCGTCAATTACACGGCAAATAGAGGAGTGAGCATTTTGTAAGGCCTCGTAGTGACGGATATTACTTACCACCACGTCCCCCGGATTTATTTCGGGTAATTGTGCTGCAGCAACAAGCGCATTTTGAAGTCCGTCAGTGTTGATCCGTTCACGGGCAGAGATGTAAATACGTTCACCCTCAAATTGCTCAAACATTTGCGTCAGTACATCACGCTCGTCTTCGGTTATTTTGTCTATTTTGTTGAAAACGAGTATTACTTTTTTCCCGGTAGCACGTTTAGCTATGCGGTCGGTGAGCCATTCCATGTGCTCACTCAACTGGGTACAATCCAGTATCCAAAGTACAATCGATGCTTGTTCTATTTTTTGATAGGTGCGCTCAATACCCATGTTTTCAATCTTATCTTTTGTGTCACGTATACCAGCGGTGTCGATAAAACGAAATGTGATTCCGTTTATATTTACAGAGTCTTCAATCACATCGCGCGTTGTACCATGAATGTCAGAGACAATTGCTTTTTCTTCGTTGAGTAATACGTTGAGTAGTGTCGATTTTCCTACGTTGGTTTCGCCTACCAATGCCACCGGTATTCCGTTTTTCAGAGCATTACCCACACGAAACGAATCGGAAAGCTTTAGTATCAGTCGTTCAATGGTAGTTGCCAGTGATTTGAGTTGTGTGCGGTCGGCAAATTCTACATCTTCTTCGTTGAAATCAAGTTCCAGCTCCACGAGCGAAACAAAATTAAGTAACTGTGTACGCAGCTTCAGTAATTCGTTTGAGAATCCACCACGCATTTGATTCATTGCCATACGATGTGAAGCTGCCGAAGTAGATGCGATAAGATCGGCTACAGCCTCTGCTTGCGAAAGATCCATTTTTCCATTCAAGAATGCACGTTGAGTAAATTCGCCAGGTTTGGCTAACGCGCATCCCTGCTGCAGTAATAATTGCAGGATTTGTTGTTGAACATAGGCTGATCCGTGACACGAAATTTCCACCACATCTTCACCTGTAAAGGAATGAGGTGCGAGAAATACTGTAACGAGCACTTCGTCAATAGTTTCATTTTTCAGGTTTACAATACTTCCGAAGCTAACAGTATTAGGTTCTTGCAGAAGCAATGAAAATGTTTTTCTCTTCGGAACGAAAATAGTATTACAGTGCTTCACTGCATCTTTTCCCGACACGCGAATTACTGCAATTCCTCCGATACCCGGAGCTGTTGATATAGCTGTTATGGTAGACATTTTATTGAGTTAGGTTGCCGGAAGTTAGTTGTTGTTTCCTGATCAGATTCTATTCAGTACTGTTTTTACAAGTTCTTCGATATAAGGTTTGTAATCGGTGTTGGCGGCTTCTACGCGTCGGTTGGCAATAATGCAGCAAACCGTCATGGCTTTGTGTCCCATCAATTTTGATAATCCGGCAATAGCCGATCCTTCCATTTCGTAGTTGGTTATTTTGTAATTGCCATAGCGGAAACTTTCGATTTTATCGTTCAGATGCATGTCTGCCAGGTTAATGCGTAATACACGCCCTTGTGGTCCGTAAAATCCGTTAGCCGATATGGTTACACCCCGTAGCATGTCATTTTTTCCTATTCGGTTTACCAGTTCCTCATCAGCATTGACTACATAAGGAGCAGCCAGTTGGGGATTCCATACAAGATGCTTTTTCATGGCTTCTTCGAATGGAAGGTCGCTAACCGAATCGCGTCCTGCATAAAAATTCAACATTCCGTCAAAACCTATCGATTTTTCTGAAATAAGAAAACTGCCCAGTGGAATTTCAGCTTGCATTCCTCCTGATGTTCCGATGCGAATAATAGTTAGCTGACGAAAACTCGCTTTTTCCGTGCGGGTTTCTAAATCAATATTAGATAACGCATCTAATTCATTCATTACTATGTCAATATTGTCAGTTCCTATTCCTGTGGAAATTACCGAGATGCGTTTGCCTTTGTAGGTTCCGGTTATAGTATTGAACTCACGACTGGAGACGGAGCATTCCTGTGTGTCGAAATATTCGGCAATTAATGCCACTCGTCCCGGATCACCAACTAAAATAACGTTGTCAGCTAGTTGTTCTGGTTTTAGGTGTAGGTGGAAAATACTGCCGTCACTGTTTATGATTAATTCGGATGGTGGAAAATGTTTCATGATATTCAACTTGTTATAAATTTAATCTTCCATTTTAGAAGGACGACAAATATACTTGTTTTTTAATTCATAAATAACATCTATGGGGTATTATTTCAGAAATGAAATAACAAATCGGGTATTCGCTGATTCTGTATTATTTTATTGATAGGTGGTGTCTTAAACTTTTTATCTGATTTCATTGATGCATTTTCGTACAAAGTCAAACCTATCATAATCAAAATGTACCTGATTGTCATTCCAAAAAATAAGATCTATATCAATAGGTATTATTCCTGATTTTTTACTGTCTGCTGTACGCCCCATTTCTGCTTCAATATTTTTGAAAATGTAGATAGTTTCTTCTTTTGTTTCTACCGATAAAATTTTTAGTGCTTTGTTCCAAAAATCAGCATGATAATTTTTCCCGAATGGTTTAGATGTAGTTGTTGAACTTTCCTTAACGACATCAAAATATGATGACAATAGATCTTTTGCCAGTTCCAGATTAATATCCGCATTGGAATTACTTCCTAACATGATTATTGCTGTGTTCATAGTGATATCGGTCCAGTTTATGGTTGCCGGGATGTTTTGTATTTCAATTCAAAAGTAAATAAAAAAGCCGAAGTTTTTATGCTTCGGCTTCATTTTATAATATGTTTAATTAATAACGGTAATCCTTTAGTTGTTCTTGTAGACGCTTACGTGCCAAAAATATGCGACTCTTTACAGTTCCTATTGGTAAATGCATATTTTGTGCAATTTCCTCATATTTAAAACCCTGAATGTGCATAGAAAATGGAATCCGATATTCGTCGGCAAAAGAAGCAATGCTATTGGATATTTCACCAATTGCGTAAGAACCTTCAGGACTGTCGAAGCCCGAATTTTGAGGTAAATTTAAATGATGTAAGTCTTCAGTTTTGTCAACCACAGTTTGGTTGCGAACTATTTTTCGATAATTGTTTATGAAGATGTTCTTCATAATGGTTAATACCCAGCCTTTGAAATTGACATTGTCAGTAAACTTTTCTTGATTGTCCAATACTTTAAGCGTTGTGTCTTGCAAGAGATCTTCAGCATCATCACGATTAAGGGTAAGTGAGAATGCAAAGTTCCGCATGTTACTTTGTAACGCTACTAATTCATTTTCAAATTCAACGTTTTTCATAATGTTGTAGTTTTATGTGTAAATAAATAAAACTTAGTAATCGATAACATTACCAAGTCGGTAATAATTTATCCAAACGAATTTTTTTTGAAAAAACTTTCTGAAACAGAAACAAGTAATTGATTGTCAGTTGTCTATACTGAATAATATTAAATAAAGAGCTCTTTCGAAATCAATTGTTGTAGATTTACGATACAAATATATATATTATTTTTTTAATCACAACCTGTTTGAAGAAAAAACTTTAACCATATATGAATTGTTTGGATTAATTTAATAATTGTAACA
>DAIQOQ010000280.1:2075-3682 GCA_036787795.1 Paludibacter sp. | reverse complement strand
ATAATCTAAAAAGAAGAAGAGATAACATTCCATACTTTTGGTTCGAAAATTAGCAAACCAATAATAACAGAGATAATAGCACAAAGCAGGACTGCACCGGCAGCAATATCTTTTGCCTTACCAGCCAAAGGATGAAGATCGGGAGATGCCAAATCAACCACATTTTCTATAGCTGTGTTCATCATTTCTGCTCCAAAAACCAATCCAATACAGAGCAGACATACAATCCACTCCATTATACTTATTTTAAAAACAATCCCGAAGATCAAAACTAATGCAGCAACAACAATATGAATTTGCATATTAGTCTCCGACGAGAAAACAACTTTTATTCCACGTGCCGCATAGACAAAACTTTGTATCCGTTTTTTCATAAGTGTACTTTAAAATATTAATACGCAAATAACGTAAATAATTCGCAAAAATCAATCTTATTTCGAATAAAAAAATCCGCCAGACATAGTTGTTTGGCGGATTTTTTATAATGTATAGTGAGATTACGCTTTTACACGCTCAACATAAGAACCATTACGGGTATCTACTTTTATTGTTTCACCTTCGTTTATAAATAATGGGACACGAACAGTAGCACCAGTTTCCACTGTCGCTGGTTTAGTGGCATTCGTAGCTGTATCACCTTTTAACCCGGGCTCAGTATAAGTAATCAATAGTACAACCTGCACAGGAAGATCAACAAAAAGAATAGTCTCGGATTTAGCATGAAGTACAACTTCACAAATCATGCCTTCTTTTAGAAAGTCAACACCATTTATTATTTCCTTATTTACAGAAACTTGTTCGTAAGTTTCGTTATTCATAAAGTTATAACCCATATCGTCTTGATATAGGTATTGATATTCCCGACGTTCAATACGTATTTCCTCAACACGCACTCCTGAGTTAAATGTTTTTTCAAACGTTCTGCCAGTAATAACATTTTTCATTTTAGTACGTACAAAAGCCGGACCTTTACCTGGTTTTACATGAAGAAACTCTGTTATAACGTAATATTGACCATCAATATCAAGGCACATTCCATTTTTAATATCCGCTGTAGTAGCCATAAGATTTTCGTTGTTATTTATTTAAGACGCAAAAATACAATTTTTATTCTAAATATCAAAATAAATTGAATTCCAATGATTTATAAAAAAGCCTCTACCTGTTTGGCAGAGGCTAAATTTATCTTTTTTGGTTTTACCTATTTATCTTTTTTATTTTTCGTTCCGCTTCTGAACATTATAATAAATCTTCATTTGATTACCCAATATCTTGGTAAATCCTTTGACATCATCGGCACTCCACGCACGATTAACTTCGCCATATTCACCAAAATCAGTTTTCATTAAATCAAACGAACTTTCCACACCAACGAGACTATAGTTCCGAGGCCGAAGTTTTACGATAACAGTTCCTGTCACATTTTGTTGAGAACTTTGTAAGAACTGTTCAATATCACGCATGACAGGTTCCAGATACTCGGCTTCATGAAGAAACATTCCATACCAGTTACCCAACTGATCTTTCCAATATTGTTGCCATTTGGTGAGTGTATGCTTTTCAAGCATTTTGTGAGCATTTATTATCAACAAAGGTGCAGCAGCTTC
>DAIQOQ010000280.1:0-1975 GCA_036787795.1 Paludibacter sp. | reverse complement strand
TGCTCCGATTTCAGAGTTTCTTTACCACCGATACTAGTTCCCCACAATCCTTTATTAATGGAATATTCCATTTTTTTGAAATCGGCCTTAAACCCATGTCCTTTCAAATAGTTGATTTCATACTCGCGTGTCAAAACCATATCACGTGTTGGAGTCAATATTTTAATTTCAGGAGCTAGCACATCAAAAGTCAGATCAAAACGAACCTGATCATTTCCCGCACCTGTACTACCGTGTGCAACATAATCGGCTCCGATCTCTTTAGCGTAATTGATAATGGCAATCGCCTGAAAGATGCGTTCCGAGCTAACCGAAATAGGATAGGTTCCATTACGAAGTACATTACCAAAAACCATATACTTGATACTTTTTTCGTAGTACTCCTGAGTTACATCCAATGCCACATGACTTACAGCACCCAATCGGAATGCTTTATCTTCAATCACTTTCAACTCTTCTTCGCTGAAACCACCGGTATTAGCTACCGCAGTGTGTACTTCATAACCTTTTTCTTCGGCTAAATACTTTGCACAAAACGAAGTATCCAACCCTCCACTAAATGCTAAAACAACTTTTTCTTTCATTTTCTCTTTATCTAAAAGTCTAAGGTATCGGATCAGCTATTTATATAAACCCACTGATTCTACTCCCCCCCTGTTTGATTAATCTTTTTATTTATCCTTATCGTCTTTTGCCGGATCAAATAACATTCCCGTACAAAGACAGTGCTTACGATTAGTTCGTTGAAGAATATCATAGTTTACGCAGCTCTGACAACCTTTCCAAAAAGCAGCATCATCTGTAAGTTCCGAAAATGTTACAGGTTTATAGCCCAACTCCGAATTTATTTTCATGACAGCCAAGCCAGTCGTCAATCCAAAAATTTTAGCATCCGGATAGCGTTGGCGTGAAAGCTCAAAAGCCTTGCGTTTAATCCTTTTAGCTAAACCATGTCCGCGAAACTTATCCACAACTATTAATCCGGAATTAGCAACAAATTTTTTATTGCCCCAAGTTTCAATGTAACAAAATCCAGCAAATTCCTCTCCTGCTAAAGCTATGATAGCTTTTCCTTCTTTCATTTTTTGCTCGATATACTCGGGCGAGCGTCTGGCAATTCCTGTTCCACGAACTTTGGCCGCAACTGCAATAGTGGTCAAAATGGTATCAACATAACCTAAAAAACGCTCATCAGCAATTTGTACCGTTATCTCTCCAACGGCAATCTCTTTGTCCATATTCAATTTTGAATGAGTTCAATTTAACTTCACAAAGTGTCAACTTCGTAAAGTTTTCCACTTCATTTCCTATTTATTCCTTTTCTGAAAAGGTAATATTCATCATTTCGAGAATTTCATCCCGGGTTACACCCTCACGGGGAATCACTAAAATAGTATCGTCACCAGCTATTGTTCCCAACACATGGTCGGTAGCTTTGTTATCAATATCCCAGGCAATAGCACTGGCATATCCCGGTTTTGTCTTTACCACACCCAATTGCCCGGAAAACTCCATGCTTAATACAGCTCCATGAGAAATTAATGTATTAACAGTCCCTGTAGTAGGAAGAGGCTTATTGTACGAAGGTAAAATGTACTTATAAGCTCCATTCGACAAAGGTGTTTTGGCAACTTTCAGTAATTTCAAATCACGTGATAATGTTGCCTGCGTGACTTCGCACTGTCGTTCACTTAGAATCTTTAGCAACTCTTCCTGACTACCAACTAAAGTAGACCGAAGAATTTCCGAAATAATCTGTAAACGGTTTCGTTTGTTCTTCATAAATGCATAATTATTTAGATATACCGCAAAAGTACTAACTATTTTGCATATGCCATCATATTTAATCATAAATATTCTGATTTAACTGAATAATTTGATTAAATATGAATATTCTGCATATTTATGAGAATACTAGAAGAGTATATATATTCTTTATAGTATGTTTTTATGCAGAAAGTCTGCGAAACGAACA
>DAIQOQ010000006.1:8149-31452 GCA_036787795.1 Paludibacter sp. | reverse complement strand
ACTTTATCTCTGTAGGAGCTTTGACGCACTCGGTCAAAAGTTTGGATATTAGTTTCAAAGCAATGTAAAAACAGTGTTCGCTTAGCGGTCAACAGAGTTGCATCAAAAGCACGCAAACAACGCAAACAACACAAATTTTCGCAAATAAGATTTTCCCTTGCACCCACTTATCTTCATGCAATCAAAAAAATCCTGAAAGGATTTAATATGAATAACCGCCGGTAAAACCGGCGGATTAGAATAACAGGAAAATAAGAACCCTGAACAGGGTTCAATATCAACAAACAATCTTAATATTCAACCCCTTCAAGGTTGTGGATGTAGGGTCATCTGTTCTCTGAAGGCAAAATTCAGATAAACTGCCTTGTAACTTGTAACTCGTAACTATTTACTTGTAACTACTTACAATGTTATTTTGCTTCCAGATTTACCATAGCCTGCGCTACTTTGGGTAGGTTTTGCTCATTGAGACCTGCCACACACATCCTGCCACTGTCAATAAGATAAATGCCTGAATCGTTACGCAACTGATGTACCTGTTCAGTGCTGTATCGGGTATAGCTAAACATTCCATGCTGATTGAGCAGGTAGCTGTACAATGATTCGTTGCCGCCTAAACTTACAATTTTTTCCACCAGCTTTCCGCGCATAGTCTGGATGCGTGTTCGCATGGCTTCCACCTCACCGAACCATTGTGCCCTTAATGCTTCGTCGCTCAATACGCCAAGTACCAGATGGGCACCAAAGGAAGGTGGGTTCGAATAGTTCCGACGAACGGTAGCTTTCAGTTGACCCTGTACGGCGTTGGCAGTCTTGCTGTCGTCGCAAACGATTGACAGACCTCCTACGCGTTCGCCATACATCGAAAATATTTTGGAGAATGAATTGCCTGCAACAAATAGAAGTCCCTGCGCAGCCATAGCCCTCAGGGCGTATGCATCTTCGTCCAACCCGCGTCCGAAACCCTGATAAGCCATGTCCAGAAATGGAATGAGCTCGCGTTCTTTCATAACGCTTATAAGTATATCCCATTGTTCTTCCGTGAGGTCGGCACCTGTGGGGTTGTGGCAACATGGATGCAGCAACACAATGCTCTGTTTGCTGAGTGCGCTGATGCATTCCAGCATGGCGGAGAAATGAACGCCTGCAGTGGTTTCGTCGAAATAAGGGTAGGTGTACACCTGAAAGCCGGAGCCGCGAAATATGGATACGTGGTTTTCCCAGGTGGGGTCGCTTACCCATACCGACGACTTTGGAAACCAGCTATGCAAAAAGTCGGCTCCTACTTTTAATGCCCCCGAACCACCCAGTGTTTGTATGGTAGCAACTCGTCCCTGCAGTACTGCGGGAGCCTCGTAGCCAAAAGTCAGATTCTGAACTTCGCGGCAGTATTCCCGCATTCCGTCCATGGGTAGATACAACGACGGACCTTTGACATCTTTCATGTAGCGTGCCCGTGCCTGTGCTATGGAATCAAGCTGAGGTACTATACCTTGTTCGTTGTAATAAAGACCGATGCTCAGATTTACCTTGCCGGCGCGCGGATCTGCTTTGTACGCATCCATCAGCGATAGGATGGGATCACCTGCGTAGGGTTCTACATGTTGAAACATATAATGTTTTTGATTTAAATCAATATTAAAAACCTTTTATTAAATTCTCAAGACTGCATCGTACCATGCTTTCGGTAGTGCTATCGGTGTAAAAAGCCATGTGTTGTGTCATTACCACATTGGGGAATTGTCTGAGGTATGCCATGTTTCTATTGGCAATAATATCCAGTCGTCTGTCGTGATGGTAAATGCCGGACTCGTCTTCAAATACATCCAGTGCCAATGACGATATCTTGCTGCTTTCCATAGCTTCAATCAGAGCGTTTATCTCTATCAACTCTCCGCGGGAGCAATTGATAATAGCTACTCCGTTCTTCATCTTTTTCAGCGATGCCTTGTTGATAATGTGTCTGGTACCTTCCAACAACGGGATATGGAGTGTGATGATGTCACTTTCTTTATATAATGTATCCAAATCTACAAATTGTGCATATTGCTCTATTTCCGGCTTCGTTTTTCCGGTAGGTGAGTAAGCCAGTATCTTACATCCAAACCCATGCAACAGTTGAATAACGGCTTTGCCTATTGAACCTGTCCCCATGACCCCCACGGTACAGTGTTTTATTTCCTTGCCTTGCAGTCCGGCAAGTGAGTAATCATTCACATTCCCCCTGAACATGGCTTGTTTGTATTTGCGCAGCGACATAAGCATCATCATCACTGTGTACTCGGCCACACAGTCGGGCTCGTAGGATGAATTTGTGACCCGGATGCCTTTTTGTCTGGCATATTCAAGGTCTATGTGATTCATTCCTATGGTGCGGGTAGAAATGTGCTTTACGTCGTTGGTGACCAAAGCATCAATGATTTGTTTGTTGATAATGGAGTGTCCCAGAATGCTTACACCCTCTGCACCTTCAGTGAGCTGCATGTTTTTTGCCGACAATATTTCGGAAGTATTGAAAACTTCAATACCCAGACGTTCTTTTATCCGATCAAAATGAACCTGTTCGTCTGAACGGGTTTCATAAGCAACGATTTTCATGATTTATAAAAACACAATAATATAGCTGAATATTAGAAAAAAAACTATCCGATAGAGGAGATTATTTCTCCGGATTAAGCCCTGATGCCTGTCAGGTGATTGATCCTTTTATCCGGATAGTTACGAAAAACAAAAGTACATATTTCCGACATATTCAATAGTTATTGGTAAGCAATAAATATATTTTCTGAACAGTTCTGACGATTTTGCAGAAAAGAGCTGTCAAACGGTGTGTCTGTTTATCGAAATGGCCGCATCGTTGACAAATGTAAACTGTAGGGAGTAGGTGGAGACTAAGAAAGACAAAGCAAGCTTACTTCAGAACCGAGTAAGCCTATCCGGAACTAAGCTAGCTTACCTCGGAACTGAGCTAGCCTACCTCAAAGCATAGCAAGCCTACCTCAGAACAAAGCTAGCCTACCTCAGAACTAAGTAAGCCTATCAAGAACTAGCAAGCCTAGCTCGGGGCATAGCAAGCTTACCTTGAACATAAGCAAGCTTGAACATAAGCAAGCTTGACATCTGCCAAGCTGATCATGCCTACCTACCAACTACCGACTAACTTCCAACTTGTAATCAAATCTCTTTTTTTCTCGGGTAAATTTCGCTAATTTTGCAGCCATTATTAATAATTCATTGTAAAGAGTACGGACAAGGCACTGCCTTGTCTCCAACAAACTGAAATTATGCCACACACTTCGCAACGGGGACAGGCAATGCCTGAATCTCCTATTCGTAAACTGGTACCGCTGGCCGATAAAGCCAAAGCACGGGGTATCAAAGTGTATCACCTGAATATCGGTCAGCCCGATTTAAAAACACCACAAGTCGCGTTGGATGCGATTCGCAATATCGACCGAACTGTTCTCGAATATAGTCCGAGTGATGGTATTAAAAGCCTGAGAACAAAACTAGCAGCATATTATCATACATTCAATATTGATGTCACAGAAGAAGACATCATCGTAACTTCCGGTGGATCGGAAGCGGTGAACTTTGCCTTTATGAGTTGCCTCGATCCGGGCGATGAAATCATTGTTCCCGAGCCTGCATATGCCAATTACACTGCTTTTGCTATTGCAGCCGGAGCTGTTGTACGTCCGGTGGTTTCGTCTATTGAGGAAGGATTTGCCTTGCCATCGGTGGAGAAATTTGAGGAACTGATTACGCCCAAAACCAAAGGAATCCTGATCTGCAATCCCAATAATCCGACCGGTTATTTATATACTCGCTCGGAGATGAATAAGATTCGTGATCTGGTGAAGAAATATGATTTGTATCTTTTCTCCGATGAAGTATATCGCGAGTTCTGCTATACCGGTGCGCCTTATATTTCGGCATTTCACCTGGATGGCATCGAAGAAAATGTGGTGCTGATTGATTCGGTTTCTAAACGTTACAGTATGACCGGTGTTCGAATCGGTGCATTGGTAACAAAAAATAAAGAAGTACGCAAAAACGTAATAAAATTCTGTCAGGCACGCCTTAGTCCACCCTTGTTGGGACAAATAGCCTCGGAAGCAGCTATGAATACATCGTCGGAATATATGCTCGAAATGTATAACGAGTATGTGGAACGTCGTAAGTTTCTTATTGATGGGTTAAACCGTATTCCGGGTGTGTATTCCCCCATTCCAATGGGTGCATTTTACACTGTAGCACGTTTACCTGTGGATGATGCCGATAAGTTTTGTGCCTGGTTGCTTTCCGACTTCGAATACGAAGGTTACACCGTAATGATGGCTCCGGCTTCGGGCTTTTATACGGTAGAGGGACTTGGAAAGGACGAAGTCCGTATAGCCTATGTGCTGGATAAAGAAGATCTGAAACATGCATTAATTGTACTTGGTAAAGCTTTACAAGCCTATCCGGGACGAACTATTTGATGTGATGATGTGATGATTTGTTGATGTGATGATGTGATAATGTGATGATGTGTTGATGCGCAAGTAAGCTTTGCGTTTCAATTCGTGTAATTTGTAATAAATTTGTGTAATCTATATTGTTTGTGTCTCTAGAATATTTTATAGCTAAACGTATCCATTTTCAGCAAGGAAAGAAGAATGTTTCTCGTCCTGCCGTTCGTATAGCCACCATTGGCATTGCCTTGGGATTGGCTGTAATGTTGATTTCGGTAGCAGTAGTTATAGGCTTTAAAAACGAGATTAGAAATAAAACCATTGGTTTTGGAGGACATATACAGATAACCAATTTCGATAATAATAATACTTACGAGATGAATCCTATCAAAGCTGACAAAGCTTTGATGACTAAAATTTCGTCGATAGATGGAGTAAAACATGTGCAACGTTTTGCCACCAAGCCGGGTATTATCAAAACGGATAATGAATTTCAGGGAATAGTTGTCAAAGGTATTGACAAAGACTTTGACTGGAAGTTCTTCAAATCCAATTTGGTTGAAGGGCAAATACTGGATGTGTCCGGCGATACACCAAGCAACAAGGTAGTGTTGTCGAAGTATCTGGCCAATTTGCTTGGACTAAAACTAGGTGATAGCTTTTTTACCTACTTTATACAAGATCAGGTTCGGGCGCGTAAGTTTAAAATTGTAGGGATCTACTCTACAAACTTTATTGAATACGATAAACTCTTCATTCTGGCTGATATGCGTCAGGTGCAGGCTTTAAACAACTGGTCGGCTGATTCGTTTAGCGGTGTAGAGGTGTTGATTAATGATTTCGATAAACTAGACCAGGTGGGAGATGCTGTGTATGACGCCACGGCTAATAAGTTTTCTAAACAGGGAAATGCTTATACAGCGCAGACCATAAAACAAATTAATCCGCAAATTTTCAGTTGGCTTCAGCTGCTGGATACAAATGTTTGGGTAATCTTAATATTAATGCTTGCCGTTGCCGGTTTTAATATGATTTCCGGTTTGCTCATCCTTATTCTGGAACGCACCAACATGATTGGAATTATGAAATCGCTGGGGGCTACTGACTGGTCGGTGCGTAAGATCTTTTTGTACCATTCCTTTTTCCTTATTGCCAAAGGTATGTTGTGGGGAAATGTAATTGGTCTTTCGTTGTGCGCTATTCAATATTTCACAGGCATTGTTCCACTCGATCCACAAGCCTATTATGTAGCTACAGTTCCTGTCTCTTTCAACTGGTTGTATATAGTGCTACTGAATGTCGGTACACTTTTAGCTTCGCTACTGATGATGATAGGACCGTCTTACCTAATCACCAAAATAACACCTGCCAAGATAATCCGGTATGAATAAACTATCGGAGTATTGTTTATGTCTGCTTGGTATGTAACACGGTTACAAATTTTAGGTTGGCTACTAATTTACTTGAACCATTTTTTTACTTCAACATCATAACCTGCCCCCTGCATATAATTATAGGTGGCAAGATTCAGACCGCGACCGTAGTAATCGAGGTCGATTTCATGCGGTGTGCTAAATGGAATTTCGTTATTGGAAAACGGATTAGGCTCGGCCTGGAGCGATTGCGCTCCGACGCTTTCGGGGTGCTGACCGGAGGGGCTATGGATCGTCATTGCATACCGATGCCAGAAGGCAGATTGTATCCAACCGTTTTCAAATAGTCCGCGTACCACTTCCAACGACTCAACAGTTTCTTGCGCAGTTTCGGTTGGAAAACCATACATCAGATAAGCATGTGTCATAATGCCGGCTTCGGCCAGACTTTTCATGCTTTCGCGAGCAGTTTCGATGGTAATACCTTTATTGATTAGCTTAAGAATGCGGGGTGAAGCTACTTCCAGCCCGCCGGATACAGCTATACAACCCGATTGAGCCAGCAGGTAACACAGCTCGGGTGTAAATGATTTCTCGAAGCGCACATTAGTCCAGTAACTCACAATAAGTTTTCTGCGCAGTATTTCCTCAGCCAGTTTGCGGAGTAGGGCAGGAGGTGCTGCTTCGTCTACAAAATGAAATCCGGATTGTCCGGTTTGCTGCATGATAGTCTCCATCCGGTCTACAATCAGTTCGATGGGTGCAGCTTCATATCGTAAAATATAATCCAATGAGCCGTCGCAGAACGCACATTTTCCCCAGTAACAACCATGTGCCAGCATCATTTTATTCCAACGTCCGTTGCTCCATAGGGCATGCATCGGGTTGGTGAGCTCGATGAGATTAATATAATGGTTGTTGATCAATCCGTCGTAGTCGGGCGTTCCGGTTTCGGAGAATTTCAGATTTTCTTTACTGTCGAAGTTTTCACGGACAATCTCACCCAAGTTGTTTCGATAAAGAGTTCGTATTAGTTCTCCATCAGTCAGAAGCCTTAGCAAAGGTAATTCCCCGTCGTCGAAAGTCAGGTAATCGATATAATCAAAAATTGTAGGGTCGGAGAGTTGTCGCAGTTCGGTGTTTACATAGCCACCTCCCATCACTATTTTTATTTGAGGGCATTTCTGGCGAAGCCACTGGGCACATCGCAACGCACCATACAAATTTCCGGGAAATGGAACTGAAAATCCCACTATATCGGGTTTGCTTTTTGCAATTCTACTTGCAAATATATCCAGCATCAGCTTGTCAATAAGCGAGAGTGGTTTCTGTAGTTCAGCTTGTAATGGGTTAAACTCAGGCAGACGCAGGCACAGTGATTCGGCATAGCGGATAAGCTCGAAATGCGGATCAATGTTTTGGTTTATAAAGTCTGAAATGTCTTTTAGAAAAAGGGTGCAGAGATGAGTTGCACGGTCGTGATTGCCGATGAGCCCGAAAGCCCATTCAAGATCGTCATCCGAAGGGAAGCGTTTGCTTTTTGGCCAAAAGTCAAGGTTGGAAAAACGGGTAGCCAGTGAACTGTCATGCCCACTCAGAAAATGCATAACCGACTCTATAGTTTTTGTATAGAAATCAGCTTGCTGAAGCATGATTCTATTTTGTTTTGACAGTTTCATGGTTGAAGCCGCCTCGAATATCTCAGCCAGTTTCTGTCTTTTGAAAAGTGCTTCGATAAGCTCTATGCTCAAATCCATTTGTTCTGCTTCAATATCCTTCGAACGTAGGAAGCCCAGCAACTGACAGGTGGCGGGATAGGGTGTATTGAGTTGTGTAAGTGGTGGGGTGACGAGCAGGATTTTCATGTGAGCTAATTTAGGGTGCAAACTTACAGAATTAATTTTGCAAAGTCGAAAAAAAACGATTTTTTCGAACTAAATAGCTTCCGTATCGTTCATTTATTGTAATTTTGTTCATGACAAAAAAACTTTATTTCAACATATTTAAATATAATCATTTATAAAACCCTCCAATCTTTATGAATCCAAAATTAAAAAAAGGTTTGATAATCAGTTCCTCGGTTTTTGTTGCGTTTTTTGTTTTATTATTAATTCTTCCATTTGCTTTTAGTGGAAAAATAGCCAGAGTGGCTAAGGAGCAAATTAATTCGAAGTTAAATGCTACGGTTGATTTTGAAAATATAAACCTGAGTTTTATTCGTCATTTTCCTTTTGCAACAGTCAGAATAGAAAATTTACGTATTGTAGGCGTTGGCGAATTCAAAAAAGACACTTTGTTGTCTAGTAAAGATATAGACTTAGTCTTGAATGTTAGTAGTCTGTTTTCGGATAAAGGATATGAAATACGAAAATTTCAATTTAGTAATATAAAGGTGCTGGCTCATGTTTTGCCCAATGGTAAAGTCAACTGGGATGTGATGAAGAAAGATTCCACTCAGAAAAAGGATACTGCAGCTATGAGCTTTAAAATGAAGTTGAAAAATTTTGAAATCAATCATGCTGACATCGTCTACTGGGATGAGCAGGGGAATCAGAAAGCGGTTATCCGAAATTTGAATCACAGTACCTCGGGTAATTTTACAGCCGACAGCTCAATGCTGAAAACAAAAACCACTATTGATTCACTCGATTATTGGATGTCCGGTGTAAAATACCTGTCGAAGGCTAATATTGAGTTAAAAGCTAATATCGATGCTAATCTGAATAAAATGATTTTTAAGTTTAGTGAAAACTCAGCACGGATTAATGCAATTCAGTTCTCGTTTGCGGGTTGGTTGAAAATGCTTGATGGTGGTTATGACATGGATTTGACGCTGAATGCACAGAAAGTTGATTTTAAATCTATTTTATCATTGATTCCGGCTGTATACGCCAATTCTTTTGATGGAGTGAAAGCGGGCGGGGCTGTGAGCATGACCGGATTTATGAAAGGGAAGATGGTTGGCGATAACTATCCTGCTTTTAATTTTAAGTTGGTGGCTACAAATGGGTGGTTTCAATACCCAAAGTTACCAAAGTCGGTCCAAAATATCAATATTTCAGCCCTTATTTCCAATCCTGGAAAAACGTTGGATGCAACGGTTGTAGATGTATCAAAATTTGCTTTCACGTTGGCTGGAAATCCATTCTCTGCTCAACTGCATGTGGCTTATCCGGTGTCCGATCCGGAGCTGCTGATGAAGGCTGTTGGAAAAATTGATTTGGGAAACATCAAAGACATTTATCCACTCGAAGCCGGGACGCAATTGAATGGCGTATTTGAGATGAACCTTGATTTAGGAGGTCGGATGTCCTATTACGATAAAAACGAATACGATAAATTTAAGTTTGCAGGCAAAATGAATATCACTAATATGATATTAAAGATGAAATCATTGCCACAAAATGTTTCTATCGCTAAAGCTAATTTGGTTTTCAATAACCGTTATGCCGACTTGTCCACTTTGCAAATGAAAATAGGAAGGAACGATTTGACTCTGTCCGGAAAGCTTGAAAACTTTGTGGCTTATGCTCTGCACAACAAAACGCTGAAAGGATCGCTAAATATGCAGTCAAACTACTTTAATATAAGCGATTTTATGACCAGTGATGCAAAGACTAAAACTGCTGATACCGCAAAACTGACGCTTATTCAAATTCCTAAAAATATTGATCTCACGATGCAGGCTAATTTTAAAAAGTTGGATTATAGTAAAATGAGCTTTACAAATGCCAAAGGAACTTTGATTGTAGCTAACGGTGATATGAAGATTCAAAACATGGGGTTGCAGGCATTTGGTGGTAGCGTGTTGATGAATGGATTGTATAGTACTGCTGATATGAAAAAACCAAACGTAAAATTTGATTTGGCATTGACTGATGTCACATTTAGCGAAGTGTTTAAACAGGTTGAAACATTTCAAAAATTTGCTCCTGTTTTCGAGAAGGCTACAGGTAAGTTCTCTTCAAAATTATCTTTCAGCTCGCTGTTGCAAAATGATATGATGCCTAACATGGCTACACTGATTGGTAACGGTTCGCTTACCACTAAATCGATTGGTTTAAGTAATGTTCCGGTTCTTACAGCTTTGGCTTCTAAGTTGAAACACTCGGAATTAAATAATACGACAATAAAAGATTTAAACCTTAATTTTGATATTAAAGACGGTAAAATCAATACTAAACCTTTTGATGTGGCTATTGGAAATATAAAAATGAAGCTTGGTGGTTCTACCGGTTTGGATAAATCTATAGCTTATAGTGGTACAGTGCAGTTGCTGGATCAATTCAACTTAGGAAAACTATCGAATCTAAATTTAAAAATCGGTGGCACATTCTCAAAACCTAAAATTCAGGTTGATATGATGAGTATGCTCAATACGGTTCTGGATGATGCTAAGGCAAAAGTTGTTGGTGGAGTAAATAAACAAATAGACTCGGCAAGACCTAAAGCCATAAAGGCAGCTCAGGAGCAGGCAGACCAAATACGAGCAGAAGCAAAACGGCTGGGTGATGAAATTTTGGCTAATGCCAAAACTCAAAGTGATCAGTTAGTTGCAAAAGCATCCAATCCAATAACTAAGGCCATTGCTCAAAAAGCGGCACAAAAATTGATGAATGAGGCTCAGAAAAAGGCCGACGATTTAAACACTAAAGCTGATGCAAAGGCAAATGATTTAGTGCAAAAGGCTACCGATGCAAAGCTGTAATTTATAATTTACAATAATTCTCAGGATGAAATTTAAGTTGATTTTTCTCTCTTTCTTTTTTTGTATATCACTTTCTGCCAAACGAACGGATGAAGGTGAAGTGTTATTTAATTCTAAGCAATATAGCAAAGCACGTACGGTTTATGCCGCTTTGTTGAAACAGCGTCCCAATGATGCTCTTTATCATTTTCGATATGCCCGATGTTGTTATGAATTAAAAGACTTAGAGGAAGCTATCGTTCATTTTGAAGTTTCTGGAAGTAAGTTCCCTGCCCGCACTTTATATTTAGGTGAACTGTATTTTGATACTTATCGTTTTGATCAATCGGTGGCTGCTTATCAGACCTATATCTCCACTTTAAAACCCGATGATAGTAAAATTAGCGAATATCAACAAAAGCTTAAACGTGCTGAAAATGCAGCTCGTTTAATGATTCGAATTGAAGACATAGTTATCGTTGATAGTGTGGTAGTCGACAAAAGTGATTTCATTCATTATTATAAGTTTAGTTCGGAGTTAGGGTCGATCAGTCAGGAATCACTTAAGTTGTCAGCACGGCATGTTGTTGATAAAATAAAATATACTACCCAGCGTCAGGACCGGGTTTATTATTCTGACTCTATTCATGGTCAGATGGATATTTTTAGTTCTTATAAATTGTTGGATAGCTGGTCGGTGCCAACGCCACTTTCATATCTTATAAATACAAAGGCGAATGAGAATTATCCATTTTTATTACTTGATGGAGTTACTGTTTATTTTGCTTCGGATGGAGAAAACTCTATAGGAGGGTATGATTTGTTTATAACCAGATATAATCCATCTACCGATACTTATCTTACTCCCGAAAATATTGGTTTCCCGTTTAATTCACCGGCGAATGATTATATGATGGTAATTGATGAACAACGCCAGTTAGGGTGGTTTGCTACCGATCGTAATCAGTCGGCAGGTAAAGTTATGATTTATACTTTCGTGCCTAATCAAGCAAAAGTAATTATTCGTTCGGAAGATAAAGACTATTTACGATATGCTGCTCAATTAAAGACTTATCGCAAAGGGATGAAGATTGTTGCCGATACTACTTTCGCTTTTCAGGAGCAGGTAAAGAAAACGAAAAATCAGATTGAGTTTGTGATAAATGATTCAATTGTTTATACTGACGTAAAAGACTTTAAAAGTGAGGATGCTCTTAAACTATGGAATGAATTGCATGCTCTTACGGTCAATTTAAATGCCAAAACATCAGAATTGAAAACTTTGCGTGGGGGGTATGATCAAATTCAAGGTGACGAAGAAAAGGCATTGACTATTTCTAAAATCAGACAACTGGAAGCCGAAAATATTGATTTGAAAAAACAAATACAGATCAGAACAATACAGGTACGTAATGAGGAAAATAAATTTCTTCGAGGTATAAAATAATTGTTGATTTTTCTTCGTTGTTTTTTAGAAGGGAATGAACTATTTTAATGTAGAATTGTTTCCTTTTCAGATACACTTTAAGTCTCAATTATATGGAAGCCAATAATTATTTGAAAGGAAGTAACGCATCTTCTCTTGCCAGCTCCAGATACTTTAAGCAAGATTTTCCAACAGGTGAGAAGATTGAAGGATCATGTAAAAACACTCTTTGTCAATGTGGAAAAAGCAAAAATAAACCTTTTTGCGACGAATCCCACACAAAATGTTTTCTTGATACAGGTAGCCCTTGGTTTTGAGTAAGTGAAAAACCATAAATAAACAAAACAAGCAGATAGAAATATTTTTCTATCTGCTTGTTTTTTAGATGTGTAATGATTGAATTATAATCGGTTAACGTTATTTCCGATTATTTGTACTGGAACTCTCATTTTTAGAGTTAATTTTGTGTACTTAAAAACAGATGATGGATAAATTGCGATTTCAAAGTTTTGGAAGCGGTAGTAGTGGAAATTGTTATTTTATAGGCAATGCTTCAAATGGTTTATTAATTGATGCTGGCATTGGGGTTCGCTCTATTCGTAAATGTTTGCGAAATATCGGACTTGATTTTGAAAATATCTGGGGCGTATTTGTTACTCATGATCATGCAGATCATATAAAAGCTGTAGGGTCAATAGGCGAAAAGCATCTTGTGCCCATTTATTCAACCCGTAAGGTTCATGAGGGAATCCATCGAAGCTATTGTGTTACTGAAAAATTATATTCTAGTAAAAAATATATTGAAAAACAAGAAACAGTACAAGTTGGTGAATTTAAAGTGACTGCTTTCCCTGTATCACACGATGCAACAGACAATGTTGGGTACACTGTTGAATATAAAGGTCAGCGATTTACCTTTGCGACAGATTTAGGATTTGTAGGTGATGAAGCATCTGCTCACTTAGAAGCTGCGGACTATATGGTGCTGGAAGCAAATTATGATCAGCAAATGTTGCAACAAGGCTCATATCCGATACATTTGAAGAATAGAATTATAGCTAAAACTGGGCATTTAAGTAATGATCAGGCTGGTGCTTTTCTAGCTCAAAAATATAATGAGCGAATTAAATATATTTTCTTGTGCCATTTAAGTAGAGAAAATAATTTGCCCGAGTTAGCCTATACAACTATTCAAAATTATCTTGAAGAAAAACAGGTTATAGTGGGGCAGGATGTTCAATTAGTCACTTTAGATAGATTAAATCCATCGGAATTGTATGTGTTTTAGATTGTCTAAATATTTCTGTCAAAACACAAAACTTAAAGTATAAAACGGTCAAACAAGGTTTGTATGTCATCAAATTTGGTAATTATTCCTACTTACAATGAGAAGGAAAATATTGAAAACATAGTTCGTGCAGTTTTTAGTCAGCCGATTCGCTGTCACATTCTGATAATTGAAGACGGATCTCCCGATGGCACAGCTTTGATAGTAAAAACATTGCAAGCAGAATTTTCAACCAGTTTATTCATGCTTGAACGGAACGGAAAGCTTGGTTTGGGCACAGCTTATATTGCCGGATTTAAATGGGCATTAGAACGTGACTACGAATATATTTTTGAGATGGATGCTGATTTTTCGCATAATCCTACGGATTTGAATCGTTTGTATGATGCATGTGCTAATCAGGGTGCAGATGTGGCAATTGGTTCACGATATGTTACCGGAGTAAATGTTGTAAATTGGCCGATAGGACGGGTGCTAATGTCTTATTTTGCTTCTAAATATGTTCGTTTTGTGCTTGGAGTTCGCATTGCCGATACAACTGCAGGTTTTAAATGTTATCGTCGGAAAGTGTTGGAAACTATCGAACTGGATAAAATCCGTTTTAAAGGATATGCTTTTCAGGTAGAAATGAAATATACGGCTTTCGAATGCGGATTCAACCTGAAGGAAGTCCCTGTGATTTTCATCAATCGTGTATTAGGAACGTCGAAAATGAATAGTGGTATATTCGGAGAGGCTTTTTTGGGAGTAATAGAGTTGAAAATTAATAGTTGGTTCCGTAAATTTCCACAGAAAAAAAACTAATTTAATGTTTACAAAATGAACTCTATTCAGCTTATACGAAATGCAACTATTGTGAATGAAGGCCAAATTTTTGTTGGATCGGTTCAGATTGTTGGCAAGCAGATAAAAGCTATTTATGAGGCTGATGACATAATTGAAATTGCTCAGCCTTATACAGAGATTGATGCAACCGGTTTGCTACTTCTACCGGGTATTATAGATGACCAGGTGCATTTTCGTGATCCCGGATTGACTCACAAGGGCGATTTATATACTGAAAGTAAAGCGGCTGTTGCTGGTGGTGTAACTTCTTTTTTTGAAATGCCCAACACGCGTCCTCAGGCTGTTACGATTGATATTTTAGAGGAAAAATATAATGCAGCTTCACAAAAATCGTTTGCAAACTATTCTTTTTTAATGGGAGTAACTAACGATAATCTTGATGAACTGAAAAAGCTTAATCCACGAAATGTGGGCGGAGTAAAGATGTTTATGGGTTCTTCTACTGGTAATATGTTGGTAGATAATAAAGATACCTTAAATCGTGTTTTTGCGGAAATTCCTCTTTTGATTGTTACGCATTGCGAAGATGAAGCTGCGATTCAGGAGAATATCCGACATTATAAACAGTTGCTAGGTGATAATATTCCTGTTGAATACCATCCTTTAATCCGAAGTGCTGAGGCGTGTTACAAGTCATCATCGTATGCGGTGGAACTGGCTACAAAATATAATTCGAGATTACATGTTTTTCATTTATCGTCGGCTAAGGAGATGTCCTTGTTTTCTTCTGATGTGCCATTAACCCAAAAACGGATAACTGCTGAAGTTTGTGTACATCATTTGTGGTTCTCTGATGCTGATTATGCAAAATACGGTAACCGGATAAAATGGAATCCGGCTATAAAGTCGGAATCAGACCGTGTGGCTTTGATCAATGCCGTGAATTCAAATAGAATAGATGTTATTGCTACTGATCATGCTCCACATCTTTTATCTGAGAAAGAAGGATCCTGTTTAACCGCAGCATCTGGTGGTCCTTTAGTGCAGCATTCGTTGGTGGCTATGCTCCAAATGGTAAAGCAAGGTGCTTTCAGTTTGGAAAAAATTGTAGAAAAAATGTGCCATGCGCCGGCTGAACTATTTCGCGTAGAAAAACGTGGATTTATTCGTCCCGGATATTATGCTGATTTGGTATTAGTTGATCTGAATCGTCCCTGGGTTGTTGATACAGATAATATTTTATATAAATGCGGTTGGTCTCCATTTGAGGGAACTCGTTTTGATGCTTCGGTGCTGCAAACCTGGGTGAATGGTAGTTTGGTCTATGATAATGGTCAATTTGATGAATCAGTGCGAGGAGATAGATTATTGTTCGATTGCTAGTTAATTTAAAATAGAAAGTTGTGAAAAATAAATTGGTGATATTTTCTACTTTAGTGCTAGTTCTAATTATAGCCGTTTTGGGTGTTTATTTTTTGTCTAATAAGCAGGCTAAATATATTCATAATGAGGGAGGAATTCAGGGAACTACTTATTCGATAACTTATCAGCAACCTGAAGGCATCGATTTGCATGAAAAAATAGAAAAGCGTCTGCATGAATTTGATTTATCTCTTTCAACTTATGTATCGCAATCAATAATCTCCCGAATCAATAAAAACGACTCAACTGTACGCACTGATTTTGATTTTGAAGAAATGTTTAAGGTTGCCAAAGATGTTTCAGAACATACAAATGGTGCATTTGATATTACTGTAGGACCGTTGGTTAAAGCTTGGGGTTTTGGATTTGGAAGTGCGAATCACCATAAAATTCCAAATGTCAAAGAATTTTTGCCTTATGTTGGATATCATAAAATAAAAATAGAGAACCATAGACTTTTAAAAGACGACCCTCGGATTTTAATTGATGCAAATGCTCTGGCACAGGGACAATCTTCGGATGTTATAGGTCGACTGTTGGAAAACAACGGATGTAAGAACTACATGGTCGAAATAGGTGGAGAAGTTGTTTGTAAAGGGGTGAACGCTAAGGGCGAAAAATGGAAAATAGGTATTGATAAGCCTATTGATGATTCTACCAGCACAATAAATGAAATACAAACTATAGTGTCAATCAGTAATTTGGCTATTACTACTTCGGGCAATTACCGTAAATTTTATTACTTGAATGGTAAAAAATATGCACATGAAATTGATCCAAAGACAGGTTATCCTGTAGTCCATAATTTGCTGAGTGCTACAGTTGTTGCACCCACGTGTATTCAGGCGGATGCTTATGCAACTGCGTTTATGGTAATTGGAGTTGATAGCAGTTTGAAAATCTGTAAGAAAATTCCGAATTTAGAATGTTATTTGATTTATACCGATAAAAAAGGTAAGAATCAAATCGTATATACAGATGGTTTTAAAAAATTCTTTGCTAAATAATTTTAAACAAAGAACATAAAAACAGCTGCTTTCATTAAATAGAATCATTTTATTTTTTTATTCCCGATTAAATAACTATTTTTGCACTCCAAAATTTCTTATGAAAAAGAACTCATTTTTCTTTTTAATCGCACTTTTATCTCTGGTTTCTTGTAGTAATTATCAAAAGTTGCTCAAATCGGATGATGCAGAGTTGAAATATACTAAAGCTGTTGAATATTTTGACAAAGGCGATTTTATGCGTGCGTCAACCTTATTTGATGCCATTGCAACTTATTACAAAGGTACCGATCGTTCTGAAACCGTTTTAAACTATATGGCACGATCGTATATGGGTCAGAAAGATTATTACTCGGCAAGTGAATACTACAAAACATATGTAAAAACTTATCCAAAAGGAAAGTATGTTGTAGAGTCGAAGTATATGATTGGATATTGTTATTATCTGGATTCTCCGGATGCAAGACTTGATCAATCGGAAACTATAAAAGCTGTAGGAGCATTTCAAGAATTTCTTGATATTTATCCGGAAAGTGACCGAGTAAAAGATGCCAACAAATTGTTGGATGAATTGAACAATAAACTGGCCTATAAAGCCTATTTGAATGCAAGATTATATTACGATCTTGGTAACTATATGGGAAATAATTACGAATCATCTGTAATTGCATCTCAGAATGCTTTGAAAAAGTATCCTTCTACCTCGTATCGCGAAGAGTTTTTAATGCTTATACTCAATTCAAAACATGAAATGGCTTCTCAAAGTTTGGAAGAAAAGAAGGCGGATCGCTATCGGGGTACAATAGATGAGTGTTATAACTACATCAATGAATTTCCAACAGGAAAATATCGTAAAACTGTGGATAAGATTTTGAATGAATCGAAGAAAATAGTGAAAGAATAAATAAATAGTATTATGGACTATAAAAAAGTAAATGCACCAACGAATACCATTTCCAGAGATATGAACTCAATGAGTGAAAATATCGGAAATGTTTACGAAACGGTGAAAGTTATTGGCAAACGTGCTAATCAGATTAGTGTTGAAATTAAATCTGAGCTTGATAAAAAGTTACAGGAGTTTGCGTCATTTAACGAGAATATCGAAGAGGTCTTTGAAAACAGAGAACAAATAGAGATCTCACGTTATTATGAAAAACTTCCCAAAGCAGTTTTAATTGCCACTCAGGAATTCTTGGAAGATAAAGTTTATTATCGTAATCCGATTAAAGATAAATTGAAATAACATTTCGATTTTGTCTTGTCTTCTTTTGATAAAAGAGTATTGTGTTTTAATGCAGTACTCTTTTATCTTTTTTTGTTTGTGTGTAGTTCAATTCATTTTTGTATTTTTGTGAATCAGAATAAAAAACAAGAGAAGTTGAAAAAACAGCTTCAACAATCAATCGTAAATACAAGATGGCGTTACAGGGTAAAAGGATAATATTAGGTGTTACAGGTAGTATTGCAGCCTATAAGGCGGCGCCATTGATCAGGCTATTGGTAAAACAAGGCGTAGAGATAAAGGTTATCATGACGGCTTTGGCTAAAGAGTTTATTACACCTCTGACTTTGGCAACACTTGCTAAAAATCCTATTTTGGTCGACTTTTTTGATCCGACTAACGGTAATTGGAACAGCCATGTGGATTTGGGTTTATGGGCAGATGCATATCTTATTGCACCGGCAACTGCTAATACCATAGGTAAAATGGCAACCGGAGTCGCTGATAATTTATTGTTGACAACATACCTGTCGGCAAAATGCCCGGTTTTTGTTGCACCAGCTATGGATTTGGATATGTTTGCGCATCCGGCAACACAGCGTAATATCGAAACATTGAAGTCAATCGGTAATCATATTATCGAACCGGCAAGTGGTGAACTGGCAAGTGGGTTGGAAGGCAAAGGACGGATGGAAGAACCAGAAAATATAGTTCAATATCTTGATAATTATTTTACGGATAAACCTCTGCTTGGAAAAAAAATACTTATTACTGCTGGTCCGACATACGAAAAGATAGATCCTGTACGTTTTGTAGGCAATTATTCCACAGGAAAGATGGGTTTTGCTCTGGCAGAAGTCTGTGCGTTGCAAGGAGCTGATGTTTGTCTGGTTGCAGGACCGGTTCAGTTGCGGACAAAACATCCGAATATTGAAAGGGTTGATGTTGAATCCGCGGGAGAAATGTATGAAGCGGTGATGAATCGTTTTTATGGTGTAGACGGGGCTGTTTTGTGCGCTGCAGTGGCCGATTTTACCCCTATTGAGGTGGCTGATATGAAAATGAAGCGTGAGAAAGATAATCTGACGATTGAGTTGATGCCAACGAAAGATATTGCAGCTTCGGTAGGTGAAATGAAACGTGAATCGCAGTTTTTGGTTGGATTTGCTCTTGAGACAAATAACGAAGAAGCAAATGCACTGGGCAAGATGGAACGTAAGAACTTTGATTTTATCGTGTTGAATTCATTGCAGGATGCACAGGCTGGATTTGGGTATGATACAAACAAAATAAGTATAATACACCGTACCGGAAATAAGAAAGAGTTTGATTTAAAAAGTAAACAAGCTGTTGCAGAAGATATCGTGGCTGAAATATGTCAAATCATATAAATTTTGAAACCTGATATGAAACATTGGCTGTTATTGTTGAGCATTTTCTTTTTTACCGGGTTTAGTCGGGCACAGGAATTGAATTGTACTGTTCAGCTGAATTCAGATCAGATTTCTGGCAGTAACAAGTCGGTTTTCAATACGCTTCAAAAATCAATTTCAGAATTTTTAAATAAAAGAAAGTGGTCGGAGATGACCTTTACTAATACTGAGCGAATTGAATGCACAATGAATATCATTGTAAAGAGTGTAGATGCCGATGTTTTTACGGCAGAAATTCAGGTTCAATCGCGCAGACCCGTATTTAATTCGACGTACAATACCACCCTGTTCAATTTTAAAGACAACTCGTTTATTTTTAATTATAAGGAGTTTGACCAGTTGGAGATGAATGAGAATTCCATTACATCTAACCTGACTGCGGTGTTGGCTTATTATGCTTATATCATTATTGGCTATGACATGGACTCATACTCCCGATTAGGAGGCACGCCTTACTTTCAGGCGGCAGAGAATATTGTGAATGCGGCACAAGGAGCCGATCTGAAAGGCTGGAAAGCTTTTGAAAGTACAAAGAACAGGTATGCACTAATTAATAACCTGATGGACGAAGCTTTTAAAAAGTATCGCAATTATTTTTATGAATATCATCGGTTTGGGCTGGATGAGATGAGCAGTAATGCTACTAATGGTCGGGATAGAATTGCCGAAGGTTTACCTTTGCTGCGCGAAGCCAATAGAGCGAGACCGTCGGCAGTGGTAATTTCATCGTTTATGGATGCTAAGACCGATGAATTAGTTAATATATTTTCGAAGGCAACAACGACTCAGAAAAACGATGCTATCGAAATCCTTTCGGATGTAAATCCGACTCAGACGGCTAAATATGAAAGAATCCGACTCAATTGATTGTTTCCGGACTCGGAATAAAACAGAACAGTATACATTCAATCACTCACTATAAATTATGCTGAAATCGCTACACATTTCAAATTACGCATTAATTTCAGACTTAAGTATTGACTTTGAATCGGGTTTCTCGGTTATTACGGGCGAAACAGGTGCCGGAAAATCGATTATTCTTGGAGCCCTGTCGCTTATTTTGGGTCAGCGTGCCGACTCGAAAGCCATTAAAATTGACGCTGATAAATGTGTGATAGAGGCTGAATTTGATATCTCCGCTTACTCACATTTGTCCGACTTCTTTATTCAAAATGATTTGGATAATGAAGGGAGTTATTGCTTAATTCGCCGTGAGTTGACCAATACAGGAAAATCGCGTGCATTTATAAATGACACCCCTGTAGGGCTGAATGTGATACGTGATTTGAGCAACAGGTTGATCGATATTCATTCTCAGCACGAAAATTTATTGCTTTCGAATGTTGGTTATCAGTTGGATGTGGTGGATACAATAGCTCAGAATGCATCAGAGTTAAATGCTTATCGCCAGGCATATCAGCAATGGCGAAATTTGCAGGCTGAGCTTAAACAATTGCAAAAAACAGCAGACAAACAGGCTTCGGATGTTGATTATATTCAATTTCAATACCAACAGCTATCAGATGCTAAATTAGCTGAGCATGAACAGGAGGAGTTGGAACAGGAGCAGGATACGCTGAGTCATGCCGAAGAAATAAAATCGCAATTGCTGAAAGCAAATCAATTGTTGGATGATGAAAACATGTCGCTTTCGCTGCTTAAAGAGAGTGTGTTGGCATTGTCGCATATTAAAAGTTATATTCCGTCAGGCGAAAACTGGCACGAACGCTTACAATCGAGCCTGATTGAGCTTAAGGATGTAGCAGCCGAGATGAGCTCGTACGAAGAACGTGTTGAGTTTAATCCGGAACGTCTGAATCAGGTGGAGAGCCGGTTGAGCGAATTGTTTACCCTGCAAAAGAAGTATAAGGTAAGTTCGGTAACTGAATTGATTGCGTTGCGGGATAGTTATGAAGAGCAGTTGCAGCGGATAGGGTCTTTTGAAGAGGACCTGGAAGCATTAAGTGCTAAGCTGGCACTTGCCTTTACGCAGTTGCAGGAACAGTCGCGTAAGCTTACCGAAAGCCGTCAGAAAGCTTGTGAACCTATTGAATCGTATCTGGTGGAACAGCTTATCAAGCTGGGAATGCCGAATATTCAGTTTAAGGTAGATATAAATTCGCTGGACGAATACAGTGAGAGTGGAAACGACGAAGTTCAGTTTCTTTTTTCGGCCAATAAAAATCGATTGCCACAGCCGGTCACGCAGATTGCTTCGGGAGGTGAAGTGTCGCGACTGATGCTGTCTATAAAATCATTGGTAGCACATAAAGCCGATTTTCCAACCATTATTTTTGATGAAATAGATACCGGTGTTTCGGGAGAGATTGCCCATCGGATGGGTGAGATTATGCGGACGATGAGTACCGAAATGCAGGTGATTACCATTACCCACTTGCCGCAGATAGCGGGTAAAGGAGCCCAGCACTATTCGGTGTTTAAGGATGATACCGGATTGCAGACTCAAACACACATCCGCAGGTTAAATGAGGAGGAGCGATTGGTGGAACTGGCTCAAATGTTGAGTGGAAAAAATGTGACCGATGCCGCCTTACAAAATGCACAGGAACTTTTACGGAGCTAGCGGGACTGTGGTTTAGCCTCTGCTCTTTCCCGTTTCTTCAATATTTTATTTATTTCTTCTTAGTCTTTCCTTTTTGTTCCAGCTTAAGTGCTTTCTTGGCTGCTTTTTCCGCCAGTTTGGCTTCGCGGGCAGCCCGCTTGGCTATTTTGCGTGCTTCCAATACTTTTCTAAGGTACTCCACGTAAGAATCTATATATCGTTTCCGTTTTGTTTCTACTAAATCGGCCATTGTAATCATAATACCCGATTCGTATACCGATCCAAAGTCGGGATCGAAAATGGACCCGAAAAAGCGCATGGTATCCGACAACCCTATATAAGCATTAAACATGGGTGGAATGGTAGTTTCCAGGTGTCTGATGGCTTTTTGGAGTGTTTTGTAGTCCGTTGAGGAATCGTTTCCCAAAAACAGTTTTTTGGCATGTGTATGGGTTGGTGTCCCTACGTGAATCGGATTTTTTGGGCGGATCATATTGTCGGGATCCGGAAAGTACCGATACATGTATTCGTAGATCAATTCGCGTGCTATTAGTGGGTAATGCTCGTAAATAGTTACTTTTCCTATAAAGTAGCGGGTGTCTTTTACCGTATGAGTTAATGCTCCCAGTCCATCCCACAAATTGTCAAGCGCAAACAGGCTTTTGGTGCCCATTTTCGATGTCTGATAATCGGGCTGAACAAATGCCCTGCCCAGTTCCACCGTGTATGGAAGATATTCTTTAATGAATTTTTCTGTGAATATAAACAGGTGCGACATTACAAACTTGGGCTGTCCCGCTTCGTCAAAATCCACATCATGCCCGGGCAGGTAGCGGTATCCTCCGATTATTTCTAGCGCCACAGGGTCCCACACCACCAATTGGAAATAAGGTTTTTCCATATAGTCGTATTCGTCTGTATCAATTTCTTCACCCGTTCCACCACCACCTGACCGGAACGAAAGCTCGCGTAAACGACCAATTTCAAGCATTACGTTGGGAGCATTGTGTGCTGTAATTACGTAGATTTCATTGTGTGCTTTATTGGTCGGACGTAAGAATTTGTCTGACGAGAGTTCCTGTTTTAAAATGGCTTTGTCAATAGGTGGTATAATTGGCTTCATTATAAAGAATACGTTGAATTTTTTTTCGTATGGTACGGAACACAAAAGTAATGTTTTTTTGAACTATGTTTATACCTAAATATAAGTTTTTATGTGACAATGGCAATAAATATTTAATATCTGTTTCAGAATTTATTTAACCTTGCACAATCCACTTTCGAATGTGCAAAAATGGAGGAGTACATTCTTATTTCAATGTCGTTTTGGATAAGCACACAGAATACACAGATTTTACAGAACATATAAAGTTGATTTGAATATTCTGTTTTTGATAATATGCATTTTAAATGGAATTTTTATTCTATTTTTTTTCGTTTAATCCGTGTATTCTGTGTGCGAATTCTTATCTAAACAACATTGATTTTTATTTCTGACTGAAAAAGCCCAATGCGTGCACGCATTTTGGTGCCGCAGCCGTCGGGAGGCAAATGCGCGTACGCATTTTGATGCCGCAGTCATCGGGAAGCAAATGCGCGTACGCATTTTGGTCGCGCAGCCGTCGGGAAGCAAATG
>DAIQOQ010000006.1:5974-8049 GCA_036787795.1 Paludibacter sp. | reverse complement strand
TCGGGAAGCAAATGCGCGTACGCATTTTGGTCGCGCAGCCGTCGGGAAGCAAATGCGCGTATGCATTTTGATGCCGCAGCCGTCGGGGCGAAAATGCACGCCTGCATTTATGTTTTGCGGCTATATTGTAATTCTTTCTTCCAAAAACAAAAAACGCTTCCGAAAATGTTCCGGAAACGTTTTGTTGTAGGGTAGGAGAGAGGCCCGATCAGATAACCAGCGATGGAGCTGTGTAGGTTCGCGTAGCCAGTTCGGCATCCAGCAAGTACAATCCACGCGGATCGGTGCCAAAAAGCTCAAAGCGTTTGTTCAGATCATCTGCTTTCTGTTCTTCTTCGCCTTGTTCTTTTACAAACCAGTTCAGAAATTGCATGGTTTTGAAGTCTTTCAAGCCATGTGCTTCGGCATAAATGTCATTAATGGAAGCACTGATGGAAATCTCATGCTCCAGCGATGTTCCCAACGGTTGTTTAAAATCAGAGTAGGCTTTGTTAGGTGCGGCAATGGCATTCATCGTTATTGTTTCACCATTGTTTTGCACGTATTTCAGAAATAGCATGGCATGAGCATACTCTTCCTGCGTTTGTATAGCAAACCAGTTGCCAAAACCATTCAGATTTTTAGCATAATAATAGTTCGACATGTCCAGATATAGATACGAAGAGTAAAACTCTTTGTTGATCTGGCTGTTTAGCAAATCCACAATTTTTTTGTTTAGCATACGGCGTTCCTCCTGTTTTTTTAGAGATTAGTTATATCCTTTTTATGTTTGCACCCAGCGCGTTCAGTCGTTGTTCAATGTCCTGATAACCGCGGTCTATTTGGTCGATATTATGAATAATACTGGTTCCTTCGGCAGCCATTGCTGCTATAAGTAATGCTATTCCGGCGCGAATGTCGGGCGAACTCATAGTAGAAGCGCGTAGGTGAAGATGATTTCCTTGGCCGATAACCGTTGCCCGGTGCGGATCACACAGAATAATCTGGGCACCCATATCTATGAGTTTATCCACAAAAAATAACCGACTTTCGAACATCTTTTGGTGAATAAGCACACTGCCTTTGGCTTTGGTGGCTATAACCAGAAACACGCTGAGTAGGTCAGGTGTCAGTCCCGGCCAGGGTGCATCGGCTATGGTCATTATTGAACCGTCGATAAACGATTCTATGGTATAATTTTTTTGATGGGGAATAAAGATATCATCACCTCGTTGTTCCAACTGAATACCCAATCGACGGAAACTGTCGGGGATAATACCCAGTTCTTTATATGCTACATCTTTAATGGTGATTTCCGAAGCTGTCATGGCAGCCATACCGATAAAGCTACCCACTTCAATCATATCGGGCAAAATACGATGATCGCATCCGTTCAGTTTGCTTACACCTTCTATAACCAGCAGGTTTGAACCTACACCCGATATGTTGGCACCCATCGCGTTTAGCATTTTGCATAGCTGTTGTAGGTAGGGTTCGCAAGCAGCGTTGTAAATTGTGGTAGTACCCTCGGCCATCACAGCAGCCATGAGTATATTAGCAGTTCCGGTTACCGATGCTTCATCAAGCAACATGTAACATCCGATTAGTTTTTTTGCTTCAATTTCGTAGCGTTTGGCAGCTGGATCGTAATGAAACTCAGCACCCAGTTTCTGTATACCGATAAAATGGGTGTCTAAACGACGGCGCCCAATTTTATCGCCTCCCGGTTTGGGGATGATGGCTCTGCCAAAGCGGGCCACCAGTGGACCAACAATCATGACTGAGCCGCGTAATGCAGCACTTTTGCGATAAAAATCTTCGGATTGAAGATAATCCATGTTTACCTTATCTGCGGTGAATGTGCAGGTATGAGCACTCTCACGCTTGATGTCAACACCCATGTCACCCAGCAGGTTTATCAGGTTGTTGACATCCAGAATGTCGGGTAAATTACTTATGGTTACGGTTTTTGGAGTAAGAAGTACCGCACAGATAACTTGCAGTGCTTCGTTTTTAGCACCTTGTGGTGTAATAGAGCCGGATAGTCGGCGTCCGCCTTCGATTTGGAATGACGACATAAATTTTTCAGTTGTGAG
>DAIQOQ010000006.1:3800-5874 GCA_036787795.1 Paludibacter sp. | reverse complement strand
TGTAGTTATTATTTTTTCTTTTTAGGTTTATTCTTTTTGTTGAACAGCACATCTCTCGATTCTACCAGCTTGAAGAAATCTTCCTGAATGTCTAGTTTACCTTTCGATAGTTCGCGCAAATCATCAAAAATTTTGCGGTCGTCAACTACTTCTTTGTTCCAGGTAAGGAAGCACTTTTTCATCTGATTGGCAATTAAACGAATCAGTTCGTTTTTTTCTTCGCCTTCGGGATAAACAGCCACTTTTTCAATCATTTCTTCCAATGTCCGACCGTAGTGTTGGTAACGAATGCGCGAGTTTTTGTAAGGAATAGGTTCGGGGCGGGTATACAAATTTTCTTCCTGAAGAATCTCGTAAGGGAAATCAATATCCAGTTTAAAATTAGACATAATTGCCACGTGATCCCACAATTTGTGTTTGAAATCGTTCACATCGCGCAGATATGGAAACAGATTCCCCATAATATTGATAATTGTTTTTACACAGCGGGTGCGCTCTTCGCGATCTTCAATGGTGAGCGCATGAGTCACCATTTGTTGTATGTTTCGCCCATATTCGGGCATAATCAGCTTTCCTTGTAAGGTTGTATATTCCATTTTGTATCGGGTGATATGATAAAGTGCAAAAGTAGCTAAATTTTCCGAATGTTCGACCCTATATACCGGAACATTTTATTTTCGATCATATGTTTCAACTTCAAGGTTTATTGTATATTACCTTAGATTTCAAATTAATAAAATCTCAACGATATTTACACTATCTTTGTAGCATGAAAAATAATACCACTATAATTGATAACACGCTGGGAAGCATGGGTATCGAATCGCTTAATGCTATGCAGTTGGCCACGCTCGAAGCGAATGAAAAAGAACAGGACCTTATTCTGTTGTCGCCTACGGGTTCGGGTAAAACTTTGGCGTATCTGCTACCTGTGTTGCTGAGTATGAATCCGGATGTTCAAAAAGTGCAGGCTCTAATCCTGGCTCCTTCGCGTGAACTGGCTCAGCAAATAGAGCAAGTGTGGCGTAGTATGGGTACGGGTTATAAAGTAAACACCTGCTTTGGAGGGCGTCCGTCCAATGGCGAAAAGCGCGATCTGGCTGTACCGCCGGCGTTACTTATCGGAACTCCCGGTCGGTTGCAGGATCATATCGAACGGGGAAACTTTGAGCTGGACGCCATTCGGGTACTTGTACTCGATGAGTTTGATAAGTCGCTCGAAATGGGTTTTACCGAACAAATGGAAATTATCATAAGTAATATTCCGACTCTCAATAAACGCATACTCACTTCGGCTACCGATGCAGTGGCTATTCCTGCTTTTACGGGTATCGTCAATGCGCTGAAACTTGATTTCTCCGAGAAAAATAATATATTGAAAGGCCTCCGCATTTATTCGGTAAAAGGGGAGAATAATGATAAAATGGATTTGCTTTACCGCCTGTTGTGCCGGTTGGGTAATGACTCCTCGCTGATATTTTGCAATCAGCGCGACACGGTGGAAAAAGTGCATGCTTATTTAAATGAGCGCCATTTGGCTAATGAGTTTTTTCATGGTAAGCTGGAACAGACTGAGCGCGAACGGGCTCTCTCCAAATTTCGAAACGGCAGTTGCATCGCTTTTATCTCTACCGATCTGGCATCGCGTGGTTTGGATATACCCGAAATTAAAAATGTTATTCACTTTGATGCACCGGTCCGATTGGATGAGTTTGTACACCGCAATGGCCGTACAGCTCGTATGGAGGCTGAGGGTTCTGCTTTTTTATTGCAGGCTATCAATGAAAACCTACCGGATTTTATTGCCCCGGAACCAATACCTTATAGCTTACCAGCTCTGACATCTGCAGCTCCCAAGCCCGAATGGGCAACTCTTTACATTGGCAAAGGGAAAAAGGATAAACTAAGCAAGATGGATGTGGTTGGTTTTATGTTTAAAAAAGGTCAGCTGGCTAAAGATGAATTGGGAATGGTAGAAGTGAAAGATTACTATTCGTTTGTAGCTATCAAAGTCAATAAGGTTAAAGATGTTCTTCAGTTGGTATCAAACGAAAAAATAAAGAACATGAAAACA
>DAIQOQ010000006.1:2137-3700 GCA_036787795.1 Paludibacter sp. | reverse complement strand
ATAAATTCTCAATTATGAATTACAATAAGTACTGTTCGCTGATTGATTGATTTTCCTGTACGCGGAAAATGGTATCGGCAAACATTTTTGAAATGCTAAGAATTTTAGCCTTTGAACATTTGCTAGTGTCAAATGGAATTGAATCGGTAAATGCAATTTCGCTGAGTGCCGATTGCATTACTTTTTCTCCTGCTTCGCCCGACATTACGCCATGTGATACGATGGCACGAACGCTTTTTGCACCTTTGCTTAGCATCAGATCGGCTGCTTTACAAAGTGTACCGGCTGTGTCAACCATGTCATCGGTAATAATTACGTCTCTGCCGTAAACGTCACCAATAAGAGTCATTTCACCTACCACATTTGCTCTCTCGCGGGTTTTGTAACAAATAACCATCGGAACGCCCAGGTATTTTGAGTAAGAGCCTGCACGTTTAGAACCACCTACGTCGGGTGAAGCTATAACCAAATTCTTTAATTTTAAAGACTTGATATAAGGAACAAAAATGGTTGAAGCATACAGGTGATCAACCGGAATGTCGAAAAATCCTTGTATCTGATCGGCATGCAGATCCATTGTGATAATGCGGTCTACACCTGCCATTCCGAGCATGTCGGCAATAAGTTTAGCTCCGATAGATACACGTGGTTTGTCTTTTCTGTCCTGACGCGCCCAACCGAAATAGGGGATTACAGCTATAATTTTATAAGCTGAAGCACGTTTAGCTGCATCAATCATCAATAATAATTCCATTAAATTGTCGGAATTTGGAAAAGTTGATTGAACAAGGTAAATGTATTGACCGCGGATTGATTCTTCGTATGAAACTGAAAACTCTCCATCTGAGAAGTGTTGGATTTTCATGTTTCCGAGTGGGCACTCTAAGCTTTGACAAATCTTTTCGGCAAGATAACGACTCTTCGTGCCTGAAAATACTTTAAAAGGGGAAGTTGAAGCTGGCATGGGTTTTTAAGTGAGATTTAGTTTTAGCGATTTTTTTGCAAAAGTACAGAATATAATTATAATAAAGCTGCGAAATCGGGATTAAATGACAATGAATATTTATAATGTTTTGATGCAAAGTTGAAATTTAAGAGAATTTAGTTCTTATGATTGTTTTTGGTTTAGGTTTGGATATGATATTTCGTTTTGCTCTCATTTCAATTGATTTTTTTGTTGGATTAAATTATGTTTGTTGCCATGTATTCACAATTTCCCCGCAAACGTTTGAAATCAAATTTTGTGTTTTTTTTACCAACCAAAAATGTAGCCTATGAAAATAGCACTATTTTTGTTTGTGGTTAAATGTATATAACCTAATTGACTTTAATTCAATTGTCTATGAAAATACACTTTAAAATATCCTATTATACTCATTGGGGCCAGCGTCTTTTACTCAGCGGTAATATTCCAGAACTAGGCAATGGGGATTTGGACAAGGCATTAGCACTAAATTTCCAATATGCTGAAGATTGGTTGGCAGAGATTGAAATAAATAAGCCGGAGGATTTTCAATTTACGTACAAATATGTTCTGTATGATGAAAACTCCGGACAGTTTGT
>DAIQOQ010000006.1:0-2037 GCA_036787795.1 Paludibacter sp. | reverse complement strand
ATGAAGCTGTTTGCCTGATTGGTGATTGTGACATCTTGGGTAACTGGTCCACTACTAAACCTGTTATTCTGAGCCAGACCGATGGTGATTGGTGGACGGTTGAACTGGACTTAAGTAAGGTAAATAATGAAGTACATTATAAATATGGAGTTTTCGAGACTGTAGATAATCAGTTCCGGTATTTAGAATCTGGGTCTGATCGTATTGCACCGATATACACTTCTCTGAAAACACAAGTGCAACTTTCCGATGGCTTTGTTCGTATCTCGAATAATGCGTGGAAAGGTGCCGGAGTCGGTTTGCCTGTATTCAGTATCCGGACTAAAAAGAGTTTTGGAGTTGGTGACTTCGGCGATTTAAAACTGCTGGTTGATTGGGCTGAAAGAGTGGGGCTGAAGTTGATTCAGGTACTACCGCTGAACGATACGATAGGTACTCATACCGATACTGATGTGCTGCCTTATGCTGCCATTTCGGCCTTTGCACTCAATCCCTTGTTTCTGAATTTGCCGGCTACCGGAAAACTTCCGGCCACACATCCGTTGCAAGTCGAATATAAAGCAAAGCAAGCCGAACTGAATGCTGAAGAACTGATCTCGTTTTTAAATGTGATTAATTACAAACTTCAGTATGCAAAGGAATTGTATCTGTTGAATAAAACGAAGTTTTTGGCTGATAAGAAATTTAAAGCTTTTTTTGCCGAGAATGAATACTGGTTGGTTCCGTATGCAGCTTATTGCGTTCTGCGCGATCAGTTCGGAACGTCTGATTATCGTTTATGGCAGAACTTTGCAGCTTATGATGCTCAGAAGATAGCCGGTTTTAGTTCGCCGGATCAACCGCATTTCGATGATATTGCCGTAAATTATTTTATTCAATACCATTTACATCTTCAGTTATCAGAAGCTGCACATTATGCACATACACATGGCATTGTTTTAAAAGGTGATATTCCGATAGGGGTGAATCGCAACAGCGTGGATACCTGGGTTTCGCCGGAACTTTTCCACATGCACATGCAAGCGGGTGCTCCACCTGATATGTTTGCTGTAAAAGGTCAAAACTGGGAACTGCCAACTTATAACTGGAAAGAAATAGAACATACCGGTTTCGATTGGTGGAAGAAACGCTTTTCGCAAATGTCGAATTATTTCGACACATTCCGGATTGATCACATCTTAGGATTTTTCCGTATCTGGCAAATTCCAATTAGTCAGGTGGAAGGAATCATGGGCTTTTTGAATCCATCTGTTCCGATACATATCAACGAGTTTGCCGAAAAAGGATTGTGGTTCGATTATAACCGTTACTGCAAACCTTATGTTACCGATGCAATTCTGTGGGATTTCTTTGGTGAAGATGTATCGTGGGTTAAAGCTAACTGTCTGCAAATAGAAGATGGTTGGGTGCTGAGGCTGAAAGAAGAGTTTCTGAGTCAGGCGTACGTTGAAAAACTATTTGTTGAAGGCGAAATTTCCGAACGCATCAAGTGGGGTTTGTTCGATCTGATTTCGAACGTGCTGTTCTTTGAGGTAGAAGGGAGTAACGGAACTCAGTATTATCCGCGCTTTGGTATGGAAACACTCCGTACATTTGCCGATTTGGACAATTACACGAAAGACCGGCTTTGGGAGTTGTATGTTGATTATTTCTATCGCCGTCAGGATGCAAACTGGTATCGGTCCGGTATGGAAAAACTACCGGCTCTGAAACGCGCTACCAACATGATGATTTGTGGCGAAGATTTGGGCATGATGACTCCCTGTGTTACTTCGGCCATGAATGAGCTTGGCATTTTAAGCCTTGAAGTTCAACGGGCACCAAAGTCAAACAAAATTGAATTTTTCCATCCCAATAATGCGCCTTATTTATCGGTAGTTACTCCTTCTACGCACGATATGAGTACAATTCGCGGTTGGTGGGAGGAAGATCGCGGTGTTACCCAGCGTTTCTTTAACTCACAACTCGGACACTGGGGCGAAGCTCCCTATTTTTGTGAGAGTTGGATTTGTCGCGATATTATTTTACAGCATTTAT
>DAIQOQ010000090.1:0-11675 GCA_036787795.1 Paludibacter sp. | reverse complement strand
GTGGTGTGGGAGGACAGCGGGTAAAACCGCTTCCTACCCGATTAGAAATTTGATTCCACGAATAGGTTTAAGGTGCAGCGCACCGTAATCTAAATAAACAACAAACCCGCTGCAAGTCAAAACTTACAGCGGGTTTTATTATATCTTATAACCCTGTTTAGCGGGTAGGTAATCAGAATCAGAATCCGAAGCTCAATGCACTGATTTGTGTATAGATGGTACTGAATAAACCAACCAGTAAAATACCCAGAGTACAAACCACCAAACTGATTTTCACTGCAACATCACTTTTTACAACTTCTATCGGATTATCGTTTTTGTTCAGGAACATGGCTTTGATCACCAATAAGTAGTAATACAACGAAATGATTGTGTTCAACAACGCTACGAATACCAATACATAATATCCCTGAGCGGCAGCTGCCGAGAATACAAAGAACTTACTGAAGAATCCTGCAAAAGGAGGAATACCTGCCAGTGAGAATAAAGCCAGCATCATCACAAAGCTCAGACGTGGGTTGGTTTGATACAAACCGTTGTATTCGTCCATGCGAACCTTACCGGTACGTTCTTCGATAACCGAAATAACACCGAAAGCAGCCAGATTGGAAAACATGTATACCAATACGTAGTATACCAACGAAGCCATACCCATAGCACTTCCGCTGATAATTGCCAACAGAATATAACCGGCTTGCGAAATAGATGAGAAAGCAAGGAAACGTTTCAGGTTTTGTTGACGGATGGCAAAGAGGTTAGCCACGGTGATACTTGCAATGGCCATTCCGTAAAGGATAGGTTGCCATTGACCGGACAGGTTACCAAATACTTTTACCAACAGGGTAAACAATACAAACACGGCCGAACCCTTGGATATAACCGAAAGGTACGAAGTAATATTTGTCTGAGCACCTTCGTATACATCGGCAGTCCACAAGTGGAAAGGAACCAGTGATATTTTAAAGAACAAACCTACCACAAAGAAAACAAATGCCATAATTTGAAGCGGTGTTCCGGTAATCAAAGTTGCCAGGTCGGTAAAGTATAATGTTCCGGTAGAACCATAAATCAATGACATACCGAAAACCGAGATGCTCGAAGCAAATACAGCCGACAGAATGTATTTGGCACCGGCTTCAGCCGATTTGCGGTTGTATTTATCAAAAGCAACCAGTGTAGCCATCGGAATAGAAGCTGTTTCCAGTCCAATGAAGAACATCAGGAAGTTGCCCGACGATATCATGAAGTACATACCCAGTAGGGTAGAGAGTGTCAGGAAGTAAAATTCACCGCGTTTGATACGATTAGCATCTTCGTTCAGAAACTTATGTGCCTGCAACAGTACAATTAATGTTCCTACGTTGAGAATACTTTTTACGTAAGTTTGCACAGGTACATAGTGAAACATACCCCCTGCAATGACGAAAGGATCACGCGGAACACAGTTGATAATGGTGTGTGCCGTCAAAAGTACCAATGCCACCGGTTGGAAATACTTCAATCCTTTTTCGCCGGCAAATATATCGTAAATCAAAAGGAAAATCATCACCCCTAACAGTGAAAACTCTTCGCGCATCTGTAAAAAACTACTGTAATCCATGTTCTTTATTTTTGTCTACGGTCACCAGTCGATGGTCACCAGTCTTCTTTAATTTTAAATCTTTATTTAGTGTCTATTGACTATAGTCTATAGACCATTGACTCTTTTATTATTTAATCAATTGTCCTATTACCGGAAGAACGCTGTGGTGAATCATATCCGATACCCAGAAAGGAGCAGAACCAAGAGCGAACATAAAGAACAACAAGGTTACTACCGAGATTCTTTCATACCAGGTAGCATCTTTCAACTCTTCATGATGTGGATCCTGCATTTTTCCTAATAAGAATTTTCCAACCATACGTAAAATATACACAGCTGTAATAACAATAGAGCTACAAGCAAGAATAGTCAATACACGGTGGAACATATCGGTATGTTGGAATGAACCAACGAAGATAGTCATTTCAGCAACGAAACCGCTTAAGCTTGGCAAACCTAATGAACCCAACCCTGCAATCACAAAACAAACACCCAGGAATGGAATCACTTTCATCAAACCACCCATTTCGGTAATTAAACGGGTATGTGTTCTTCCATAAATCATTCCGATTAAAGCAAAGAACAAGGCAGTGGTTAAACCGTGTGAAAGCATTTGTAAGATAGCACCTGTAGCAGCAGTTTCGTTCATCATCAGGATAGCAAAAAGTACCAATCCACAGTGACTAACAGAAGAATAAGCATTAATATATTTCAGGTCGGTTTGATGGACAGCAGCAAATGCACCATAAACCACACTGATACCCGTTAGAATTAAGAAGATCCATGCTAATTCATGAGCAGCTTGTGGCATCAGATACATAGCAACACGGAAACAACCGTAACCTCCAAGTTTCATCAATACTCCGGCGTGCAACATCGAAACGGCAGTAGGAGCAGAGGCATGACCATCGGGTGACCATGTATGAAAAGGGAACATAGCACCCAGTACACCAAAACCTGTAAAGGTAAGTGGGAAGAAATAATATTGTAATTCTACCGGAATATGTAGTTTGGCAATTTCCAGAATATTCATGGTAGTTGCACCCGAACCGTAATAGATTCCCAGAATACCAACCAGCAACAGTGCCGAACCACCCATCAACATCAGGGTAAGTTTCATGGCAGCATATTCTTTTTTACCCGTTCCCCAGATACCAATCAATAAATACATCGGTATCAAAGCTATTTCGTAGTACATGAACATGGTAAACAAGTCGGTAGAAATAAAGAACCCGTAAACTCCGATAGATAATAAGCTGAACCATAAGAAAAACTCTTTAGGAAGCGGATCTATTTTCCACGATGCAAAAACACCGGTGAATACTATGACCGAAGTAAGGATAAGCATGGCAACCGATATACCATCCACACCAACTGAATAGTGAATGTTGAATGGAGCATACCAAACAGTATCGGCAGTGAAAATCATCGTAGCTAAATTGCCTGCTGCCCGCTCCGCAAAGTACATGTATGTCAATACACCGGAGAAGATCATTAAGAGTATTGCTCCCGTAGTCATGACGGACAAAAGTTGCTTCCGACTGTTCGAGAGGAACAAACCTGCCATCATTAAAACCGGAATGAGAACGAATAAGGATAAAAAGTTCATATTATAATTATTAATACTACCCCTAACCCCTAAAGGGGGAAAAGATAAGTTAGTAATATTGTAAATAAATCAAAGACAAAACTAATAGATTTCCCCTACTGGGGACAGGAACCTAAAAAATAAGCACCAAAAGTGTAATTAAAAGAGTCCCCAACAGGAATACATAAGCATATTGTTGTACCTGACCCGACTGGAATCCTTTTATTTTCAAAGAAACCCATTGAGTAGTATTAGCAAATCCATCCATAGTAGCATCAATCACATGACGGTCGAACCATGCCAATGGACGTGATACATTATTGAAGATAATTTTCTTGGTAATAAACAAGTATACTTCGTCGATATAAAAACGATGTGAAGCAGCTTTGTGCAATCCGGCAAAAGTTGTAGCCAGTGTTCCCGGTATTTTGCTTTCTTTGCGATACATGATTGTTGCAACCAGAATGGCTACAGCAGCAATCACCACACTCATGGTAGCTACCATCGGATCTAAATGAATTTGATAATCCATTCTATCACTACTTACAAATTCTCCAAAATGAGGTAATCCGGGTATACAGTGAACCACTCCAATTAAAATAGTAACTGCTGCCAGAAATACCAATGGTAAAGCCATAGCAAGCGGAGACTCGTGAGGAGCATGATGTCCGTGATCATGTTCTACTTTCATTTCTTTACCCCAGAAAATGTTGAAGTATAAACGGAACATATAAAATGCAGTTAACGCAGCAATAAATGTCATGGTTGCACCCATATACGGACTGAATTCGTAACATGACGATAAGATTTCATCTTTACTGAAGAATCCCGAGAAAGGAGGAATACCTGCAATAGCCAGACAAGCAATCAGAAATGTCCAGTTTGTTATCGGCATATATTTGCGAAGTCCGCCCATATCTTTCATCTCGTTGCTGTGAACGGCATGAATGACCGAACCGGCACCTAAGAATAACAAAGCCTTGAACATAGCATGTGTGAACAAGTGGAACATGGAAGCCATATAACCAAGTCCTTCGTGGCTACCATAGCCCGAAACGCCCAATGCCACCATCATAAAGCCAATTTGCGAAATGGTAGAGAATGCCAATACACGTTTAATATCGGTTTGCACGCAGGCAATAACTGCTGCAAACAAGGAAGTGAATGCACCCACATAAGCAATGGCATGTAATACTTCAGGAGTTTGAACTTCGTATACAGGGAAGAAACGAGCAACAAGGAATACGCCGGCAACCACCATGGTTGCAGCATGAATCAGAGCCGATACAGGAGTAGGACCTTCCATAGCATCCGGTAACCAGATGTGTAAAGGGAACATAGCTGATTTACCTGCACCACCGATAAAGATCAGTGCCATTGCCCAGCTTAGTACCGAGAAACCCATAAAGCTAACACCGGTTGTAGCCGCAAATACGCTGGCATTACCCGAAGTCAATATGCCAAAATCAAACGTTTTGGTGTAAAACGAAAGTACCAGAATACCAATCAGGAAAAACAGATCGGCAAAACGGGTTACGATAAATGCTTTTTTAGCAGCAGCCACGGCTGATGCTTTGGTATAATAGAATCCGATCAATAAGTAAGACGAAACGCCCACTAATTCCCAGAAAATATACATTTGAAAGATATTGGTAGCTATTACCAGTCCCAACATAGAGAAGGTAAACAACGAAAGGAACGCGTAATAACGTTGGAATCCTTTTTCACCATCCATGTAACTCAAACTGTAGATGTTTACCATAAATGATACGGTAGTAATCACCACGAGCATCATCACCGAGATAGGATCGAGTAAAATACCTAAATCGATATGCAGAAATTCGGTAAACTGAATCCATACGGTATTAAAAGGAATCACTTTTTCGTACACACCGGCAACCTGGTGCATACTGAAATATTCCCAGGCCGTGAAGTAGGACAGGGCGGTGATAATTCCTAAAACAATAGTTCCGATTGTTCCGGCTACTTTGGGCTTCCATTTTGAATCCACCAGTCCCAACACGATGAAACTAAGAAGAGGAAGTACTAAAATCAATAATGTATATTGCATGTTTTATAATTATAAATTATGAATTATTAATTGTGAATTAATAAGACTATTCTTTCATTTGATCCAGATTGCCAACTTCTACACTGCTTAAGTTCCGGTAGATATTGATGATGATAGCAATGGCTACAGCAGTTTCGCAGGCAGCAATGGCTATGGTGAACAGCGCAAAGTAAAAACCTTCCAGATGTCCGGGGTATAAGTAGCGATTAAACACTACGAAGTTGATATCAGCCGCATTGAGCATTAGTTCTATCGAAATTAAGATCATCAGCATGCTTTTGCGCGATAAAAAACCATATACTCCGGCAAAGAACATAATTAAACTTACACCTAAGTATGCTTCAATTGGAATTTGTCCGGCAAAAATGTTATTTAAAATATCCATATATTTTAGTTGTTAGTTAGTTGTTGATAGTTACATGGTTGAAATGTTGCATTTATTATTGTCAACTATCAACTGGTAACTGTACACTTAGTTATCGTTTTCTGGCAATCATAATAGCACCCACAATACAAGCCAACAGTAAAATACTGATAGTTTCGAAAGGTAGTAAGTACTGATATTTATCGGTTCCCATCATGGTATGACCTAACTGTTGAGGAGTTAAATCGCTTTGAGCTACCAATGACGAAACTTTCTTTACATTATAATAAATGATGTGTCCACAAAAAGCAAGTCCAACCAACGCTGTGAGTCCGGCAGCGTAACGTCTTACGGCTAATTCTTTTCTTAAGTCTTCACCGGGTCTGTTGGTTAGTAAGATGGCAAAAATAAACAGCACCATCACACCACCTGCATATACAGCTATCTGAACAGCGAATAAGTAATTGTATCCCAATAAAAGGTATAAACCGGCTGTACCGAGCAATACAAATAATAAATAAGTTGCCGAGCGGATAATGTGTTTTGAAGTTACAGCCATAACCGAGAAAACGGCTATTACCACTGCTAAAATGAAAAATATAATTTGTTGTGCCATAATCTTATGTCGCCGGCCTACTATAAAAGTTTCCGGACTTGGTTATATTTTAATTATAAATTATACATTATGAATTATGCATTCGGTTCTGTAGGTTTCACCTCTTTTTTCTTTTCGCGCATCTTCGAACCTTCGTGATTCAGTTGTTGTTTCAGCTTGTCGCGCGTAAACACTGCATTTTCGAAAGTGTTTTCGAATTTGATGGCATCCGAAGGACAGGTAAGTACACACAGGTTACAGAAAGTACACATTCCCAAATCCCAGTTGTAAGTATCCAGAATTTTTTTCTTTTTACCATCTTCTGTTTCGATGGTTTTAGAAGTAACCCGGATAGTTCCGTTCGGACAGTTCATCTGACAAATACCGCACGAGGTACAAGCATGCTCATTATTTTCGTCATGAGGCATAGTCAATTCGCAACGGAAACGATCCGATATAACGAGGGTGTCTCTGTTTTCGGGATATTGTTGTGTTACTTTCTTTGTCCACAACTCTTTCCAGGTTTCACCCATACCTGTCAGCAATGATTTGATGCCGGTGAATAAGCCTGAAAAATATTTTGATACTGAACTCATTTTATCTAATTTATAATTCTAAATTCAAAATTCATAATTCGCAATTGACAATTCGTAATTAATTATCAAATTGTACTATTTATAAGTCCCCTTGGGAGATTTATCGGGGGTTAGAATAAACCCGGAAATAAATCGGTTAAGGTTAATCCTGTCAATACTAAAATCACCATCAGCAATATATTTACCAGGTTGATAGGTAACAGATATTTCCATTCCAGATTCAATAACTGGTCGATACGTAAACGTGGGAATGACCAACGAACCCATAAGCTAAGGAAAATCAATACCGCTGTTTTTCCGAAGAACCAGATATAAGTAGGGATATAAGTCATGATCTGATTAAAGCCATCCCATCCATGTACCTGTATTGGCATATAACCACCTAAGAATACGGTAGTGGCAATAGAAGCGATGATAAACATGTTCAGGTATTCGGCCAGGTAGAAGAACCCGAACTGAAGACCCGAGTATTCGGTGTGATAACCGGCAGTTAATTCCGATTCAGCTTCCGGTAAGTCGAAAGGTCCACGGTTTGTTTCGGCATGTCCTGAAATCAAATAGATCACAAAAGCAATAATCGACGAAATATGTCCGTTGAAAATATTCCAGCAATAACGTTGTCCTTCTATCATTGTAGAAAACTGCATGGTTCCGGCCAACACCACGATGGTCATCAGAGCAAATCCTGCAGATAATTCATAACTTACAAACTGAGCACCACTACGCATAGCACCAATCATGGAGTATTTGTTATTACTTGACCAACCGGCCAACAATACACCGATGATACCCAACGATGAAACAGCTGTTACATATAGTACACCGATGTTGAAGTCGATGGCATGAAGTCCTTTTCCGAAAGGTACCGCTCCGAAGGTAAGCATAGAAGCCACAATCATAAAGAAAGGAGCAACGAAGAATAAGAAACGATCCGAACGGTTGATTTTTATAATTTCTTTCAATAAGATCTTAATCATGTCGGCAACACTCTGTAAGAGTCCCCATTTACCAACACGATTCGGACCGAAACGTGCCTGAAAGAATGCGGTTATTTTGCGTTCGGCATAAATAAGGATCAATGCTATTACGGCATAAGCAGCCAACAGAACAACAGCTACCAAAACAAATTCAATGAGTAATACCCAGAATTCAGCTAAACTGCTTCTCAGGGTAGCGTCTAACCAACTTGTCAGGTTACTAATTTCTAACGGTTGTGAATAATTTAATGACATATATTTATTTTATAAATACGAATTTCTCGAATTAAAACTAATGACTGGATTTTTAATAACGCCGAAGGCTAATATCACGAACGAAGTGAGTAAATATCACCGCAGGTAACTATCGCCGGAGGCTATTATCTGTCGATATCCGGAATTACATAGTCCATAGACCCCCCGATGCCGATAAAGTCGGAAATCTTTTCGTTTTGGCAAATCAACGGCATGGCTGATACCAATGCCATAGAAGGTGAACGGAATTTCAGGCGGTATGGAGTTTTGTCGCCACGGCTTTCGATAAATACACCGAACTCACCACGACACGCTTCAACACGCGAGTAATATTCTCCTTCCGGAAGTCTCAGGATTGGTTTCACCTTCGCACAGATATCGCCGGCCGGAATGTTGTCGATCAATTGCTCAATGATATGTAACGATTCTTCAATTTCATCCAGACGGTTCAGGTAACGGGCATACGAGTCACCTTCGGTACGGATAATTTCTTTAAATTCCACTTTGTCATACAAAGCGTAAGGGATATGTTTACGAATATCGCACGACCAACCCGAACCACGTCCGGCAGGACCGGTAACGGCATAGCTGATGGCATCTTCTTTGGATAGGTTACCAATACTTACCATACGACCGAGGCCGATGACGTTGTGCGAGAAGAAGCGATCGTATTCCACCAGCTTGGTGCGCATATACGGAATAAAAGCTTTTACATCTTTCTGGAAGTCGGCATAGATGTCGAACATCACACCACCTACTACGTTTTGGTTGATGATTAATCGTCCACCACAGGTTTTTTCAAATATATCCAGAATCACCTCACGTTCGCGCATACCATATATAAAGGCAGTGGTTGCGCCGAGGTCGTTGGTTTGACAAGCCCATGCAAGACAGTGCGAATCAATACGGTTTAATTCGTCCATGATGGTACGAATATATTGTGCCCGTTCGGGAACTTCAATTTCCGCTGCATTTTCCACACACATACACAAACCATGACGGTTAATGTTGGCCGAAAGGTAATCCAACCGATCGGTAAAGTGAAGTATCTGCGGGTAAGTAAGGCTTTCGCTCAGTTTTTCTATACCGCGGTGGATATAACCACTGTGTACATCGATCTTTTTTACAATCTCGCCATCCAATGCTGTGCGGAAGTGCATAACACCGTGGGTAGACGGGTGCTGAGGGCCTATATTAATAATGTAGTCGTCGTCTTCAAAAATATTCACCGTATCTTCTACCAATTCTCCTTCGGCATTTTCCATAATACGGGGAGCAATATCAATGATATCCTTACTTTCCAGTGAAACCGGATTAATTTCGGGATTAGCATCGTAATCTTTACGCAACGGATAACCAACCCAATCGCCGTTCAGGAAGAACTTACGCATATCGGGGTTGTTGATAAAACGGATACCCAGCAAAGCGAACACTTCGCGTTCGTTATAATGAGCCGTTTCAAAAAGGTCGGTAACAGAATACAACAAGGGGTTTTCTCTATCGGTAGTTCCGGTTTTCAGCACTACTTCTTTCGACAGATCGGTGGACGAACAAAGCAGATAATTCACGCCCAGTTCTTCGCCACGATCCATACCGATTAAATATACCAGCGTATCCATTGGCAAAGCCGCATTGTCGCGAAGAGTTTTTGCCAGCAGGTGCAATTTATCCGGTACTACTGTTACTGTCAGTTTTTGCTTATCTTCAATAACTGCATCGGGTACAGTATTAATTATTAGCTTTTTTATGTTTTCCATAATATAACCCCTAACCCCTAAAGGGGAACTAGATTAGTTTTGTTTTATATAATATTACCCTTAACCCCCTTGAGGGGAATGGGATTAGTTTATCCATTCAAATGCCACTCTTAAAGTCCCCTTTAGGGGATTTAGGGGTCATCGTTGTTTGTGTCCCAAAAATTGTTCTACCTTAATTTTACGTTGCAATTGCATCAAACCGTAAAATAAAGACTCGGGGCGGGGAGGGCATCCCGGAATGTATACATCCACCGGAATAATCTGATCAACCCCTTTCACCACGTGATACGAATTGATAAACGGACCACCCGAGATGGCACATGCACCCATGGCAATGACATATTTCGGTTCGGCCATCTGGTCGTACACACGTTTAATCAGTGGAGCCATTTTATGAACCATGGTACCTGCTACAATCATTAAATCGGCCTGACGCGGACTGTTACGGGTAACTTCCATACCGAAACGCGAAATGTCGTGGTGAGCAGCAGCCGAAGCCATAAACTCAATACCACAACAGCTGGTAGCGTAAATCAATGGCCATACAGAGTTCGAACGTCCCCAATTGATGAGTTCGTCTATCTTGCTTAGTACCACATTTACACCGTTGGCTTCGAGTTCCTTTACGTAGTTTTCAAGATACTCGTTGTCGTTGAATTCCTCGGTGGGAATTCCCTTTATATTATTTTTCAATTCCATTTTAATACTCCTTTCTTCCATGCGTAAGCCAGACCTAATCCGAGAATTACTACGAAAAACAAAATACTGTACAATCCGGTGTAACCTAAATCGCGAACGATGGTAGCCCAGGGAAACAAGAAGATGGTTTCCACGTCGAACATAAGATACAGAATAGCATACAGGTAATAACCTGCTTTAAACTGCATCCACGAAGTTCCGTGTGTTGGGATACCACATTCATAAGGTTCTCCTTTTTGAAGATTGAATGATTTTGGTGCTAATAGTAGGGCAATGCCGAGACCGGCAACCACTAAAGACATTCCGGTTAGGAATACTGTGAGGAAAAGCGATAAACTGCTCATATAAATGACTAAATTTTATTTGCCTAAAAACGCTGCAAAGGAACGATTTTTTTTCTATTGTACGAATATTTTTCGGTTAAAATCAGATGAAACCAAGCTTCGCTCATTTTTGCAATGTACAGGTTACAATTCATTCAAATTGTTGGAAAACAAATAAATAAAATTGCGCATAAAAATAAATGTTAATCCAATTTACAGTATATTATAATATGTTAGTGTTTATGTGATGAACAATTTTTGAAACAGGAGCAAAATACCTACTAAAATGTACTTTAATGTAGGTATTCAGAGAGTTATCTGTATTCAAAATAAGTGAATACCATACATGTATATTGTGTTTCAGTGTTTTATATAGATGTTTCAATTTGAAACAATTTGATTGTTTTTTCTGAAAAAGGAGCTTTGAATTTCATAGGACAACATAAATAATAAAGCCATATTCATAGCCACGAAGTGGCTAAATGTGAGTAGCCCCCGGTAAGTGAAGCGCAACCGGGGGTACGAGTGTTTCCTGCGTCCACAACCCCGAAGTGGGTTGAATGATAAAATAGTATGTTGGTATTGAACCCCTTTCGGGTTTCTTGTTTAAGTCTTAGCTTTATGAGGCTGTCTCAAAAGTCTTTTTGAACGCAAATGACGCAAATAAAAATGCGCAAATTAACGCAATCTTATCAAATTGGAATTCAACAAATAACATTCTATTTTTACAAATCTTATTTGCGAAAATTTGTGTTATTTGCGGTATTTGCGTGCTTTTGATACAGTCGCTTATTTACATTTAAGTCCTTCGGACTTGCAATAAGAAGCAAAAAAGAGCTTGCCGATAGCCTACAAAAGAAAAAGACAT
>DAIQOQ010000279.1:0-3729 GCA_036787795.1 Paludibacter sp. | reverse complement strand
TAATTGAAAAATGAAAACATTTGGTATCGCAATAAAAATATTCCTGGTTTTTACAATTCTTACCGGAATCATATATCCACTTTTAGTTACGGGTATTGCACAGGTTGTTTTTCCTCATCAGGCCCATGGAAGCCTGATTTTAAAAGACAATAAAATAATAGGAAGCGAACTGATCGGACAACAATCCGATAGTACTATCTATTTTACTTCGCGTCCTTCAGCAATTGGAAATAATCCTTTACCTTCGGGTGGAAGTAATTATGGCTTAACCAGCGCAAAACTAAAGAGTCTGGTTTCTGAACGGAAAAATAAATTTATCAAGTTCAACCAACTTGAACAGAATGCAGAAGTCCCGTCGGATATGCTTTTTGCATCGGCCAGCGGTCTTGATCCGCATATTTCGCCCGAAGCTGCCGAATTGCAAATCAACCGGATTGCTAAAGCAAGATATTTTAATAACACACAAAAACAAAAGTTGAAAACACTTGTTGAAGAAATGAGCGAAGGACCTCAACTGATGTGCTTGGGCGAAAGTCGGGTAAATGTATTATTACTGAATATTGCATTAGACAAACTAAAATAAGCAAGGCTATGAAAAGAATTGAGGCTATAATCAGAGATACAAAAATCGAAGACGTAAAGGAAGCTCTCCAATCTATCAACATTAGTTCTTTTACGTATACAGATTGTTTGGGTGCAGAAAAATTAAAGATGCAAGGCGTTTATCGTGGTAACCTGTTTCAATCTGACGTCACCCGGTATTTAGTCAACATTGTGGTTCCCGACGAGAACTTAAAAGTCACTGTTGACTGCATTTTAAACGCAGCCAATACAGGAAAAAGTGGAGATGGTGAAATTTTTGTATCTACGATCGATGAATCATGGAAGATACGAACAAAAGAGAGTACCACTTCTTTTTGTTAATGTAAAAATATATTTACATTAGGTTTTATAAACGCACTATTCTAAGATATATAATCAACAATTAGCAATTATTGATTATATATTTTAGTGTTTCTCAGTGTTCTCCGTGACTTAGTGTTTATTTTTAATCCATACTAACATGAATGATTTCGAAATTGACAGACCCAACCCTGATGAACTGCTGGCGGCATTGGCCCGGGAAGAAGAAAAAAGTAAACGAGGCAAGTTGAAGATTTTCTTCGGTATGTGTGCCGGTGTGGGCAAAACCTACACCATGCTTCAGGCGGCACACGATGAAAAGAAAAAAGGGAATGACATCATTATCGGGTATGTGGAGACACATAAACGAAAAGAAACAGAAGCTTTAGTAAACGGGTTTGAGATAATTCCCCGCAAAGCCATTGAATATAAATCCACCTCCGTACAGGAGATGGATTTAGATGCTATTATAGCACGCCATCCACAGATAGTGCTGGTAGATGAGCTGGCACACACCAATGCAGCAGGTAGCAGGCACACCAAACGCTATCAGGATGTACAGGAAATTCTGGAAAACGGGATCAATGTTTTCACTACGCTGAACGTTCAGCATTTGGAAAGTCGCACCGACACTGTGGCACAAATCACGGGCGTGATTATCCGCGAAACTTTGCCGGACTTTATTTTTGAAAATTCAGATGATATTGAATTAGTTGATATAACTCCCGACGAACTTCTTCAACGTCTTTCGGACGGCAAAGTATATGCCCCTGAACGGTCGAAAGAAGCGGTAAATCACTTTTTCCGCAAAGGAAATATTACTGCTTTGCGCGAAATGTCCTTACGTATTGTTGCCGATAGGGTAGACAATCAGCTGCATGATTACATGCAGAACAAACGCATTAAAGGACCGTGGAAATCGGGACTCCATTTCCTTGTTGCTATCGGTACCAGCCCTTTTTCGGCCGGATTATTGCGCTGGGCGAAAAATTTATCGTACTCCATGGGAGCCAATATTCAGGCACTATACGTGGAAACCAGTCACAGATTAACGCCCAAAGATCAGCTGCAACTGGACTCCAACATAGACTTAGCCAAGCAACTGGGCATTGAGGTGCGCATTGTTACGAATGACAACCTGGTGAAAGCGATAGTGGATTTTGCTCAAAAGGAAAACATAACACACATCATTGTAGGGAAACCACGTGTACGAAATTTTCGGTCATTACTAAAACTTGGAAACTTTGTAAACCGACTGATTAAATACAGCGGCAATATCGATGTTTATATTCTCGGGTCGGATGCTCCGGCCGACGATAAATTCAAAGATCAGGTTTCCATTCCGTCCTTCACATCCAACAGCGGGCAGTATCTGGTTGTAGGGCTTATCGTAGCTTTGACTTCTATTATAAGTTATTTTCTGAAAGATCTGATCGGCTACCAGTCCGTTTCGTTTATCTTGCTGTTTCTGGTATCGTTGTTGGCTCTGTTCTACGGCACGGGGCCCATTCTTTTTGCAGCAGCATCCAGCGCATTAATCTGGGATTATTTTTTCATACCTCCTCAGTTCACCCTCAATATTCAGAACCCGGTGGACATGTTGCTGCTTATGATGTTTTTCATCATTGCGCTTTTGAATGGAATCTTAACCTCAAGAGTACGTAGACAGGAGAAAAAAATACGAATACGTGAAGAGCGTACAAATGCCTTATATCAGCTTACAAAAGAACTAAATACTATTTCGGGCTATCATGAAGTTATAAAAAGAGCAGTAGAATTTATTCTGAAAAATTTTAATCTGGAAAGTGCTATCATTGTAAAAGATGATACGAATCAATCGGTAATTGAGTCCTCTAAAGACTCATCCATCCGGATAGGAGAAAACGAACTGAGCATTGTGAGCTGGGTACAAAAAAATGCCATCAAAGCCGGAAAATACACAAATACACTTCCTTCTAATGAATACACGTATTATCCACTGACGGGCAGTAATGGTACGCTGGGGGTCATTGCTGTAAAACAAGCAAGTATTTTCACCCACGGCGAAGAGCAGTTTTGGGAGTCGTCGTTGGCACAGATAACGGGTAAGTATGAGCGTGAATTATTGCGCAATGCGGCAAAAAAGACCTACATCCTCAGTGAGTCGGAAAAACTGTATAAAACCTTATTCAGCTCCATTTCGCACGAATTGCGCATTCCCATAGCCACCATTATGGGCTCATCGGAAACTTTATCGTCGCAAAACCTGACTGAACCGATAAAAAAAGAGCTGTATGCCGAAATAAATACCGCATCCATCCGGTTGAACAGGTTGGTTGAAAATCTGCTGAACATGTCGCGACTCGAATCGGGCAGAATAACCCCCAATCCCGACTGGTGCGATGCTCAGGATTTGGCGAACTCGGTTTCGGACTCGCTTAAACACGAGCTGGAAGCGTTCAAATTCAAGGTATCCATCCCCAGCGATATGCCTTTGCTGTTTGTCGACTTTGGATTAATGGAACAGGTATTGCACAATCTGATTTTGAATGCTACCCAGAATGCTCCCGCAGGTAGTACTATTGAATTGAAGGTATTTATGAATAATTTATGGTTGAGCATTCAGGTTATCGACCGGGGAACAGGCTTTCCCGAGACGGAACTTGCAGCTGTTTTCGATAAATTTTACCGTGGAAAGAATGCTAAGGCCGGTGGAACAGGTCTCGGATTATCGATAGTAAAAGGATTTGTAGAAGCTCAGGGCGGAACCGTTGCCGCAGCAAACAACGAACACGGAGGAGCGGTTTTTACCCTGAAAATGCCAACCAAACAAATGGAACTGATGCA
>DAIQOQ010000278.1:0-3736 GCA_036787795.1 Paludibacter sp. | reverse complement strand
GTAGGTGAGTTGGGATCGAAAAACTCGGGATTAGCCAACTCCAGCTCCTGTAATTCGCGGAGTTTGGTATCAAAGTCGAAGTCGGAAATAGTCGGGGTGGACTTCACATAATAGTTATAATTATGCTGCTCAAGTTCGCGTCGAAGAAATTCTATTTGGGATTCCAGTTGGGATTTCATTATGTTGCTATAAATTAACTCCCGAACCGATCCAGTGAACAGGACGCGTAGCGGGTATTATTGGTTAAACGTTAAGTAGGATCTCGTTTTCTTTATTTGCAAAAATAAGAATTTGTGGACAAGTAAACAACTAAATATGCTTCGAAGAAAAAGAAATAATAAAATTCTAACAGAAAAATCAGCATTTAGCTGACCGTTTACAAATAATTGTTTTTACATTTGCAATGTAATAAGATACGATTAACAGCTAAATAGATAGTTGAGACAACACATAATAAAATAAGAAATAATTAAGTTGTCTCTCATTTCAGGACAAAATATATGTAAAACCAACTCTAAGTTTACAGAATAAAAAATACACTAAAAAATAATGAAGAAAACATTCTCAATCATCCTATTCATTTCTTTTATAAACTGTTTAGCCGCTCAAAACAAATTTATTTTGCACACCGAGTCAGTGGACTCGCTATTAGATTGGATGAAAAAAGGATGTGATAAAACCAACATTTTCAATCTGACACGCCAACCGGCAACTCAAATCATGGAACAACTTTTGAAAAGTCAGGAAAAAGATGTTCAAACTTATGAAAGCACATTAAAGCAATTTAATTATGCAGATAGCACATCCGGAAATCAATATTTACTAAATGACGCCTACAGAGAACAACTAAAAATTAGTGAACTTCTGAATAGAATCAAACACTGCGATTTATCACAAGATATATATAAACGGGTCATTAAATATTTTCCCAATGATTATTCCTTAGCTAGAAATTACGAAGTGTTTTTTACTGCTACAGGTTGGAAATGGGGGGATGCCATGTCATTTAACTACGTAAATAAAAATGGGGATTACTCTGTTACAGATCAAGGAACGCCTGCAATAATTTTCAATCTTACATTAGTAAACAATACTTATGGTAACAATTCTATCGAACAAATGGAAGCTTTAAAGAATGTGATGTCTCACGAATTATTCCATGCTATTCTTTCTGACTATATAAAAAGCAACTGGCAATCATGGAATGCTGATGACATTAACTATGGCGCTTTACTCTTTATATTAAATGAGGGACTCGCACATTACATTTCTGATGGAAAACCATTGAAAGAAGAGTATAGCAAAAACGCAAAATTAAAACAAAGAGAAATTAAAGCATTTACATCTTTATCTGATAGTTCTAAAATTATATTCAATACCAAACTAAAAGATGAAAAGCGTATGAATGCATTGAACAACGGGTTATTTGGAAAATACTGGGATAAATATATCTGCATCACAGGTTTGTTTATGGCATATCATATTGAACAATACAATGGAACTGAGGCATTAAAAGAATGTATAAAAAATGGACCTTTGTATTTTGTAAAAACATATCATAAAATTCAACAACAGAACAAGAAATTACCAAAGCTGCCAAATGCAATAAATAAATTAATAAAATAGACAGTTTGGCTATTTTATGAAATAGTCCTTACTTTGATAAACAAATTACATAAACATTATTAAGCACAATATATTGATTAAAAGAATTATATAAATTCTAAACACCTTTAATAAAATTATAAGCTTATGGAATCGATGCCGAGAATCAACAAGGTTATAATGCGACCTTTACAAATAGAAGATTATACACAGCTGTCACAAACATTTACACGAACCTATTCCGATGGCAGTGATGTATTCTGGACGCATGAACAAATTGAGAAACTAATCCGTATTTTCCCCGAAGGACAAATAGTAACCGTAGTGGATAATAAAATTGTAGGATGTGCGCTTTCTATCATTGTGGATTATGATATAGTAAAAAATGATCATACTTACGCTTCGGTTACGGGCCAGGAAACGTTTAATACACATAACCCCAAAGGTAATATTCTTTATGGTATAGAGGTATTTGTACACCCCGAATACCGGGGACTCCGGTTAGCCCGACGCATGTATGATTATCGCAAAGAAGTATGCGAAACGCTCAATCTCAAGGCTATTATGTTTGGAGGAAGGATTCCAAACTTCCATAAATATGCCGAAGATCTGCGACCGAAAGAATACATTCAGAAAGTCCGCAAAAAAGAAATTTACGATCCGGTACTTACCTTTCAGCTCTCGAACGATTTCCACGTTCGCAAGGTAATGACTAACTATCTTCCCAACGATGAAGATTCACGCCATTTTGCCTGTCTGCTACAATGGGACAACATATATTATCAACCACCAACACAGGACTTTCTTCTCCCTAGAACAACTATCAGAGTAGGACTGGTACAATGGCAAATGCGATCGTACAATACCATCGACGACGTATTCGAACAGGTTGAATTCTTTGTTGATGCTGTTTCCGACTATAAAAGCGACTTCGTCCTTTTCCCCGAATATTTCAATGCGCCACTTATGGCTAAATTCAACGATTTGGGAGAATCGCAAGCCATCAGGCAACTGGCTCAATACACCAATGAAATACGAAAGCGTTTCATCAAAATGGCTATAAGCTACAATATCAACATCATTACCGGAAGTATGCCGCAACTTCGTGGCAACGATTTGTATAATGTAGGTTTTCTTTGCCGGCGCGACGGAACGTATGATACTTACGAAAAGATACATGTTACACCCGACGAAATAAAAAGTTGGGGACTATCGGGCGGTAAAATTATTAAAACATTCGATACTGACTGCGCTAAAATAGGTATCCTGATTTGTTATGATGTGGAATACCCCGAACTGGCACGTATTATGGCCGATCAGGGCATGCAAATTCTGTTTATTCCGTTTCTGACGGATACTCAAAACGGATATTCGCGCGTAAGGATTTGTGCTCAGGCCCGTGCCATCGAAAACGAATGCTTTGTGGTAATTGCCGGTAGTGTGGGTAATTTGCCCCGTGTACATAATATGGATATTCAGTATGCACAATCGGGCGTTTTCTCGCCTTGCGACTTTGCATTCCCTACTGATGGAAAATGTGCCGAAGCAACTCCTAATACCGAAATGATTCTGGTATCGGATGTAAATCTGGATTTACTGAACGAGTTACACACCTACGGCAGTGTGCGTAACCTGAAAGATCGACGCAACGACTTATACGAATTACGTTTGAAAAAATAAAATGAATGATCTATTTCAAACTAATGTTCTCTGGTAAACTTTATCTATAAAATTTACCGGAGAGATCTCTCACTTCGTTCGAGATGACAATCAATATTTTATGTTTGTGGGATGGGGAAGGTTGGCGGCGAAGCCGCCAACCTTCCCCATCCCCTACAAGACATTGTGATGAAATGTCATTCAGAGCGAAGCGAAGAATCTACTGTTTTATACCGGACAACAATAATTCCATCTATGAAAAAACGAACAATACTCTTTATCTCCGTAATTTCGTGTATCATTACAGCTTTTGCTCAAAAAAAGGCAATTGTTTACGGTAGTAATCCACAAGCCGGACATTATGCCCTGATTAATGGCATCAAGCTCTATTACGAAATTTATGGAAGTGGCGAACCTTTAATCATGTTACACGGTAATGGCGGATCGATTGAAGCATTTAAATATCAGATTC
>DAIQOQ010000277.1:1416-3789 GCA_036787795.1 Paludibacter sp. | reverse complement strand
GGATTGTCAGAGACTAACATTGTGTAGATTTCATATTCTTCCAGAGTAGCCTGTATATCTTCAGCAATTACTCTGTCGTCTATGGATAGCAGCAGTCTTAAGTCGTTTTCTTTCATAGATTGTTTTTGATTCGGAATAGTATAAATTTTTACAGTCCAAAAATACAAAATGAAATTAATTTTGCCAACAATATTTGTGTTTATTTTTTGTTTTGGATTAAAAAAGCTTATTATTGCCTGTTTCAGTTAATGTAGGGCTGTTTTCAGGAGCGTGCAAATAACGCCAATGACACAAATTTTCGCAAATAGGATAGTTTACCGGGGAGCTGCGTTTATTTTTTCATTTAGGCTAGTATTTATACTAAAGAATTTTCAGGAGCAGGCAACTAAATAAGATTTGTTGATCTTCCTATATAAAATAACATATTGCTGCGGTTATTTAACCGCAGTTGTCTATTCCCGTTGTTACAAGACCATTAATTTTGTGCTGATTCATTCATCAGGTATTATTCAATTTAATTTACTCATAATATGAATATTGAAAAACTAGGATTTATAGGGTTGGGCAATATGGGACATCCCATGGCTAAAAATTTGGAAAAAGCAGGTTTTCCGCTTACGGTATATAATCGTACCGCCGAAAAGGCTCATGATTTTGTAGAAGCATCTATAGTTAGTTCATCCATCAGTGCGTTGATAGCAAACAGCGATGTGGTGTTTACCATGCTTACAAATGATGCGTCGGTAAAAGCAGTGTATGACGAAATTCTGTCTCTCGATGTACAAGGGAAACTGTTTGTGGACATGAGTACTATTTCGCAAAAAGCAAGCATAGCTACTGCCAATGCACTGAAAGCAAAAGGAGCACGACTTATTGATGCACCTGTGGCCGGAAGTACGCAACCTGCTACCGAAGGAACATTGACTATCATGGTGGGTGGTGATGATCGGGATTTTAATCGTGCTTTGATGTACCTCGAAAAAATGGGAAAATCTATCCGGCATTTAGGTGAAAACGGGAAAGGTCTTGCAGCCAAGCTTTGTGTCAACTATTTTGTTTCGCTGATTTATCTGGGCCTGTCCGAAACAGTTCTGTTGTCCGACAAACTTGGTGTAGACCGCAATGAGATGTTGAGCATTATCAATGGTAGTGCTTGCGGAAGTGGTGCCACCAAAGTAAAAACTCCACTTTTGCTCGAAAACAACTTTGATCCGGCTTTTGCCCTCGACCTTATGCTAAAGGACATTTTGCTGGCTCAGGAGGCAGGTGCAGATTTTCCATTGTCGAAATCGCTTATTGAAACCTACCAGGCTGCACACGACAATGGGTTGGGTGGTGATGATGTAATTGGAATAATCAACTATATACAAAATAGGAAGTAAGAGAAATTAAATAATGGTTTTTTACACTCACTAAAAATATTTATGAGCACGCAAATAAGGTCAATGACATAAGTTTTCGCAAATTAGGGTCTGTAAACAGAGGGAGGAGACATGAATAAGATTGCGTTTATTTGTGCCGTTTTCGAAACTTGTGTTTACAAAAAAAAGTCTTTGTGGAAATAGCCGAAAAATAAGTATTGAAAATTGTCTCAACACTATTACCTTTGCAGCTTATGTCAAACAGGGAATTCATGGAGCGTAGCGAAGAAGAAAAGGAAAAATTAAATACAAGTGAGATAGATAATTGCATCTCAGTTTTAGAGCATTTACTCGACAATGGTGATCAGCTGGTTCACTTGTCGGAAGAGCAACGAATAAAACTGATGAAGGTTGCGGGACAAATCAGTCGTCCCGACAGAGCGGAACTGAAAAAACGCAATAAAGGACTCAAAGTAGCTAAAAAGCAAGAACTCTCCGATATTAACCGTAAAGCCCGTGCTGCATCCAGCATTCGCAGTGCCCGTTTGGCAAGTGTATTTCAGGCTCCTGAACAAATATCCTTACCGGAGTCGGCTGCCACCGAAGGCAAACATTTTCTTACTTCCGAACAGAACTGTTACGTCTGCAAAAAACGTTATACCGAAATACATCATTTTTACGATTCGATGTGTACCGAGTGTGGCGATTTGAATTATGCCAAACGCTTTCAACGTTGTGACATGACAGGGCAGGTAGCTCTTATTACCGGTTCACGACTAAAAATAGGCTACCATACTACGCTGATGATGTTGCGTTCAGGAGCATCGGTTATTGCTACTACCCGTTTTCCAGCCGATTCGGCCATACGCTTTGCCAAAGAAAAAGATTTTGCAGAATGGAGTCATCGGTTACATATTTACGGACTTGATCTGAGGCATATTCCCAGCGTGGAACTGTTTGCCAGCTATGTGGAAAACAAGTACGAACGACTTGACATCCTGATAAACAATGC
>DAIQOQ010000277.1:0-1316 GCA_036787795.1 Paludibacter sp. | reverse complement strand
ACGGGAAAGAAACATATTGTCAACGTGTCGGCTATGGAGGGTAAGTTTCATACTTTCAATAAAATTGACCGTCATCCGCATACCAATATGGCGAAAGCAGCATTGAATATGCTGACCCATACTTCGGCAAGCGATCTGGCTAAAGATGGTATCTTTATGAATGCTGTAGACACGGGTTGGGTGACCGACGAAGATCCGGCAGAACTATCCAAACATAAACAGGAAGTGCACGACTTTCAACCACCGCTGGATATAGTAGATGGGGCCGCTCGTGTGTGCGATCCGTTTATTGATGGCATCAATACCGGTAAACACTGGAGCGGACAGTTTCTGAAAGATTATTTTCCGATAAGTTGGTAGGGGATAATTGTCAATGATAAATTATTAATTGTAAATTTAAAGCTGTGCTTTTGATGGCTATTGGGCGGATCAATTGCCTTCGTGAGATTGTATCAAAAGCATTATTTGCCGATTTTTGATACAGCTTTAAATCCATTTTTTTGTTTCTTGCGAGTCTGTACAAATGCACTTTTAGTATCTTCTTTATATTGAAGTCGTACAGTCCAGATTTTTGAAGAATCTGTCCAAATCCTGTTGGATGGAACTGCACGATGTAATCCAGAATCATTAAGTTTTTAGCGGAAGTTCCCGCTCACGTGTAAACACTCCTTTAGTACCTTCTTTTGAACGGTTAGTAAACTCCTTTCTTATTATGTCCATAAACTGTGTTTGTTGTTAAGGCCGATGCTTATCTTCTTTGGTTGGACATTGAGGGTGCGTATAAGTTTAGTTGTTAATGAATTAGGTTTGTATGGCTTATCAATTCATCATTTTCTTTTAATGAAGATGCTTCTTCAAAATATATTCCTTTCCCCTGAGAAGCATTTAGTGAATTTAGATAGCTTTCTTTTTCGTGTTACCAGAAGACATGATGTTTATCTGAAGTTTGTGCTTCTGCTTATAAATAGCAATGATTCGGATACTTCCTAAATATTTGTTTTTAAAATTATGTCTCAAATTAGAAATGAAATATCTATTTTTGAAAGTTTAAAATAGATGAATAGATTAGTTTTGCATTTATGACCTCGCTTGAGCGTAATGGCGATGTATTGCAAATAACATCGTATGCTCCTTTACTTGCAAAAAAGAATTTCATTCAATGGAATCCCGATATAATATATTTCGACAACGTAAATATTTGCCTTATACCAAATTATTATGTACAAAAAACGTTTTCGACTAATCAGGGAAATCTCTATTTTGACAAGGTGATATTTTAATTACAATGAAATCTCTGTGTTGATTGGAAAAGTTGC
>DAIQOQ010000276.1:1331-3801 GCA_036787795.1 Paludibacter sp. | reverse complement strand
TTGATACAGAATTGTGCATTATTGAAAATAGATAAATACCGGCTGATCTCACCATTTTTGTTATACCTGCCAAAGTCGGCAAACCAGCCTGAGAGTTCATCCCGATAGAGCGATATGGATCCGTTATTTCTAAACATGGTTTGGTATAAACTCTCGGGCGTGAAATCATCAATCAGGCATTGTTTGAAAAATGGTTTTTCAGGTTCCTGGTTTTTGAGTTGTTTTGCTTCTGCACATTCCGCTTTCCAACGGCTTAGTTCCAGTTGATAATCATCGTAGCTGGCATTGTCCATTTTTTGTAAAGGACGGAATGCGGCTGCTACCGGTTCGGTTTTACCTACTCCGGGAGGCGCAACCAACATAACCCACAATTGGCCAAAGTTCTTATATTTGCCGCTGTCTATAACAAACTTCTTTCTTGTTGCCGCACTTATGGCACACAAGGCTGACATGACCGGAAATTCAATAGGCACTCCATAAACTTCTGAAATTTCCAAAGCAAAGTCAAGAATAACCTGAGGTAGTCCATTGATAGGGAAAGCGGTATCATTTGCATCCGAATTCAGACTGTTAGCATGAATCTCAGCTTTTAGCTTTTGAATGAAATTTGTAGTTTTGTTCTGCCCTGATTTATTTGCCTCTTCGGATACTGCAACGTTCGAAGGGGCTTCTTTTTCTTCTATCATGGCTTTCTTGCCTTTTTTATTGATTTGTGATAGTTCTCATCCAATAGCTGCTGAATATCTGACATTCGATAATAAATTTTCCCACTAATCTGAGAATAACTAATCAATCCCTGGTCTCTCCATAGTTGAGCAGTGCGAACACTGATTCTCATTAAGTCCATAAATTCATCATTTGAGAAAAAGGGGTCAGTGGGTAATTTCCGGTTCTTATTCAATTCGAGCATTAAATTATCTAATCGTTCAAGTAGTTTTTCGTGCTTCTGACTGACTTCCTTCAATGATTCTATAATTGTTTCATCATCGAGCATTTTCTTCCGAAGATCTGCTTCAAATTTTTCAAAGTGCTCTTTGAAGTTCATCGGCTTGTCCTCCCATTAGAAAGCTTGTTTTCTTTTTCCTCGATAAATTCTTCGACAGTTTGAATGCGGTTGGCCAATAACCAGGCTTCAATCTCTTCTCTCCGGAAAAGAACTTTTGCATTTCTCTTGTAAAATGGAATTGCTTTTTCACAAATCATTTTATTGATCGTGTTCACGGCATAGCCGGTTAATTTACTGCATTCATTTTTTCCGAATGTGTCCGGAAAAGTCTCTTGTTTTGTTTGTACTACAAGTTGCGGCTTTACCATTTCTCCTAATAAATCTTTGAACTGGCCAATGGTCAATGCTGCTAAGGGAGTTTCATTTGTAGGTTGGAATTTCGTTTCCATAATTGTGCTTATTTTTGATTTATCGGAAGTCAATAGCTGCGCAGTCTATCGCTCTCCTGAATGCAAATTTATAATCAAAATATAAGCCGATACTATGAAATCAATTGAATTTTAGGGTCGTGCTCCGACTGTTGGTCGGTCGGGAAGGGTCGGGGTTTTAATAAAACAGCCTCAATGTTGAGGCTGTTAAATGGTCGGGGAAGAGGTCGGTAATTTAGTTGTTTTTTTGTTTTGAAATGGTAATAATTTGTTCTATTTCTTTGTAGGTTTTTCCTGATTCGTATTCTTTTCGAGTTGGTTTTACATAATCTTTGGCACTAAAGGTCGTTTTTATGGTTGCTGAATTACTCTCTCCACAGAGGTGTTGGATGATATTTGAAAGCATGGTCGGTGTACCTTTCCATTTTAAGGTTTCTGGATTTTTTAAAGTTTTTCGGTTGAACCAAAATAGCCAACTATCGGTGTTTGGATTTTCGAGCATTTTTTTATCGGAAAGATAATGCATGATCTTGATTAGACAGTCATCGGACAAAGAAGACTTGAACTTTGGAAGGATATTGTTTTGAAAGTTATATCCGGTTCTTTCCTCAATATACGTGTTGGTTGTTGATGAGCCAAGTGATTGATCAACATTGTTATTGCGCTTGTTCTCATCAAAGAGATATAAATTGTGTTTGTGTTTTTCTGCTAATGCTAAGAGGTCTATTTCGAAATACGAAAATACTTCTATTAATTTGTCTATAAAATCGAGGTGGTTAATTAGCCGGACGGAAAGATTGTAATTTGGTAAAGCCATATTATCTTTCCCGTTTGTGATAATTCCATTTTCAAAAATAAATTGTCGGTTTAAAACAAATTCAAAAAACTCTTTGCATTTATTGTTCTGCTCCGAATCGCTCATTGTTTGATCGTGATGATAACTTTTATTAAAATCACGCAGAATGATATTTGCATAAGCAATTCTTTCGGGTTTATCTTTGAGTATAAATATGTTATCTTCAACTTCTTTGAGTGCCTGTTTGTAAAGCTCAATATATTTACAAAATACAGCATCATCAACAGAATATGTGTAATC
>DAIQOQ010000276.1:0-1231 GCA_036787795.1 Paludibacter sp. | reverse complement strand
AGGTCGTTGATAAGTGTCTGTAGTTCTTCTGTTAGCTTAATGTTGATTGCCTTAGCTCCTTTGCTGTTTCTTGTTTTATAACGTTTATACACGATGTACTGGCCATTTTCTAACCTTTTGATGTTTTCGGACGTTAGTCGTGCCATATCAACAAAACTCATTCCATAAGAAAAGTAAGAGAAAAGGAATAATTTCCGGGCGTATTCGTTGACTTTCTTTTCTGAAGCTGTTGTTTTTATTTTTAAAAGATAGTCGGATGGCAAATATCTTTTTTCTGTTTCTTCTCCTAATTTGGCAATTTCAAAACCACCTTTCCCGAATGGGTATGTGATTGGACTTGCCTCTTTGGCTTCAATGGCCATATTTAAAAGGGAACGCAACGTTTTGAAATAGATTCTCCGGGTATTGCCGGTACAACCTTTTCGCTGGACTATTCTTTTGTTGCCTTTTTTGCTTGTGTAGATTGTTTCACGGGGCATTTGCATAAAAACATCTAAAGCCCGGACATACTTAATGTCAATTTCCGAAAATAATTTCTTGTCGAAATTTTTATCGAAAATTTCGAGCATATCCAATGTTCGTTGATAACAAATTGCATTTCCTGTGTGATCAGTCTCTTTCAACGTTTTTATGAGATTCTCAAAAAAAGGTTTAACTTTACCTTTCTTAGAGCGATTGAGGAATGCTTCTTCAAACTGGTTGAGTGTCCAGTCGATTTTGTTACGGTCAAAGTCGTCTATCACATCTTTGGCTTTTATTTCCTGCACATTTAGAAAAGCATTATTTTCAACAAAATCAGGGTGTACTAAAATGCCTTTTTTCTTTTTCTCATTGTAACGACCAAACTGCTCATCCCATTGTTCCGGAAGTGCAGAAATTCCAAGAGAAATGTATTTTACTTTACGGTCTTTTGTAATGCGTAAGAAAACTGAGAATTCTCCGCTAATTAATGTTTTGTGTGTCCACAAAATGACTTTATAATTTTTCATTTTACAGGGTTTTCTAAATTGAATACCGTGATTTTTAGCTGAGAGCATAAAATAATGGTAAAACAATGGTAAAACATTTTGCCTGAATCAATACAATATTGAGCTTTTTAGCTCTTTTATTCTCGATTGATTTTCAATACAAATATACATAAATACAACGAATTACCAAAAAGTATTATCAATTATTTACTGGTCTGGGGGACCAGTGGTCGCAAGTTCGAATCTTGTCATCCCGACTGCTG
>DAIQOQ010000089.1:8558-11902 GCA_036787795.1 Paludibacter sp. | reverse complement strand
TGTTTTGGAATATCAAAAAGGTATCAAATATACTTTCTTGAAATAGAAACAGATGATGACCATGTTCATTTTTGATTCAATCGGTTCCAAATGTATAGTCTAACAAAAATAGAGACTATAGTAAAGTCTATTACTGAAAGGAGAATACTAAGTAAAACCCTATGAGTAGAGAAGAAACTTTGAGGTGGCAAATCTTGGACGGCTGGTTATTTCGTGAACTCTGTTAGTAAACACGGAAATGAAGATGTAATTTCAAAATATGTCTATAGAATAAGATGTTTAGAAACAGTATAAAATATTGCATAAGTTTGTGCAATTGTCACTTTTCTAGTGAAACTTACGATACTCCGTCCGCTTGTGACGGGGAGATTCAGTCCATATCTAAAATCAAAAGTCTTTAAGTAAAACAATTATGAATCCGCTTTGAATTAGGCAAAAAACATGAATATGAAAAGAAATGAACGACATTTTTTATTTTTTCTACTGATTGCACTCTTTCTTTATTCAAAATCAGTGAATGCTCAGGCACCCGTACCCACTTTCTCTGATCAGATTATCAACAGTTTCTCAGAACAATATATGAATCTTCTGCAAGAAAAGGTTTATCTTCAAACGGATAAACCCTATTACAGCGCCGGTGAAGATATTTGGTTTAAGGCATATCTTTTAAATTCAACAACTCTTGAAAATAGCACATTGAGTAAATTTGTTTACGTGGAGTTAATCGACAAACGTGATTCGGTGCTTTATCGGGTAAAAATAAAAAATGATATGTTTGGTTTTTCAGGACATATTACGTTGAAATTAGGAGTTCAGACTGGTTACTATTCGCTCCGGGCTTATACTTACTGGATGCAAAATTTAGGGCGTGATTTCTTTTTTAAGAAGACTATTTTCATAGGGAACACTATTGACGACCGGGTTACAAGTCATATCGTTTATGGAGATCCGGTTGGTGGATTTGTACCTGTTAGTGTTGAGTTTACAAACTCATCTCATGAACCGATTAGAGGAAAGAAAGTGGAGCTTGTTCAAAATTGGAAAAGCGCTGATAAAAAGAAATTTCCACTGGTGACAGACAATAATGGTAAAATAGAGTGGCAGATGAAAGCTGATTCGAAAGATAACTCAAAGAAAAGTATAGATGTATCGTTTGACGATGAAAAATATAAAAGCACGCTTTATGTGCCGGAATTTAGTTCTGAATTTGATGTCCAGTTCTTTTCTGAGAGCGGTGTTCTGTTGAATAATATATTTCAAACCATTGCTTTTAAGGCAATTGGGAAGAATGGTTTGTCAACTTCGGTATCAGGCAAGGTTTTTAATAATAAAAAGGAAGAGGTTGCTGACATAACAACTCTTAATAAAGGAATGGGAAAGTTTGCAATGCAGACTCATCCTGGTGAAACATACTATGCAATTGTAAAAAGTGGAGAAGGTATTCGAAAACGATTTGAATTACCAAAAAGTCATGAAACAGGTGTAGTTATGCGTTTGGTCTACAACAAAGGAAAAATAATGTATGAAGTAACCAATAACACTAATATACAAGATAAATCGCTTTATCTACTGTTGCACTCGCGAGGAAAAGTATATGCCATTCAATCGCTTCGAAATCTTAGAGGACAAATTTCTGAGTCGCTTCTTCCGGCAGGAATTGCTTCACTTTCTGTTATCGATTCGTTAGGATATACTTACTGCGAACGATTGACTTTTGTAAGAAACTTTAATCTTCCTGTAATTTCTATGGAGAGCAATAAACCGACGTACAGCAAGCATGAACTTGTTGATCTGAATTTGAACTTAAAGTCAGCACTTGGTAAAGCTATCGATGGAAATTTTTCAATAAGCGTCACAGATAGTCATGTCGTAAAACAGGATTCATTGGCAGATAATATCCTGACAAATTTATTGTTGACTTCTGACATTAAGGGGTATGTAGAGGATCCTGGTTCTTATTTTGTAGATAATACTGCAACAACACGCGAAAAGACCGATGTATTAATGTTGACTCAGGGGTGGCATCGTTTTAATACAGCGGATGTGGTAAAATCGGTAAATAATAAACCTAAATTTTATGCTGAAGCTGGTCAGGTACTTTCGGGTAAAGTAAAAAACATACTGAATGGTCCGGCAAAGAAGTGTGATGTAGTAGCTATCTCATCATCATATAGGAATATGTTTGGAACTTCAAAGACTGATAGTCTTGGTCGTTTTTTGATATCTGGAATTGAATTTCCTGATAGTACGTCTTTTGTGCTGAAAGCAAACAAAGCAGGAAGCTTTGCTGATGTGGAAATAATTCCTGATGTAGATAATTTTCCTGATTCAGAGTCATTCATTCCGGTTTCATTAAAAGCAAATACGCTGACTGATAAAAGCGAGTATTTTAAACAAAGTAGGGAAAAGTATTATAACGAAGGTGGAATGTGGGTCATCAGTTTAAATGAAGTGACAGTTAAGGCAAGGAAAAATTCGAATACAAATAAAAGCTACTATACGGGAATGGGTGATTCTCAAGTTACAACAGAACAATTGGAACTTTATAAAGATCTGACTTTAATGAACTTGCTGATGACATTTCCTGGCGTTCAGGTCAACGGTGATAAAATATCAATTCGTGGATCAAGCCCATTGATTTTGATCGATGATATGGAAGTGCATGATATCTCGGAGTTTTCTTACCTAACTGCAAAGGATTTGGCGAGTGTAGACATTTTCAAAGGCGCGAATACTATCATTTTTGGCTCACGTGGTGCAAATGGAGTTATTGCCATTACTCTGAAAAAATACGAAAATGTAAAAAAAACTTCCCTCTCGACAAGTGTAGCGCGTATCATGCCACTCGGATACCAGAAACCTATTGAATTTTATGCCCCAAAATATGCTGTGGGTACCCTTTATAGAAGCCAGGATCCAGATTTAAGGACTACTATTTATTGGAACCCCAAACTGGTAGCAGATAAAAATGGGAACATACACATAGGCTTTTATGCAGCCGACAAAGCAAACAATTATACTGTGATTGTTGAAGGAGTTTCAAATGCCGGTGAAATTTGTCGATATGTGGGAGTTCTAAGGCGAGAAGATAAGTAAGCCATACTTTGCATAAAAAATGCCCTAAAGAATTTTGGTTCTTTAGGGCATTTCAATTTATCTGGTTGTTATACTACTTTGTAAACGTCAACATTTTCTACGTCAAATGTTTTAATAAAAGCAGCATGTCTGCGTACTTCTACTTCGCCATAGTTCAGATATACTTCTGCTGATTTGCGGAACAGGTCCTCGTTGTCACGAGAAGCGTCGATGATGAGCAGGTAACCCATGACGATATGTCCCGCCAT
>DAIQOQ010000089.1:5020-8458 GCA_036787795.1 Paludibacter sp. | reverse complement strand
ACCTGAACGCAATCATAAGCATTTTGATTTGCATATTCGCTCGAGAACATTTTAAGCATTGGAGTTAATGCATCAGCTAGCTTAAGATATTCTTTGTATTCGGCTTTTTCAGTTGCATCCAGTTTGCGTTCACTTTCAATTGCTTCGTAAGCTTTGTAAATATCTACAAAGCGAGTTGTTTCGTAAAGCAAAGCACGTGAAGCATCAAGTTTGGCTTTAATGATGGACACCATTTCGAAAACGGCAGGGAACTCGATAATAGCTTTTCCAAACTGACGACGATCCTTTGCATAAGCCAATGCTTCGTTGTAAGCTGCAGATGAAAGTCCCACCGATTGAGCTCCAATTCCTAATCGCGCTCCGTTCATTAATGACATAACGTATTTGATCAAACCCATGCGGCGGGTTCCAACTAATTTGGCCGGAGTATTGTTGAATACCAATTCGCAAGTTGGAGAGCCTTTGATACCTAGTTTGTTTTCGATACGACGAACTAATACTGTGTTGTCGTGTTTATTTTCGGCAACAAAATAAGATAGGCCACGACCATCGCTTGTTCCTTCTTCCGAACGTGCCAAAACCAGTTTTATCTGAGCATCTCCATTTGTAATAAATCGTTTAACGCCATTTAAATACCATATTCCATCAGCTTCATTATAGCTCGCTTTTAGCTGAACAGCTTGCAAGTCGGAACCAGCATCCGGTTCAGTTAGGTCCATTGAGCAGGTTGCACCTGCAACAACACGGGGTAAAAATTCGGCTTTGATTTCCTCAGAAGCAAATTCGGCAATTGTTTCAGCGCAATCTTGTAGTCCCCATATATTAGCAAATCCGGCATCGGCACGTGCAATTATTTCACCAGACATAACGTAAGCTACTATCGGAAAATTTAATCCGCCATATTGACGGGGCAAAGTAAGACCATAAACACCGGCTTGTGTCAGTGCATCATGGTTTTCCTGAGTGCCGCGTGCATATTGAACACGGCTGTTTGAAACAAGCGGTCCGTCGTGGTCAACACTCTCTGCATTAGGTGCAATGATATCGCTCGCTATTTCACCGATAATTTCGAGGACTTTGTTGTAATTATCAATTGCATCTTCAAAATCGCGTGAAGCGTAGTCATATTTATCTTTTTCAACAAAATTGCGCTCCTTGAGGGCAACTATTTTCTTCATCAACGGATGCGAAAGTTGAAATTTTATGTTGGAATTGTCGTTAAAAAAGTTCATATTATTTTGAGTTCTTTTTGTAATACTTAATCATCTTGGGTAAAGTTTCTTCTACTGTACCTGTAATTACATAATCGGCGATCGCATTGATTGGTGCTTTAGGATCATTATTGATGGCTATAATCATAGCACTTTCCTGCATGCCGGCAATATGTTGTATTTGTCCGGAAATACCGCAAGCAATGTATAACTTTGGACGAACGGTTGTTCCCGTTTGACCTATCTGACGTTCGTGATCTGTGAAGCCCGCATCTACAGCTGCACGTGAAGCGCCTACTTCGCCACCCAGCGTGGCAGCTAGTTCATGTAACAGTTTGAAATTTTCTGCACTCCCAACACCGTAACCTCCAGAAACAATAATCGGAGATCCTTTGATGTTTAATTTCGATTCCTCCATGTGACGTTCTATCACTTCAATCACGAAATCTGTGTCGGCCACATATTTAGAAACATCGAGCTTGCGGGTTTTACCAATGAACTTGGCATCCTTGATTTCTTTTTTCATTACGCCTTCACGTACGGTCGCCATTTGTGGGCGGCAATCGGGATTTACAATTGTAGCTACAATGTTTCCTCCAAATGCAGGACGGATTTGATAGAGTAGATTTTCATATACTTTGCCGGCTTTTTTATCTTCATAAGTTCCGATCTCAAGTGAAGTACAATCGGCAGTTAAACCGCTAAACAAAGCAGAAGAAACGCGAGGACCTAAGTCGCGACCAATAGAAGTTGCACCCATGAGTGCAATTTGTGGTTTTTCTTCTTTAAAAATATTTACCAATAACGAAGTGTGAGGTAGCGAAGTATAGGGTACCAACCGTTTGTCGTCGGCCAGATGAAGTACGTCAACACCATAAGGAAAGACCTGAGCACCGATCTTGTCCAGTTGATAACCGGCTGCTACAGCTTCTAATTTACAGTTCAATTGTTTGGCCAGACTGCGGCCTTTTGTTAGTAATTCCAGGCTAACGTCGCCTACAACTCCATCTTCAATTTCAAGATATACAAATATATTGTTCATAGTAAATTATCCTATCGTGTGATTAGCAATTAATTCTTTTATCAAGTCTTCGATTTCAACATCCGAAGCAGTCAGACGTTTGCTTTCTTTGGCAGTGAACACTACATTTTCGATTTGTTTTACTTTAGTAGGCGAGCCCGTAAGTCCAAGCCATCGAATGTCGTGTTCAATATCGTTTACACCCCATTCGGTGATGTTCAGGTATGGATGAGTATCATATAAATCGGTATAATCGGAGCCAGCTTCTTGTTTTTCTGAAGGAGTTGCGGCATGCTTGTATTTTAAAGTTAGTTTTGCATGACGTGGGCGGCAGTTTGCAGCCGAGCCGTTTACTGTTACCAACATTGGTAAAGCGCCCTTTACAACTTCAATACCGCGTTCCAGGCGGCGTTTAACGGTGATTTTATTGTCAGAAAAGTCTAAGATATCTTCTGCGTAAGTGATTTGTGGTAAGCCAAGTTTTTCTGCAACTTGTGGGCCAACCTGAGCGGTATCACCGTCAATAGCCTGACGACCGCAAACGATTAAATCAACTTTGCCAATCCTTCGAATGGCGCAAGCCAAAGCATAAGAAGTAGCTAATGTGTCTGAACCGGCGAATTCACGACCACTTAACAAATAACCACCATCAGCACCGCGGTACATACTTTCACGAATAATTTCAGCGGCACGGGCTGGTCCCATAGTCAGGATGTGAACCGTTGCACCTTCGATTTTGCTTTTCAAGCGAAGAGCTTGTTCCAACGCATTTAAATCTTCGGGATTGTAAATGGCCGGAAGCGCTGCACGGTTAACCGTTCCATCTGCTTTCATTGCATCTTTCCCTACGTTGCGTGTATCGGGCACTTGCTTAGCAAGAACAACAATATTAAAACTCATTTTTTAATAATTAGATTAGTATTTTGTGATAGATAACTTCAAAACTAATGGGTGTTTGTTTTTGTTCTTTTCAATGTCTTTTGGATTGAAACCGGAAGAAAGTCATTTTTCTGAAAAATGACTCGCAAAAATAGCAGTTTTTATTGAATTCACAATTTTATATTGCACAAAAAACTAAAAATGAGCATAAAAAACGCGAGACTTTTCACAAAGTCTCGCGTTTCAATAGGTATTAGTTTTTTAAGGTATAAAAAAGATTGTGTTGTTTAGTTAACGATGACAAAATAACAGGTAAATTTTCATTGA
>DAIQOQ010000089.1:0-4920 GCA_036787795.1 Paludibacter sp. | reverse complement strand
TGAAATTCGATTTTTCATCATAAATCAGTATCTTTGTGGCTCATTTAGTTCTATATGAGAAAAATATTAATTCTTTTCCTTCCATTTTTTCAACTTGTAGCTTGCACTCATACAACTAAGAGTGGACAGGCTGCTGAAAAAACAATTAGTGTACCTGTTTTTTCCTCTGATTCAGCTTATTTATATGTAAAAAAACAAGTAGACTTTGGCGCACGTGTACCTAACACGGTTGCTCACGATGCTTGTGCCGGATATCTAGTCTCTAAATTAAAGCACTTTGGTGCAGAGGTGATTGAACAAAAGGCAGATTTAAAAGCTTTCGATGGAACAATTTTAAAATCTGTAAATATAATAGGGTCATTTAATCCCAAATCAGAAACCCGGATTTTACTTTTATCACATTGGGATTCTCGTCCGTGGGCTGACAATGATCCAAAACCTGAGAATAGGAAGAAGCCAGTGATGGCAGCTAATGATGGCGCCAGTGGAGTAGGTGTATTGCTCGAGATGGCCAGATTAATAGGCAAAAATGAACCTAAGGTCGGAGTGGATATCATTTTCTTAGATTCGGAAGATTACGGACAGCCTGAAAGTGCTAGTGGAGGTCAAAGCAGTGAGGATTCATGGTGCTTAGGAACTCAATATTGGGCGCAGCATCCCCATGTCCCCGGTTATCAAGCTCGTTTTGGAATATTGCTTGATATGGTTGGGGCCCCGGGAGCCACTTTTTGCAGGGAACAAGCCTCTGATTATTATGCTGGTGCTGTTGTGAATACGGTATGGGCACAAGCAAAAAGTCTTGGCTTTGGTCAGTATTTTAAAGATGAAAAGGGCGGTGCTATCACCGATGATCATATCTATGTAAATAAAATTGCAGGTATTCCTACTATCGATATTATACATTACGATCCAAATTCTGGAAGTGGTTTTGGAGCCTATTGGCATACAACCCATGATACTATGGACAACGTAGATAAAAATACGCTAAATGCTGTAGGGATGACGCTTATGCATGTGGTGTATAATGAAAAATAATTGATCTGGGCGGTAATATAAGAAATATGTCATTGCGATTTAAGAAAATAGCAGTAAAGATAGGCAGTAATGTGCTGACACGGGCCGATGGGACGTTAGATGTTACACGTATGTCGGCGTTGGTAGATCAAATCTCCCAGTTGCATAAAAAGGGTGTTGAAATTGTGATGATTTCATCTGGAGCAGTTGCGTCAGGGCGTAGTGTCATGGGAATTAGCAAAAAAATAGATGTGGTAGATCAACGTCAGCTTTATTCTGCCGTAGGTCAAGCCAAGCTGATAAATCATTATTATGATTTATTTCGGGAGCAGGGGATAACCGTTGGGCAGGTACTTACAACAAAAGAAAATTTTAGCAGTCGGCGTCATTATTTGAATCAACGCAATTGCATGCGGGTAATGCTGGAAAATAATGTTATTCCAATTGTAAATGAGAACGACGCTGTTTCAGTTTCAGAGCTTATGTTTACTGATAATGATGAGCTTTCGGGATTGATTGCTTCAATGATGGATATGCATGCATTGATTATCCTTAGTAATATAGATGGCATTTTTAATGGTTCTCCGTCTAATCCAGAGTCGAAAGTGATTGGGCAGATTGAAAAAGGACAAGATGTTTCGGATTTTATAGAAAGTTCGAAGTCAACTTTTGGACGTGGAGGAATGCTGACTAAAACGACGATATCGCGTAAAATTGCAGACGAAGGGATCGATGTTTATATTGCAAATGGCAAACGCGAAAACATATTGTTGCAATTACTTGATAAAAAGTCAAGTGTGGTTTGTACGCATTTTGTTGCTTCGAGTGGAGATGTCTCAAGTGTAAAAAAATGGATTGCTCATAGCGAAGGTTTTGCTAAAGGAGAAATTCATGTAAACGAAAATGCCGCGAAAGTTCTTGTTGGAGAAAAAGCTGTGAGTTTGCTTCCTATTGGAGCCACCCAAATTGTAGGTGATTTTGAAAAGGATGATATTGTTCGAATTTTTGATCAAAACGGACTGTTGCTTGGTGTTGGAAAGGTGCAATATGATAGCGAAAAAGCAAGGGCTGTTTTAGGTCGAAAAAATCAAAAACCTCTTGTCCATTGTGATTATTTGTACTTGGAGTAATAGAGTGTGTTTAATTTTGTGGAATCCGGTTCTAAGTAAGAATTAGATAGTTGTCGCTTATTGTTTAGTTGTTTTGCTATTTATTGCTACAATTACATCTATTTATTTGTCGCAATAGTTCTTAATGTTGGATATTTTTGTTTTATTTGTGTAAACATTTGCAAATTAGGATGTGGTTAATTATCTTTGGAGTGTTTTTACCAGAGTTGTTATTGACAGCCATGCATAATTTTTGAATTTAGCAGATGATAATATATAAATTGAATAAAGTATCTAGTATATGAATGTAAGAAAAATAGGTTGTATTTTTAGTGTGATTCTTGCTTGTGTTGCTCTATTTTCAAGTTGTGCAACGTTGGTTGGTGGCTCTAGCTATAATGCACACGTCATAATTAACAATGATCACCCCAAAGCGCAAATCATATATCAAGGGGAAGTTAAAGGGTACGGAACAGCTATATTTAAAGTTCCAAGAGTTCAGGCTAATAATTTCTCATTCATAGTTAAAGAGGATGGATGCCCGGAACAGACGTATAGTTACAAATTTCGAACATTTAGGGCCGAAGCTTTTGTCGGCTCAATAATTCTTTCTGTAGGTTCTATTCCTTTGGGAGTTCCAGTGCCTTATGGCCCAATAATTGATTTCGCTTCAGGTGCTATATGGAAACCGAACGTACATGAAGCCGGAATTAGTCAGGAAAGTATAAAAACGTTTAAGTATCTGGTTAATTATGATTGTTCTTCGAATAATTCTGATTCCATCGTTAGTGATTATATTGATGTGATTTATTTGAAGAACGGCAATTTGTTTAGAGGAATCATTGTTGAGCAAGTGCCTAATGTGCAGATAAAATTAAGAGCTATTGGTGGAAGTAATCTAGTATTCCCTTATAGGGATATAGACAGGATGGTCAAAGAACCATTTATAGCTAAGAAAGTTCAGGTAAAACCAGAGTTGATTCAAGAAACTATAACGCAAAAAATGCAAACAAATGAGTCAGCTGTAACAATACCTGTTGTTGAAGCCCCAGCTCCGGTAGTGGGAATCGGTGCATCTGTTGTGACTCCTTCAAAAATTGCGGTTAGGAAAACAGCGGGAGTCGTCAGAAAACCTGGCGTGGCAGTGAAAAGACCTGGTGTAGCGGCAAGGAAGCCAGGTACAGCAGTAAAAAAAGCAGGTACAGCAAAGCGTAAATGACTTTGATGATTAGTAACAGACTTTTATTTTTTCTGTGCTTTACTGCTTCCAAACAAAAAAAATAAAAATTGTAAATATGAAATATTCCGATTGGAAAGAAGCATCTGTGTTAGCTTCAGGTTCGCTAAACCTGCAGAGTAGCGAAACGATTGATCGTGTTTTACTTGCACTTGCTGACGAAGCAGAGCTTCAGACAGAATTTATTCTGACCGAAAATGCCAAAGATTTATCTGCTATGGATAAAAGCAATCCGATGTATGATAGATTATTGCTAACTAAAGAACGCATAGTTGGAATTGCTGCAGATATTCGTCATGTAGCTTCTTTATCCTCCCCTTTGGGTAAAATATTGATGGATACTGAACGTCCAAACGGAATGAAAATCAATAAAGTCACAGTTCCTTTTGGCGTTGTTGGAATTATTTACGAGGCTCGTCCCAATGTTAGTTTTGATGTCTTTTCGCTTTGTTTTAAATCAGGTAACGCCTGTGTTTTGAAAGGAGGAACAGATGCTCACAATTCTAATTTAGCTATAGTTAAGGTTATTCAATCTGTTTTAGATCGGTTTGGACTCGATAAAAATATTGTGACTTTGCTTCCTGCCGGACGTGAAGCTACAGCGGAGCTGATGAATGCTGTCGGGACTGTTGATGTGATAATACCACGTGGAGGAAGAGGTTTGATTGATTTTGTTCGCGATAACTCGCGCATTCCGGTAATTGAAACCGGTGCTGGAATTTGCCACACCTATTTTGATGCTTTTGGTGATGTTGAAAAAGGGGCGAAAATTGTTCTCAATGCCAAAACCCGTCGGGTAAGTGTATGTAATGCCCTGGACTGTTTGATTATAAATGAGAAACGATTGGCAGATTTACCAGCACTTTGTCAACAATTAGCTGAAAAATCAGTGGTGATTTATGCTGATGTAAAAGCTTTCACATTCTTGAATGGAAAATATCCGAATAATTTATTGCAGAAAGCCACAGAGGAGAGTTACGGAATTGAATTCCTCGATTATAAAATGTCAGTAAAGACTGTTGAGTCCATTCAGGAAGCTGTTGAGCATATTGCCAAATTTAGTTCAAAGCATAGTGAATGCATTGTCAGTGAAAATGAGCAAAATATTCAATACTTCAATAAAGTAGTAGATGCAGCTTGCATTTATACAAACGTCTCTACTGCTTTTACCGATGGAGCTCAGTTTGGGTTAGGTGCAGAAATAGGAATCAGCACACAAAAATTGCACGCTCGTGGTCCAATGGCATTGGCTGAATTATGTTCTTATAAATGGTTAATAAGTGGCGACGGACTCATTCGAGACTGAAATATATGCACTTAATTCGCTAAATTTCAAATATTTTTACACTATTTGTTGTGTAATCGAAAATAATTGTTTTCCTTTGTAACCGAAAAGAAAGTGTATTTTTTCGTAAGGTTATTCCTGACTATCCTTCTCAAGGGCAGAATTCGCTTTAACCCCCGTTTGTTTATGCTGTTCTTGAATCACATTTTATTCAATTTTTTTTATTTTTATTTTATGAACATTTACGTAGGTAACTTAAGTTACAAAGTTCGCGA
>DAIQOQ010000275.1:0-3836 GCA_036787795.1 Paludibacter sp. | reverse complement strand
TAGTAGGCAACCTGAACGAGCGACTTAACCTGACCGACGCTATTATGGATGCCGACGCCTGCATTTCAGCTTTAGGCGGAGGATCGCTCACGCATCATTCGCCGGAGGTTATACAGGGTATAGAAAATATCGTATCACTTATGGAGCAGGAAGTTGTTCCGCGGTTTATCTATTTATCGAGTCTGGGTGCCGGCAACAGTAAATCAATGATGTCAATACCCATGCGCATTCTGTTGGTCAACGTTATGCTTCGGGTACCTCTTGCCGATCACAATACAAATGAACAGCGCATTGCCAAAAGTAAACTGAAATGGACAGTGATCAGGCCGGGTGCATTAACCGACGAACCAGGCACCGGCATATATAAACACGGAAGCTCAAAAGAAAAATTACAGGGAAACGTAAGCATCCCACGCGCTGACGTGGCTGCATTTATGCTGCAGCAATTGACCGACGAAAGCTATGTGAAAAAGGCCGTGTGGCTCTACGAATAATCATTGTCTATCGATCTTCTCTGTAATTTTCCCCTAAGTTTCAAACGTTGGAAGAGTTGTATACTATATTAGAAACACGTACTTTTGCATATCATTTAAACATATACTAAAGTGACAGAGGACAAACTTTTCGACCGGATAGACTTTACTGAGAACAAACCGGTCGTTGACGAATATGAAAATTGCCGTTTTATAAATTGCAATTTCTACGCTGTGAGCTTATTGAATATTACGTTTCGCGATTGCGTGTTCGATAGCTGCGACTTCAGCTTGTCCGAAATGAAAAATACGACACTCAACGATGTACGGTTTGCAGAATGTAAACTAGTGGGTGTACAATTCGAGGAATGTAATCCTTTTTTATTTTCTGTAGGCTTTGAAAACTGCGTACTGAAGCTGGCCGTATTTTATAATATAAAATTAAAAAAGACCCGGTTTAAGAACTGCAATCTGCAGGAAACCGACTTCACTGAAGCCGACCTGACGGCAGCCGAATTTGATAATTGCGATTTGATGCGGGCTATATTTCATAAAACCAATCTCGAAAAAGCAGATTTTAGCTCATCATTCCACTACTCCATCGACCCCGAAGCAAATCGAATTACGAAGGCCCGTTTTTCAAGGACTGGCATTGCCGGATTATTGGATAAGTACCGGATTGAAATTGTGTAACTACTTTTTCAAATCCTTCGCACCCATCAGGTCTGTTGAAACAGCATTCAGCCAACCCGCCTGCTGAAAAACTCCTGTTTGTACTTTTATAAAACGGATATGCGGCAAATTCACAGCTTTTCCGAGTGAGTCTACAGCGTCGGAAATATCAAAACTATTGGCTCCAAGAGCTGAATCGTAGTCTGATCCAAATACATTCTTGGCATAACCTTTCGTAAATCGGGGAATAGGAACCGTCCATGCACCATTTGCATTTTTATCGAAAGCATCGGGCAAGCGAGTACCGTAAAAGGTGATGCTGTCTGGTTTAGTCGGGTGCCACCACCAGCGGGCTGAATACCTGAATCCCTTACCGGGTACAAGTTGTCCCTGATTTCCTTTACTATCGCGCCAGCTTATATTGGTAGAGTCGTCCTCGGCCTTGTAATAGCGTACCCAATAATTTCGGATAGAATTTTTATACTGATTCCCTTTTATCTCATACCATGTATCATTGGGTTTTCCATCCCCATTGGTATCACTCATCACATACACCACTCCGGGTTCAGGCCATGCACCTCTCATGCAAAAAATTTCAAAGTCAGCATCCTCACCATTCAGCACATTATGATCAAAGCCGGCAATAACGTATCCGCCAAAACCACCCAGATGCAGATAACCCTTATCTATGGATGGTACACCAATAAAGTTGGTCGTATCAGCTTTTGTTGCCAACAAAGCATCTTGCCCGGGACTATAAACATAGTCGAAAACATGAGAAATATATGCCGAAGGGATTGGCTCTGGACTGCTACTACACGAAACCAAAAATCCAGAAAATATCAGTAAAATGCTGGATTTTACAAAAATCTTACTCTTTAAAAGCATAGTTGATTGTTTTTTATGGAAACAAAAATACTATTTTTATTTATAGAAACAAAATTATTGTTTCTTTTGTCAATTTATGTACCTATTACTACAAACATCAGCTAAAGAACTATATATAATATTACAAAAAAAGCAAAAAAGTGAGTAGCTTCTGTAGATTTCAGCATTCCGTAATTTGATAGGAAAAAGAATCCGGCTATTTCGTACCGTCCGAAACTTCGGACGGGGCAAATCCCATCGGATTCATACTAGCCGAACTTCGGACGGGGCAAATCTCACCGGATTCATGCCAGCCGAACTTCGGACGAGGCAAATCTCACCAGATTCATGCTAGCCGAACTTCGGACGAGGCAAATCTCACCGGATTCATGCTAGCCGAACTTCGGACGAGGCAAATTTCATCGGATTCATGCTAGCCGAACTTCGGACGGGGCAAATTTCATCGGATTTATGCTGGCCGAACTTCGGACAGGGTTGGAAAGACAGGAAAATAGTAATTATAGAAAAATATTTTCAGAATTCGAAATTCAACAGAGAATTTATTTTCTGGAAACAAGAAAATATCATTACTTTTGACAATTACTTTTCAGCTGTTAAAATAAATTCGAATAGATAGTAAAAACCGCGAAAAATGAATAGCCCCGTTTACAGATGGCTCAATAGAAGATATCCGCAGAATTTCATTATAAAACATTCATTCGTCGGATCCATACTTAATGCAGTATTCTGTCTCGTATTTTTACTTATATACAGACCTCTTGGTGTCAGTGAGTCTCAGCCTCTGAGTTATGCAGCCACCATGGCTGTATATTGTTTCTTCTCTGCAATTTCGATTATTGTAATGCTTAAATCACTAAGATTAACAAGCTACTTTTCGGATAAACAAGAGTGGACAGTGCTGAAAGAATGCTTGTCAATCCTTATCACCTTAACAGGAATGGGCGTATTCATTTATTTTACGGCCTTTTTAGTAGAAAGTCCGTCCAACCGTTGGAACTTTTCTACCTTTTTCGATTCGTGTAAATATGCCTTTCTTATCGGAGTTATTCCATTTTTATTTTTCACAGTTATGAACTCCCACTATTTTTATGCTTACAACATTCGTCCGGAAAGCAGGCTGGATGCGGATCCAGAAGCCGAACAATTCGTAAAAATCATACAAATAGATTCAAAACTCAAAAAAGAAAAACTGAACTTCTACCCAGATCAATTTCTTTATGCCACCTCCGATGGCAACTATGTCGTATTCTATTTGCACCGCAACAATAAAGTTGAAAAAGAAATGATTCGAAATTCCATCAGCAATATTGAAGAACAGTTATCTCAGGTTCCATCCATTGTCCGTACCCACAGAGCCTTTATTGTAAATATAAAAAAAGTCTACCTGAAAAAAGGAAATGCCCTGGGTTATCAACTCAAGCTTTCCAATATCGATGCCGAGATTCCTGTTTCCCGACAAAACATCAAAACTTTCGATCGGCAATTTGATAAACTCAACTGATTTTTTCGTCCCCAAAAACGACCCTTCATAACAAAAGTTATCCAATCTTTCGGCATCTGCTTTCTATTGATAACAAAACCTTGCTTTACATCCCAACTATTTGCAGTACAATAATTATTTTATTCAATTTGCATTCAAAATCAATGCGGATTGAAAGAGGTACTGCCTGTAGACTACTCTCCTTCGCCCTGTCGGACAAGAAAACTAACACAAAAAAAACAGATTTCTAAATCCAAACTGACCAGTCATTGCGTCTAACTATAAAAAATATCGATAATCGATGTAATGAATTTACGGTTTTT
>DAIQOQ010000274.1:0-3840 GCA_036787795.1 Paludibacter sp. | reverse complement strand
TACAACGAGACACTGAGTAAACGACGAGCCGAAAGAGTGAAAGCTGAAATGGTAAAAATATGGAAAATATCGGCCGGCCATATAATTGTAAACGGTAAAGGGAAGATTATAGAACCAAGGGCAAGATACAAACCGAACCGTAGATGCGATTTCTTCTTTGACCGACAATAAGCATTTTTTGAAACTGATTTATTAACTAAGCCCGCATTACAGCGGGCTTTTTTATTTGGTGAAGGATTGAATAGCTTTTCGGTATGAATTAAACTAATATAATCTTATCTTTGTAATCGATTTCCGGTTAAACAAGGTTTGAGTAAGTCGGAATATTACATGATCTACAATAAAAAAAATCTAATTGATGAAACCAACTATTATTGATTTATTAAACCAAAGTGTAACTAAGTATACACAAAACCCATTTTTGTGGGAAAAAACCGACAAAGAATTTTTTCCAACTACGTATTTCGAAACTAAGCAACAAGCTCACACCTTGGCAGCAGGATTAATTCAACTGGGAGTAGAACCGGGCGATAGAGTGGCACTGCTTTCGGAAGGACGTAACGCATGGATAATAGGCGAGCTTGGCATTCTGCATACCGGTGCTGTGAGTGTGCCGCTGTCGATAAAACTGGAAGAGAGCAACGATCTTATTTTCCGACTGATACATTCAGAATCCAACTACATCATGGTATCCGGAGGACAGCTAAAAAAAATACGAGCTATTGTAAATACGCTCCCACTAATAAAGAAGGTTATTGTTTTTGATGAACAGGATACATACGAACCAAATGAAATAAGCCTGACCACACTACTTGAAAACGGACGGAAATATCAGCAAGAAAAGCCGGATGGAGTAGAAAAGCGGGCAAAAGCGGTGAAACCCGATGATATGGCCAATATCAGTTACACTTCGGGAACTACCGCCGACCCTAAAGGTATTATGCTTACTCACAGGAATTATACGGCTAACGTGGAACAAGCATTAACGCTGATGGATATACCCGCTTCGTACCGCACGTTACTCATTCTTCCTCTCGATCATTGCTTTGCTCATGTGGCTGGTTTCTACAGTTTCATGGCTTGCGGAGCCAGTGTGGGGACAGTTCAAACCGGAAAAACAGGCATGGAAACATTGAAAAACATACCAATCAACATCAAAGAACTAAAACCAAATTTACTATTTAGTGTTCCGGCTTTGGCTAAAAGCTTCCGCAAAAACATTGAATCAGGCATTCGTTCGCAAGGAACGGTAATCAGTTGGTTGTTTGACACGGCACTTAAGATGTCTTACTCGTACAACCGCGAAGGATACAACAAAGGACGTGGACTGCAAATACTAAAAAAACCGTTGCTGATGCTATTCGACAAAGTGCTATTCTCAAAAATACGCGAAGGCTTTGGCGGAAAACTCGACTTCTTTATTGGAGGTGGTGCGTTGCTGGATATTGATTTACAACGTTTTTATTATGCCATCGGCATTCCGATGTTTCAGGGCTACGGACTGTCGGAAGCTACGCCCATCATTTCATCAAACGGCCTGAAACATCACAAACTGGGATCTTCCGGTTATCTGGTAAAACCGATGGATCTGAAGATATGCGATGCCGAAGGCCGGGAACTTTATAATAACAAAAAAGGAGAAGTGGTGATAAGAGGCGAAAACGTAATGGCCGGTTATTATAAAAACGACAAAGCTACGGCCGAAACGGTTGTAGACGGATGGTTGCATACGGGAGACATGGGTTACATGGATGATGATGGATTTTTATATGTGGTGGGTAGATTCAAAAGTTTGCTTATATCCAGCGACGGAGAAAAGTATAGTCCCGAAGGCATTGAAGAATCTTTGACTGACAATTCCCATTTTATCGACCAGGTAGTGCTGTACAACAACCAGAACCAATATACATCGGCACTTATTGTAGCAAACAAAGAAGCTTTGAAACGGTATGTAGCACGCAAGAAACCGCAACTGAGCTGGGGTACACCCGAAGCTAAAGAGCTTGCGCTGACTAAACTCCAACGTGAGATTAATGAATATCGAAAAGGAGGCAAGTTCGAAGGCATGTTCCCCGAACGATGGTTGCCGGCAGCAGTGGCAGTACTGAGCGAGCCGTTTACCGAACAAAACGGACTGGTGAACAGCACGATGAAAATTGTGCGCGGCAAAGTAGAAGAGCGGTATGCAGTCCGAATAGAGTCTTTGTATGCAGCAGGTGCCAAAGAAATTATAAACCCCGAGAATGAGGCGGCCTTGTAAGTTGTTGATCAGATTGTATAAAAGCAGACACCTTAATAAGAGCTTTTCCAAAGTTTTAAACTTTGGAAAAGCTCTTATTTATTATAGCAGATTAGTAATCAGCTGGCTTATTTTTTCGAGATAGAGCACATCCGTTTCGTCCAACACATCGTATCGCTCGCTATCCACATCGAGTACGCCCACAACCTGCTGCTGCTTGTTGAAGATGGGCACCACAATTTCGGAAACCGAGCTACTACTGCAGGCAATATGCCCCGAAAAGCTATTCACATCCGGCACCAGTAGGCTCTTCTTTTCTGCCCATGCTGTGCCACACACTCCTTTGCCCAATGCAATGCGCGTGCAAGCAATAGGACCCTGAAATGGTCCCAATACAAGCTTATCTTGCTTTACCAGATAAAAACCTACCCACCACCAACCAAAGGCTTCGCGTAAAGCAGCCGACAAATTGGCCAGATTAGCCGTCAGATCAGGTTCTCCACTTACCAATGCTTCCAACTGTGGCAATAAACTCTTATATATTTCTGTTTTGCTAGCTCCGGCTGCCAGCTTTAATTCTTCTGCCATCTCTTATCCTTGTCTGTTTATTGTGTCTGCAAAAATACGATATTTAATTCTAAATACGGAAGTCAATATTTTCTGTTTTTCATAGGGGGAGAGTTCGAATAATCGTTTTCCTGGAAAAGGTAATTGACATTGATCGACCAATAGTTGGAAAATGTCAGATCAAAAATAAAGCGATATGAGATTTCCTGCTTTGAAAAAAGAAGTGTTATTCTTTAGTATTTTCATGTTTAAAAACGTATATGAGTCTATTATGGATAAATAATTATCGAAAAACAATAAGATGCTTTATTTATTCAGAAAATATCCTTTCCTTTGTGTTCGTAATTAATAGAGTAGAATTTTATCAGAACAAAAAATATATTATTTAAAAATTAAATTATGAAGAAAAACCTTTTTCAATTGGGGTTCTTGTGTTTATTGCTGGTGCTGGCTATAAGCGCACGAGCTCAACAAGTACAGCCGCTTCCTATGGATCCGAAAGTACGTTATGGAAAGTTGGACAATGGTCTGACCTATTACATTCGGGCTAATGCAGAGCCCAAGCAACGTGCTGAGTTTTACATAGCTCAGAATGTGGGTTCTATTCTCGAAAATGATAATCAGAATGGACTGGCTCACTTTCTGGAGCACATGGCATTTAATGGAACCAAAAACTTTCCGGGTAAGGGAATCATTAGTTTCCTTGAAAAACACGGAGTCAAATTTGGCGAAAATATCAATGCTTATACAGCTATTGACGAAACGGTGTATAACTTGTCAAACGTGCCTACAGTTGAGGCTGGAGTTGTTGACAGTGCCCTGTTGGTATTGCACGACTGGTCGGGTTACCTTTCTTTGGATGGAAAAGAGATAGATGATGAGCGTGGTGTGATTATGGAAGAATGGCGTACGCGCTTCGGTGCCGATCGTAGAATGATGAAAGAATCAAACAAACTCAGATATCCGGGTTCGCAATATGGCATTCGCGATGGAATTGGTGATACAGCTGTAATCAAACATTTTAAATATGACGT
>DAIQOQ010000273.1:0-3852 GCA_036787795.1 Paludibacter sp. | reverse complement strand
AAATTTCAATAGTTTTCAATTTGGTAGACTTACCATTGAGAATTGTTTTTGATTATTGAATCGGTTTTATAGAAGCAGCAAAACCACCTCTGCCCAATAATTTTACTTTTACAGTACTTAATTTATCAACTACCATGTATTGTGTTACTAATTTTTTATCATGTTCGCCGTCTGCTATTAATGTAAGTCTGTATTTTACATTCTCTGGCAGATAACTGAACGTTAGCGTTTTTTCTTCAGGATATCTTCCAGCACTAATACCGCCAATGTACCATACATTACCTTTATTTCGGGCAATAATCAAGTCCTTTCCGGGATATCCGTCAACTAGTTTTGTATTATCCCATGCATTAGGAACTTCCATAAGGAAATGTTTTGCAGCATCTGGCAAATCGTAATAACCTTTAGGACGATCGGCCATGTGCTGAATGCCCGACTCGAACACTACGCTAAGTGCCAGTTCATGCCCGTACGATGTGATATGCGGAAATTGGGAATTGGTAAAAGTTACAGGCGTATAGTCCATAGCACCAACTACGTTCCGTGTGAATGGTAAAATGGTGTTATGCTCTGGAGCTGTTGTTGTAAATTCAGGGACATTGTTATACCATTCGGCACCACGCACGCCTTCGTAAGTCATCAGGTGCGGATAGGTGCGTGCCCATCCGCGGGGAACCAGACAGCCGTGAAAGTAAATCATTATATCAAATTTAGCGGCATCGTCTAAAATATCGAGATAATACTTAATCATGTTTTGCTTTTCACTCTCGAAAAAATCAATCTTCACTCCGGCAACACCCCATTTTTTTAGTTTGGCAAACTCTTCCATCCTATTTTCATGGGTCAACATCCTATCTTTTGGCGTGGCAGAAACCCAGGTATGATCACCTCCAGAGTTATACCACATCAAAGGTTTCACGCCTAATGAATGAATATATTTTAAAGCATCTTCCAATTTTCCTCCATTACCCATGGCATCCCATTCCCAATCGAGCAAGGTGTAAGGCCAGCCCATTGCTGCTGCTAAATCGGCGAACTCGCATACCGTTTTAAAATCTTTTGTTCCATGATTATTCGACCAGTAATTCCACGAAGCGATACCCGGTTTTATCCAGTCTGTTTTATTTACAACAGAAGGAGGACAAACATCATCGACCAGAGTTGATTCAACAATATCAGCAAGACTACCCACAATAACTACCCGCCATGGAGACTTCCAGGGGAGAGTGATGGTTGGTTTTGAGTCACCTGTTCCTCTCCCATTCCATTGATCCGGAAAAGTAATTTTATACATTGATTTATCAGCAACATTACTTAGCTTAGATCCACAGTAATTACGGTTTAAATCGGCTTCGTGAATCAAGAACCAGCTATTTTTATCAGAAGTATTGAAAAGCGCAGGATAACCCCAATCTTGCTGAGTATTTCCATCTTTCATAGTAGAATATAGACCTTCATTGGCCGGATTAAATTTTTCCATCCATCGTTTTGTACTATCCGGTATGGAATAAGCTGTCAGTTCATCATTCATCACAAAAGAGCCTTGCTTTTCGGGAAACTCATAACGAAACGCCACACCATCATTGTAAGCTCTGATAATCAGGTTCAATTTAGCTTTACCCGAATTCTCGAAAGAAACAACCGTTTCGTTCGCCGAATTGCTACATTTGGAACGTTTGCCGTGCAATGCAGCGTATTGTTCGGTTATTAAGACTGGTTTAGCGGCTTTCTGGAATTTAAGTTCTTTCGAAAAATTCTGATCAGCACGAGAAAGTCCTAAAATGATTTTCGGAATGACTTCACTTGCTTTTCCATTATTTAAATATTCAACTTTCAAATACCACTCACCAACTTCAGCATTTTGCGTATTATAAAGTCCGACATTTACCTTTTGGTTTGGCGAAACAACTGTTATTTTCTGCGAAAACACAGTTAGTGAACTCAGGAAAATGAATACGATTATTATCTTACATTTCATATGGATATAGTTTTATTTAAGTAACATGAAACCCGCAGAAGCATTCATCCTCTTTAGAGCATATTATTCATACTTACTTCATTCGCTTACAATAATTTTTGTTGTTTTTAAATCTTTAGCATCAGAACTACTCCCGTACAAAACCTCATACTCTCCAGCAGACACTTCCATTTTTCCGGTTGTTCTATCGAAAAACTCGAAAGAATTGTACGGAAGATTGATTACAGCCTGAGCAGTTTTACCGGCAGGCACATCAACCCGCTGAAAGCCTTTTAAGGTTTTAAGCGGTCCATCAGTATCATTCACCTTCCGAACATAAACCTGTACAATTTCAGTTCCGCTGCGTTTGCCTTTATTGGAAACCGGAATGGTTAGCTCCACAGATTCGTTGGCTTTAATTGTGGTATTGCTAAATTTGGCATTACCTATTGAGAAAGTTGTATAACTCAATCCAAAACCAAATGGAAATAGCGGATCGGACATATAACGATAGGTGCGACCTTTCATAGAATAATCTTCAAAATCGGACAGTTGCTTCAAGCTCTTATAAAAAGTGATGGGCAATTTACCTGATGGGTTATAATCGCCAAAGAGTACATCTGCTACTGCCTGCCCGCCTGACTCACCACCATACCAAGCCTGAAGTATAGCATCGCAACTCTGGGTTTCGGGAACCATAGCAATGGCAGAACCAGAACAGTTCACAAAAATCACCTTTTTGCCAGCTTCTTTCAAAGCTTTTAAACAATTACGTTGCACAGCCGGAAGTTCTATATCGGTGCGATCACCACCTTTGAAACCCGGGTACGAAACCGGCATTTCTTCGCCTTCCAATTGGGTGGAAAGTCCACCAACAAATACCACAACATCAGTTCCCTGAAGTTTCTTTAAAAGGTCGGTATAATCAACATCTACTTCTTTTCCTAAATTAAACTCGAGATTAGCTTCCCAATTGTTTAATTGAGCATAGCGTATTTCGATCTTATATTTCTTTCCGCTTTCCACCTTGAATGGAATTCGTGTAGGAAGCGTTCTCCAATTATTATAGTTAGCAAGAGATTTTCCATTTACCAATAATTCAAAATATCCGGTAGCACCACACTTGAATACAAGATCTTCACTCTTTGATGCTGTAAATTCTGTTTCATACTTACCCGAAAATCCTTCGAGACGTACTCCGGTCGCAAATTCGTGTTGTCCGGCGGTAGTTAATTTTATTGGATCTACAATCTGTTGTGTGGCAACAATATCACCTGTAAGGTTTTTATTATTCCAATAGCTAACCTTAAACCCTTTCTTGCCATCAATTGAACATTGTGAGAAATAACTTTCGGTTACTTTATCCTCCACCAAATCGCATCCTTTCTCATAGATTACCTTATTGGCTGAAAGTTTGGAAGTAATACCATCAAGAATGGTAATTGTTCTAACCGGAGTTCCGTTATAATTTCCCCATAACATCGGTTTATCATTTGCATTCGGACCTACTACAGCTATTCTTTTTGATTTAGCTAAGGGAAGAATATCATTTTTATTCTGAAGAAGTGTCATTGATTTAAGAGCCATATCCAGAGCAAGTTTACGGTGCTCATCATTATTTACAATCGACATCGGAATTTTAGACCACGGAACCAACGCATCATCATCCATTTCGCCCAAATCGAAACGACCTATCAACACCCTCAACAAATGCTTATTTATTTCTTCTTCTGTAATTAACCCTTTTGCAACCGCCTCGGGCAACTGCTTATAAATATGGTTATCCCATTGACATTCTACATCGGTTCCTGCCCAAACACCCTTAGAAGCCGCATGAACTGCATCCGACGAAACTTTGTGACTGGTATAAAAATCGGACACTGCACCACAATCGG
>DAIQOQ010000272.1:0-3859 GCA_036787795.1 Paludibacter sp. | reverse complement strand
TTCCTTATTCACAAATATCGGCGAACGTTGTAATGTAGCCGGTTCTCGCATGTTTTTACGTTTGATAAACGAGAAAAAATACGAGGAAGCACTCAGCATTGCCCGCAAACAGGTAGAAGACGGAGCACAAATCATCGACATAAACATGGACGATGCTATGCTGGAAGCCAAAGAAGAGATGACTACTTTTCTGAATTACGTGGCTGCCGAACCTGAAATATCACGTGTACCTATCATGATTGATTCTTCTAAATGGGAAGTCATTGAGGCTGGTTTGAAATGCGTACAAGGGAAATGCATCGTGAACTCTATCAGCCTGAAAGAAGGCGAAGAAGATTTTCTGCATAAAGCCCGCAAAATTCGGGCTTATGGTGCAGCAGCAGTAGTTATGGCTTTCGACGAAAAAGGGCAAGCTGACAGCTTTGAGCGCAAAACACAAATCTGCAGTCGTGCTTATCATTTGTTGGTTGACAAGGTCGGTTTCCCGCCGCAGGATATAATTTTTGACCCCAATGTGCTGGCCATTGCCACCGGAATTGAGGAACACAACAACTATGGTGTCGATTTTATCAACGCCACTCGTTGGATTAAACAAAATTTACCATACGCCAAGATCAGTGGAGGTGTGAGTAATCTTTCGTTCTCGTTCCGCGGAAACAATGTGGTTCGCGAAGCCATTCATTCCGTATTTTTGTATTATGCCATCAAAGAAGGCATGGATATGGGTATTGTAAATGCCGGCATGTTGCAAATTTACCAGGACATAGAGCCCGAATTACTGGAACATGTGGAAGACGTTGTTCTCAATCGCCGTCCGGACGCTACCGAGCGCATGATTGAACTGGCGGAAAAAGTAAAACAACAAGCCACCGGCGAAAAAGTAGAAAAAGTAGACGAATGGCGTTCACGTCCGCTGCAAGGTCGGTTGGAATATGCTTTAATAAAAGGCATCAGCGAATTTCTGGAAGAAGATTTAGCCGAAGCCCTGAAACAGTTCGACACAGCCATTGAGATTATTGAAGGCCCATTGATGAGTGGAATGAATATCGTTGGAGAGTTGTTTGGTGATGGAAAGATGTTTTTGCCTCAGGTGGTAAAAACTGCCCGCACCATGAAAAAAGCGGTAGCCGTTCTACAACCGGTGATTGAAGCAGAGAAAGTTCCCGGTCAGAGTTCATCTGCCGGAAAATTTTTGATTGCCACCGTAAAAGGTGATGTCCACGATATTGGCAAAAACATTGTAGCGGTAGTATTGGCATGCAACAATTTTGAAGTAATAGACTTAGGAGTAATGACTCCGACAGAGAAAATTATTCAAACCGCCATCGACGAAAAAGTAGATATGGTAGGCTTAAGCGGATTGATTACTCCATCATTGGAAGAAATGACTATCGTTGCTGCCGAAATGCAAAAAGCAGGTCTAACCATTCCTTTGTTGATTGGTGGCGCCACCACTTCGAAAATCCATACTGCAGTAAAAATTGCACCAAATTACAACGGACCTGTGGTATATGTAAAAGACGCTTCGGTCAACACACTGGTAGTGGCTCAACTTATGAGCAAAACGCAACATGTGGCTTACGAAGCCGGCATTGCTGCCGAATATCAGGCTCTACGTGAAAAGCAAACTAAAAAAGCCGATTTGCTTAGCCTTGACGAAGCAAAAAAACGGAAACCGAATTTATTCTAAAGTCTCCGCAAAAGAAACGGCTGAAATTTAAAATGAAATTTCAGCCGTTTCTTTTTGTAAATAATTCTATCCAACTTTTTCCACTTTTCGCAAACTTACATAACACACAAAACCGCTCGTTTCGTAGCCCATTTCAGCTATCAGATTCATATATTGTTTCACCTGTTGAAGATAAGTTTTGCTTTCTTTTTCACCGAATTTATAATCCACTATAGTGGCTTTTTTCCCCCGAATCACAACACGATCCGGACGATATTGCTCACCAGTTGGAATCAGAATAGTTGTTTCATTGAGTACCCGTGCATCACTGCCAAACCAACTTTCAACCTCCGGCAAATTCCAGAAATATTCCATTTCCGCTTCTACTTTTTTGCTCTCATCTTCGCTTATCCGCCCACTGCGAACAAGGTCGAAAATAGCCTTTGATTGATCGGACTTATGGGTAATCTGACGAAGAATATCATGCATTATGATACCATAGTTTAGTTTACTATCAGTCATTTGTTGGTTTTCCAACAAATAATCCAGACTTTGATGACGAATACGTAAACGACCCAAACTAGTCACAGTTGGGTACCCGGTAACCTTTTCATTTTGATCCTCGCTTGGTTTTTCGTTGTAAACAGTCTTAGTAGGTTCACCTAGTTCAAATACCTTCGTTTCGTTGTTGAACGAGCCGGACAGCGAAACAATTTCGGTATCCAAACCCGGCGTTTCAACTGTAAAACACGCTGTAAGAAGAGCCGACAACGAGTTGATTTTATCCAGACTTTCTACTTCTTTTTTGGGTGCAGGAGCCATACAAATCAATTCATTTTTTGCACGGGTAAAAGCCACATAAGCCACATTTAAACTGTCGATAAACAAATGCATTTGCTCGTCGAAATAGTTTTCGGCAAAGATAGACTGCCCCAGTTTTGATCCATACTCAATGGGCAGCAACGGGAGCTCATTAAAAGGTGCAATCGTCGGTTCGCACCACAAGATATTCCGCATCCGACTATCCAGATCCCATTCGCAAAAAGGCATGATCACTACCTTAAAGTCCAGCCCTTTCGATTTGTGAACAGTCATAATACGCATAGCACTCTGATTGTCGGGCGTAGAAATGCATTGTTTCACTCCATTCTTTTTCCACCAGCTAAGAAAACTATTTAAGTCGGCAGTTTTACCGGTGGTGTAACGAAAAACCACATCCTGAAATGCCTGAACAAACACGGCTTCATTGTGCCACAGTCCCACGCCAAACAATGAAATAATTTGCTCTACCATATCAAAAAGCGAGCTGTGTTGCACCTCATTCAGCAATGCATTTTCTTCATTTGTAAACAGCGGGGAAAAAACATTTTCAGGCTGTTCCATCATTGAGAAACAAGCATTCAAAGCCTCATTTTCCGATTTATTCTGGCGTCCGCGGGCGTATTCGTAGTTTACAATAGTATGCTGAATGCTGTCGGCAGGATTGACAAAAAGCTGCAAAATGCCCAACACAAAACGCACCGAAGCCGCAGCACCTATCAGCAAACCTTCGTTACCCATGATGTCGTAACAAACATTCGGCAGAGCCTCCGCCGTGGTTTTGTAGTTCAACAATTTATGTATAACCTGCTGCTCTTCCTCATTTTTACGCACCAGAATACAAATGTCAGCCGGACGATAACCGCGCCCCTGCAATTCCTCCAGCATAGCCGGCAGGCGGTTCAGACTTTCGGCTTTCCATCCGTCTTCGTTCTCGTCGGCAGCAATAAAACTCACCTCCACCCTACCCGTCCCGGCTTTGGGCGAGGTTTGTTGATGGATATTGGCATAAGCATGCTCTATTTTATGCGTCAAAGCTTCCAATGCCGGATAAACTGGTAAAACAGCCTGCAGGTTGTCATTCAACTTGGACTGCAACAGGCGCGCAGCCCGGAGGAAAAACGAATTATTGAAATCGATAATGTTTTTATCGCTTCGCCAATTGGTATCCAGGTTTTCTTCATGAATTTGTTCCGGTCGGAAATCAGTGAGAATTTGCTCGTCCAGCAGTTTCCAGTCGGAGTTACGCCAACGGTAAATACTCTGTTTTACATCACCCACTACCAAATTGAATTTGCCGGCCGACAGACTATTGTCCAGCAAAGGCTGAAAGTTCTTCCATTGCAGCGTAGAAGTATCCTGAAACTCATC
>DAIQOQ010000088.1:0-12091 GCA_036787795.1 Paludibacter sp. | reverse complement strand
CTACGGTATTGTATGTGTTGGATCGGTTTTTCACGCAGGGTTTTGAGGATGGTTATGGACTTATGGTGTCTATGGGCCCAGGATTTTCGTGTGAGATGGTTTTACTTCAAATGAATAGAGAATAATATGGTTTTTATCATTTTTATAGTTGTTCTTATTGCGTTGAGAATTCTGGAATTGGCGTTGTCCGGAAGAAATGAAGCATGGCTGTTGGAGCAAGGGGCTGTAGAGTCGGGCCAAAAGCATTATCCTTTTATTGTGACGCTTCATGTGTTGTTTTTTCTTTCGCTGATAATTGAGTATTCTGCAAAGCAATCGGTTTCGTTCAGTATGTTTTTACTTGTTTCCTATTTCTTTCTGGTAGCTCTTAAAGTTTGGGTTATTTTGTCGTTGGGTAAATATTGGAATACAAAAATCTATCATATTCCGAATGCTTCACTGGTAAAGGTAGGGGCTTACAAATACTTTAAACATCCGAATTATATAATTGTCATTGCTGAAATTGCACTTATTCCATTGATTTTTGGTTTGTATTTTACGGCAATAACTTTCACGATGCTTAATGCCATTATGTTGTCGGTGCGAATAATAGAAGAGGATAAGGCTATTGGAGGGCAATGATAATAAATATGATGTTTATTATTTCGTTGCTATTTCATAGTTGTGAAGTTTCATTTATTGACTATAAATCGCTAATCTCGCTTGGGTACATTTGACTGACTGGGTAGTCTATTGGAAAGTCGTTAGAACCTTTCTATTCATTTAGAAAGTTCGCCTGTGCAGAATCTCGTTGATCTCTTTTTTTTTAGTAACATCAAATTTGATAATGTTAAAAATAAATTCCAAAGAATATTTTTTTTATACTTTTGCTTTGTCTTTTTCGTGTTTGAAATCAAAAAATAATCGAGAAAGCTATCTGTACTAACCATTTTTAAAAGGATTCGAAGCCTAACCTTCTATGTGATTTTTGAAGTTTTGGTCTTAAATATTTGGTTTACAAAACATAAATTGATTTTTTAGTTGGCATGGTTTGCTTACAAGAGTCGGTTAAATCCAGCTTTTGTACAATAAAAGCAAAGAATTAACTGTTATAAGCTTTTTAACCACAAACTAGAGATAATTTGGAGGTGCAAAAGAATACCGTATTGCTAAGTGCTGCTTTAAATTTAATAAATTTGGCTTTGACGATTTAATCATGGTATTCTCTAGTGTACTTTATGATATTTCATTCTGCTGAATTATATCACAATAAAGTTTTAATCGAAATAGACTCAAATCGGAATAATTTTTTTATGAAAAATGTTAAAATAGATGCAAACGAAATTCCTACAGTAAAAGATCCTGTTAAAAAACCACGTAGCCAACAAGAATATGAACGAGAATTGTGCATTCTTGAAAGTATTCTTGCTAATATTGCTGATGCTGTGATGGTTAATGATGAGATTTCTAAACGCTTTGTATATGTAAATGATAAGGCGTGTCAGTTATTAGGCTATACAAGATGTGAGCTTTTAGAAATGACGCTTTCAGATATAAATTCACTTTTTTCACTAAATGTTAAAGGCTTGGCTTTGGCCAATTATATATCCTATTATCAATCGAGTGATGGTAACTATTTGCCGATTGAGGTTGCAACTTCAGTTTTTACTATTAAAGGCATTTCATATAGAATAAGTCAGATTAGCGATGTTTCTGATACAAAAAGCTTTTATCGTGAGGTATTTGGAAACTTGCATGAAAGTGTTTGCCTTTTTGAGGTTCTTGAAAATTCTCAATTTTTATTGTTGGAAATAAATTCCAGATGTGAAAAATTGCTAGGTCTTGTTAGATCTCAGGTTCTTGGAAAAAGATTGGATGAAATATATGTTTTTAGTTCTCAAAATAATGTTCGCGAAAAATTTAAAAAATGTATAGAGTTAAAAATAACAACCGAGGAGTTTAGCACGCTTATACTGCCAAAAGGCTTGAGAATTGTTAAGTCAGTGCTTATACCTCAACTAGATTCAGATGGGGATGTCAGTCGAATCATTGCTATTACGACGGATATAACAGAGCAAGAAATTTTAAAGCAAAAAGTAGAGGTTAATCAGGAATTATTGAGCAAGGCTGAGGTTTTTGTAACTGTTGGATATTTTTATATTGACTTTTCAACAAGAAAATTCCATTGTTCAAGAGGAGTTTATGAAATATTCGGAGTGCATAAAGATGAATATTCAGCCGATTATTCAGATGAATATTCAGACGTTTTTAAATTTATGAGTCCCGAAGTTGTTAAGAATGTGAGGATGAGTGTCTACCGCGCCTTTAAAAATAGATCCAAATTTAATGAAACATATCGAATAACAGACAATAAAGGGGTAGAAAAGACTATATGTGGAACCGGACATTTTGTCAATTACTCAAAAAGTAAAGAATTGTTTTTTGGGAATGTACAGGAAATTGGTAATCTGACTTCTCTAAATGATCAATTGCGATATGATGAAGAACGATTGAGAGCGTTTATAGAAAATTCGACTTTGGGTGTGTTTGTATTGAGTAAAAATAGACATATATATGTAAATAAAGCCTTATTGGACATTGCGAGAGTAGATACAAGTGATCAGTTTATGAAATTGAACCATATTGAGTTGATTTATCCAGACGATCAAATTTCTGCTTTAAAATTATATGATAAGCTGTGGAATGATAAAAGAGGCCATTCAAATTATTATCAACTCACACTGAGAAGTGTAGTTAGAAACAATCGGATTGAAGTATACGATTTACGCATTGTTAGTTTTTGGCAAAACGGGATTAAATCAATTAAAGTTACAGTAATTGATATTACAGAAGAGAAAGAAAGAGAAAAGTTGATTAACCGAGTGGTTATAGATTCTTTGTATATAAACAAGAAAAATGATGCGGTAGCCAATATTATGAATGAACTAAATGAAATTATTTACAAAAATAAATATGATGTCAATGTATTTAGCAATATTTTTAAAACAATAGATAGCTATGTTGATGTTGGTCGTGATTGGAAAATATTTGTTGATAATTTTGATAAATTGCATCCTGATTTTATTTCAAACTTAAAGCTATATTGTTCTTCTTTGACTGCAAATGATGTTAAACATTGCGCCTGTATTAAAATGAATATTAGTACAAAAGAAATTGCTTTTTTGTTTAATGTTTCTCCCAGCTCTATTCAAATTGCTCGTGTGCGCTTAAAAAAGAAGTTGAATCTTCCTGAAAGTACTGATCTTAGAGATTTTATTTCTATTCTTTAGAAGGTAATAATCTAGGTTCGGAATAAGAAAAATGTTTAAAATGTTGTATTGTAGAAGTCTGTTTTATTGTATTTGTGACTGTGAAATTGAATGAATATAAAATATTAGCCCCATGTAATTACAATAGGCAAATTGTTAGAACTATTCTGTACTGCAAACGACTTTTACATGGAACGTTGAAATAAGTAAAACAGCTACCTGTGCATCTATCGGCGTTAAAACGCGTAATCCAAGCTGTTATTTATTGTTCCGCGAGATCATAGCTATATTAGTTTATAGGTATAGGCGGTTAGACCGCAGAATTATTTTTTTGTATTTAACTGTTTTAGTTCTTAATAGACCATTCCTCTCAACTAGCCTTTTAAATTCATAATATGAATGTGCATATATGGATGATTCTTACCTCCATTTGATGGAATCTGTTTCAATTTAGGATATTCCCTTTTTAATATGACTTAAAAATCCACCTCCTTTGGGGGTGGTTGTTTAATGGTCTATATCCTGTCTCCATTTATTAGTAATAACTTCTGCATCTTTCGATATGTGAGCTTCGAAAAATGGAAGAAAAGAGGCGCTTGAACCATTCTCTATGATTTGAGCATACGCACCACCATCACCATTGAATGGAAGCTTTTCCACGGCAGCAATTACTAACGTTTTCTTGCCTTTGCTTCGACCCTGTTTTTTGTTCTTCCTCGCCCCCAATAAAACATTCATCAACATGAACTTCCTCAGAAAGAGAGTAGTTCAACCTACTTTCCATTTAAACTTCCAATAAGTTTTGCTGGCGCTGTCCAAACTCATTTGACAACTCTAACGAGAACATTCCTTTCTTCTTTGAGCTAAGTCGAAAAACAATATAAAATGCAATATGAATAGAAATTTTGCATTTATCGAACATTGTCTCTGAAGTAGGACTTTCATCGGAACTCCACTTTACACATCTTCATGAGTGAGGTTTTACACCTGATCAATAGCTAGTATAGCTACAATTCTTACATTGATATCCATTCTCCCACTTTATATCAGAAAGGCATTTATGAAAAGCTTCATCTTGATGAAATCTAAGCGTGAATTTTATTGAATTCAGACTACTGCTGATGCACTAAAGTGTTAATGTGTTTGACTAAAATAATGATTGATTCCAACAGTCAAGTTCTCGAATGTGATAGTTTCCTTTGTAAGGCTTTACAAGCTTATTGAACTCGTATTGGCTAACAATATCCAGTATTTGAGAGAAAATAAATTTGCCCGTATGCATGATAATTATGTGGCTATCATTTTAAAATCCACAAAATTACCTTTTTCAATTCAAATTGTAAAATCAAAGATGACTTTCATGCCATTGTATGTCAACGATATATTGGACATTTTAAAAATTTAGTGCATCAGCAGTAAATTCAGACCTTCAAATCTATCTTTTGTCTCCTCTGACAAAGGTAATCTTGTTGTCAGAAATCCTGCGGTCTAAGCGTCTATACCTATTAATTATATGTCATTAAACAACTAAAATGATGTATGGCTAAATTAGAAAGTGCTACATATTAGTTGAATATGAATGAGAATAGATCTTGAATATCTTCGAATATGGTTAATATATACCAAAATCTATAGAACAACCTAAGTCATTCACTGAACAGGTGAACATTTCCTGTGCGAAAGTCAACTTATTCAATAAGAGATGAACTTATTTTTTTCAATGAGCATAGCCCGTGTATTCGAGCTCTACACTTATCATATGGCTTTAAGCCTTCTGATAGAAATAGTAGGAACTAAACAATGTTGCCCTTTTTCAAAGATCCTTTTTACACAATACAGTTATAATTTCAAGTCTATAAGGGAATCAATGGTTAGCGCTAGATCGTTTGGCTTTGCTGCTTGATCTGCTGAAAAGTCGGGACAGTTTTTAAACGAATTCTTTGCTGAGTCTTTATATATGTGAAATACCTCCATTTTGAACACTTTTCTATTTGAATGCTTTTTTAGTTTGATTCTGGATATGTTGTTGGCTATTATCTGTTTATCTGTTTATCTGTTTTTTTTGTTGGACTGATTGCGATATCTATGCTTTGTCAATGTAATAGATATGTAATACCCGTCTTCTATTTTTATCAATTAAGTTATATTTAAGAACTAAGAATGATAGTAACAACTATTTTGATCACATATTTAGAGCTTTTACGTCTTATCATAAAGTATCAGTATGTTTTGATAAAAACATGCTGATGCTTTTTTGCTGTATTCTCTCCTGGTGCTGTTGTATTGGGTTGTAAATGAACGATTATTATTTACTTTTTGTTGAGTAATATATTTGTTATATGCCAATATGATATTATCATTTATTTAGATAGCTATTTTTGTAATGGAAATAACTAATTGAAAATTGTAGTATAACGAATCACATAACTTATAATTATTTCATAACGATAGCTAATATTTTATAAATTGAAATAATATTATTTATTTGAGAAATAAGTATGAATATGAGTAATTCTATATTTAACTTCTGTGTGAGTTGGCTATTGATAGTGATTTTGCAGACATTTTAAAGTTTGACAACTTGAGTTTTTTTGATTGAATTGTAAAAGGGGCAACTATTTTTTATACCGAAAGTCCAATATTCAGATAATGAATTATATGTAATTGTTAGATAAATAGGTTTTGAACCAATTATAAAAGAGTGATTTCTTAATTGTTTTTGTTGATTCATTAAATACAACCGATGTTAAAGAATGAGAAGGTAATTATACATAAGTTATATGGAGTTGGTGAACTAGAAAGTTATGTCAAACAACTTCATAAATTTAAGGATCATCTTTCTTGTTTAGAGCTTGTTGTTGGGCTTGAAAGCGAAATTCTAACTGACAAGTATGTTGATATTGATAGGAAAATTAGTATTTGTAAAGTCGAAATTTCTAGGCAGGAAAGTAATGCCTCTACAGATTATTCATGTATTATATGATTTTGCAAGATACAGGTTCTCGAAAATAGATATTGGCTTGCTAATAAGTATTTTGTCTATATGATTTAGGTTTTATAATTAAACTTTATTCACATTATGTATAAATATCTTTCAATTACAGAAAATTTACAGGAGATGATGGTGATGTTGAAGTCTCTGCCTGCGTATACACTTGTTTTCGATAAACAAAGCAACTTAGTAGAGATCAATGAACCTGCTTTAAAATTGCTTAATATAAGTAATGTTCATGAATTCAATGAAAAAAAAGATGAAGTATTTCCTACGCAAGATTATATTAAAACTATTATTCGTGAACTGAAGAAAGGAAACACAGTGCGTCATGCAAAGACACTGTTAAAATATGGCAACGATAGTCAGGCTATTGTTGAATTATGTGCATGTATGATCAATGGTTGTCAGGATTTGTTCCTGTTTCAGCTATTTGAAATATGTCCTCCGATTTATGCGAATTTAGGGTCTTTTACGTCCTATGCTATGGTAGATAATAATCATGAATCGGAGAGTTCTCAGATAGTGGATTGGGTTACTAATACAAAAAATGTTTTGGTTGCGAGTAAAAGAGGTAAAGCGGGAGAACGTCGGAATAAACGTTTGGTTGAAAATAGCACAAGGCATTTGGAGAAAACAAAATATAGAAAATTAACAAAGCTAGAGGAGCTTGTCATTAAACTGATGAATCTCAATATGTCGATATTGCAAATTGCAACTGTAACCAATAAAACAAGCTTGTCAATCCGTATAATCATGCGTAGGGTGGCGGAAAAACAAAAACTCAATTCCAGAAAGGAAGTTGGTCATGACTCGCTGGACTATGCTTATATGTCGAATCAGGATAAAACGAATTAATCCTGTTTACCCATGAGTTGAAGGAAACGAAATAAACCCGATCAATGTATGGAAAAAGGCGAGGAATAACACATTAACAATATTATATAAACAAAAAATTCAGTTATGAAACAAAAATACCTTTTTTTATTCTCGATGTTGACGGCATTAGCTTTGCCAACATATGGTCAGAACAAAATAGGAGATAACCCAACGGTGATTCAATCAGGGTCCTTGCTTGAACTGGAAAGTCTGACAAAAGGATTTCGCCTGCCAAGGATTCAACTTAACAATTTGAATACCTGGACCTTGGATGGAATACCTGTAAGTGGAATGGTTATTTTTAATGATTCTGGTACAGCAGCAAAAGGTATTTATTATTGGAATATAGATTTGTCACAGTGGGTACAAGTTGTCAACAAATCAGAATTATCAACCTTGATAGCGAACTCTCTGAATCAGAATACAACAGTCCGAGATTCCATAGTTAGGGTGATTAATAATGCAATCATATCGGGAACAATTCAGGGGAATAATCTGACCAGTAACAGTTCTGTGCTAACAGTTCAAAATGGGGTAGGGTCAACCATCAAAGCAACTCAGGTTGATTTGGATAAAAATGAGTTAGGTCATTTGCTGAATACTTCTCCTGTATCAGATAGTATTAAATCTATTATAGACAAAGCAACGACAAATATATTAACAGGTGCCTCAGGGAAACTGACTAGCATTGTTAATGGTGTGTCAGCTGATTTAGCTCTTACAAACGGAACAATTGTCAAGGGGGTAGGCTTTGATGCTTCCGGCAATTTGGTGACTTCCGGAAGTGGAAGTACCCCGACAACCAATATTTTAGACAATACGGTAAACACCATTACTTCAACAGTAAATGGTATTGCTGCAACAGCACCGGCTGTAAATACGGTAGTCAATACCTCCTCAGTCAATAGTTTGAGTACCACTGTTAATGGTGTTGTTGGTGCGGGTGTTCCGATGATTAACAGTAATACGGTTTCTAATCCTACAATCAATACCGTTCGAACTACCATAAACGGAGTTGCAGCCACCACTGATGCTACTATTATCGGGAGCAATACATTTACAGCCACAAATGGGAATCTTGTTTCTAAGGTCAATGGCGTTGCAACAACACCGGCTGTTCCAGTTCTTATATCGGCCAACAATGGATTGATGGTATCCAACGGCAATGTTGCCTTGGGTGGAGCATTGACGGGAGCTACTACGATTGTAACCGATGCTACCAATACTTTGGCTATTGCAGGACTTCAAGCAGGTACCAACACCGATAATGTGGTTTTGTCGAATGCAGGAGTTTTAAAAACTATTGCTCCAACAGCCTTGTCTATAAGTGGTGATGTTTCGGGAACATTGGGTGCTTCGAGCGTAGATAAACTGAAAGGTGCAGGACTTGCTTACACAAGCCTTGCCGATGGCAATCTGTTGAAATATGACGGGATAAACAAAGTCTGGATAAACTGGGTTCCGAACTACCTTACTCTTTCATCGCTATCGGCAACTGCTCCTTTAAGCTATAACAGCTCTACCGGTGCATTCGGGATTGCTCCAGCAGCAAGTGGTGCAGATGGGTACTTATCTTCCGTAGACTGGCAAATGTTTAACAATAAGGTTGGCACAGTAACCGCAACAACGGCTGCGGCTGTGTCAACCAGCGGAACAACAGCTACAATTCTTAATACTGGAGCTTATTGGAATGCCAATCAAGTAAACAGTGCTGCAGTTCCGGCTTCTTCATTGTATGTAGCTACCAATGGCAGTGGACAAATTATCGGCGCAGCTACTCCTGTAACTTCGATTACCGGAACTGCTAATCAAGTAATAACTTCAGCTTCTACCGGAGCTGTTACACTAACATTACCTCAAAGCATTGCCTCTACAAGTACTCCTTCTTTCTCCGGATTAATAGTTAATGGGCTAACTTCAAAAGGTCTTGTAACCAATACGGCAGCAGGTCTTTTGGGTACAACGAATGGAATCGGACTTGTTAAGTTGGACGGTAGTGGTAATGTAGGTTATGATAATTCGACTTATTTGACAGCCAATCAAAGTATCAATTTTTCTGCATTGGGAGATGTTACAGGAACAGCTTCTGGAACTACATCATTGTCTCCTGTATTAACTATAGGAACCAATGCAGTTACTTATTCAAAACTTCAACAGGTAGGTGCCGTTTCGCTGTTGGGTAACTCCACCGGAGCGACTGCCGATGCGCAGGAAATAAAATTAGGAAGTGGATTGACATTCTTTGGAACTACACTGATAACTGCCAATATTCCAAATTCATCATTAGCCAATAGCAAGGTTACCATTAATGGAACGGATGTTTTGTTAGGCGGAACCGCAACAATAACCGCTGCTAATCCTTACAAATTATCAGCAGGAATCGGTTTGACGGGTACGGATTATGATGGTAGCGCAGCGCAAATCTGGACGATTGACAACACAAAAGTACCTTACTTGTTGGCTGGTTTTTCAACTGGTTATCTGAGATATAATGGAACAAACTGGAGCTTTGATAATAGTACATTTATTAGCTCATTAAATGGGTTGACGACTGCGAATCAAATATTTGCAACCGGCACATCAGGACCCGATTTTAATATAGCATCTTCAGGAAGTGCTCACACCTTTAATCTCCCCGATGCTTCATCCTCTAATCGAGGCGCTCTTACACCTGGAGACTGGACAATGTTTAATAATAAAGTGACATCAATTAGTGCCGGTAGTTCAAAAGTTACTATTGGTGGAACAACAACAGTTCCTACTGTGGATGTCAATGCAGCTAATCTGGGTACAATCGGATTAACAGCAGGAACTTCGGGAGCAGATGTAAATATTAGCGGCTCGCCTGCTAATCTTGGTGGATCTATTACCTTGAATATTCCAACGGCATCGGGTACAAATACAGGAAAACTGTCTTCCGGAGACTGGGCAACATTCAATAATAAGATTGGAACTGTAACAGCCACAACGGCTGCTGCCGTATCAACCAGCGTAGCAACGGCTACTATCCTTAATACAGGAGCTTATTGGAATGCTAACCAAATACAGGGGATATCTGTAGATGCTACATCACCAACAATCGCCAACAATATTCTGGTATATAATACTACAACGGGATGGACACCGGCACCGGGCAACAGCGCACTATCAACAAAAGACATTATTGCCGGCACTTCAAATGCATTAGCCGCATTGCCTCTTACTTTGAGCGGCAATACGGGTCAATTGGTGGGTATTGGTAATGCCACGTTAACAGTAAACAATACCGCTGCATTATGGAATGCTAACCAAGTAAACAGTGCTGCAGTTCCGATTTCTGCATCCTATATAGCAACTAATACCAGTGGACAAATTATTAGTGCAACTACTCCGGTGACCACTCTCACCGGTACAGCCAATCAGGTACTGGTAAACGGTACAGCAGGTGCAGCTTCTACCGGAGATGTTACACTAACATTGCCTCAAAATATTGCCACCACAAGCACCCCTTCTTTCTCTGGGTTAATCGTTAGTGGATTAACTCCCAAGGGGCTTGTAACCAATACCTCAGCAGGTGCTTTAGGTACCACCAATGGAACAGGATTAGTTAAGTTAGATGGTAGTGGTAATGTGAGTTATGATAATTCTACTTATTTAACCGCCAATCAAAGTATCAACTTTTCAGCATTGGGAGATGTAACAGGAACTGCTTCCGGAACAACATCATTGTCTCCGACATTAACTATCGGAAATAATGCTGTAACTTATGCAAAGTTTCAACAGGTAGCTGCCAGTTCGTTGGTAGGCAATCCTACCGGAGTGCTTGCCAATGCACAGGGAATAACCTTAGGAAGTGGTTTGGTATTCTCGGGAACTACATTGATAACAGCCAATATTCCAAATTCTTCGTTAGTCAATAGCAAGGTTACCGTTAACGGGACGGATGTTTCGTTAGGCGGATCCGCAACAATAACAGCTGCTAATCCTTACAAATTATCGACAGGAACCGGTTTGACCGGCTCCGATTATGATGGTAGCACAGCACAAACATGGAGCTTGACACCGGCAACAGCCACTACATTGGGAGGTGTTATAGTCGGTAGCGGTCTTGCTGTCAGTAGTGGTACTATTAGTACCATCAATAATGGTACGGTTACCAGTGTCTCCTCTGGATCGTTGAGTCCATTGTTTACAAGCTCGGTGGCTACTTCTACCACAACGCCAGCATTGTCCTACACGCTAAGTAACGCCAATGCCTATACCGTTTTGGGAAATAATACAGCTACGCTAGGTGCACCCTCGTATTTTTCAACATCAGCACTTTCTATTAGCGGAGATGTATCCGGTACTTTAGGATCAAGCAGTGTGGATAAACTGAAAGGAGTATCGCTTTTAATTTCAGCCTTGAACAATGGAAATTTACTTCAATATAATGGATCGAACTGGGTTAACTGGACTCCGAATTATTTGACGTTGTCATCATTGTCAGGTACTGCTCCTATTACATATAACAGTTTGACTGGTGCATTTGGAATAACTCAGGCAACAAGTACTACAGACGGATATTTATCTTCTGGAAACTGGAATACGTTTAACAATAAGATAGGAGCAGTAACGGCTACAACGGCTGCTGCCGTATCAACCAGTGGAACAACGGCTACTATTCTTAATACAGGAGCTTATTGGAATGCCAATCAAGTGAACAGTGCTGCAGTTCCGGCTTCTGCATCGTATGTGGCTACTAATGCCAGTGGACAATTAATCAGCGCAACTACCCCTGTAACTTCGGTTACAGGAACAGCACCGATAACGGCATCTACCACAGGTGGAGCTGTAACACTCGGGGTGAATAATGCAACTACAAGCAGTGTGGGCGTAGTACAATTAGCCGGGGATTTAGGCGGTACAGCAACATCGCCTACCGTAAAGGGATTAAATGGCGCAGCACTTGTTTATACAAGTCTTTCAGACAAGGATTTATTACAATACAATA
>DAIQOQ010000087.1:0-12133 GCA_036787795.1 Paludibacter sp. | reverse complement strand
TCTTTAAAAGTAATTTTATTAGTTGTATCACCCTTGTCAAACAATTGAGCTTTCGATTTTCCAACATTAAAAATTCCACCAGAACCGCCACCCATTTGGCCTGACATCCGACGGTTCATAAATACAAAAAAGAAAACCAATAAAAGTATCGGTAAGATACTATATAAGAATATATCTACATAATTTCTCGTATCTTGATATTCGACACTTCCCGTAAATCCGTATTTATCTTCAGCAGTTTGAATAAATCTTGAAAATTCCTCGGATGGCACACTCACTGTGAGTGTCCGGTCTTTTGAATACATTTCATATTTATCGCCAAAAACTCTTTTCAACACTTGCGTATCTTTTTTGGTCAACGAATCCTTGAAAGCCTTTTGGTCAAAAGCAAACGACCGGTAACCATTTCCAAAAGCTTTACGGAGTGCAACAGTATCTTTCGAAATCTGAGTATAATTTATTAGTTGAGCTTCTACCTCATTCTTCGTATTATACACATCTATCTTCTTAATCATCCCCTGTTTCACATATTCTTTGAAAGTGGTAAAAGGAATTTCTTTTACGGGCGAATTTTCTTTAAAAAACCACGAACCGAGCAGAAACAATATAATTATCCCATAAATCCACGAAATATTAAACTTAGGGAATTTACCGGCTGGCTTGATCGGATTTTGATTCGGCGATTTGTTTTCCATTACTTACAATTGTTATCTTATTAATTAATTACAGATAAAACAAAAAACTTGTATATTGGTTTTCATTTAACTCAACAATGAGAATAAAAATCAGAGGACATCCTCTATTTTCTTCAGATCAGCATCAGACCATAAATGTTCTATGTCATAAAATGCACGAGTTTCCCGCTGAAAAACATGCACAATGATCTGACCATAATCCATAGCAATCCATTCACAATTTTCAAAACCATCCGTTGCATAGGGCTTGACCTGAATTTGCTCCCGAACCCAGTCCTTAATAGACATAGCAATGGCATTGACATGGACACTCGAATCACCTTCACAAATAACAAAATAACAACAAGGAGCTTCCTGTAACTTATTCAGATTGACCACTACAATATTCTTTCCTTTCTTCTCCTGGATACCTTCAACAATCTTATCTACAATCAGTTCGTTTTCCTTTATTTTTATATTTAGCATTCTGTTATTGTGTTTTTATTTTCGAAAATGGATACAAAGATACGGTTAAATGCCCGTAAATGAAAATGTTGTTGCAAAAAATTACATTTAATGAACATTAAATGTAATAAAGGATAGACTTTAATTAACAGGCTTAACCCCTTTTGGTCTAATTGCACCACAAATAAATAGATAACATGCATTTATTCAAAATAAAAAAATCCGATACAAATACCTTGCATCGGATTTTTTCGTATACTATTTCAGACTATTTAAGGATAGAAAGAAAATCTGCATCAGTTGCAAATTTAGAGAATTCAATATCTTTAGCAGCCCTTAATGCAAATGAACTATCTTGTTTCACTGCACTTTTCAAATTACTGTAAACAGCATCACGATCGTTTGTCCGAGCCCCGATAACAGCACCTAAATATGCAGTAGTTGCATTCGGTTGTGATACGGCTGACAGAGTCTTGCGAGCACCACTATAATCAGCATTCAAAATTTGTAGCAGAGCTGCATTATTTGAAACTGCAGAGCCAAAATATGTTTTAGCTTTAGCATAGTCACCCTTAACCAAATTCAGAGTTCCCAATCCTTGGCTTAAATTACCTGTTGTACCAGCAGCTTTTCCAAATGACTCTTCTGATTTTGTCAAATCGCCTTTTGCCAATGAAGTTAAACCTAAATTATAATTCACATCAGCTGATTTAGAATCAATTTCATATGCTTTTGCATAATAACGTGAAGCATCATCAACATTTCCTTGTTGGAATTTCACAGTACCTAAATTATTAAAGCCACGAGCATCTGTAGGGTAAATATCTATAACTTTTTGATAAATAGTAGCCTTTTCAGATAAATCGTTAGTCAATGTAGCAGCATACAACAATTCTTCAACAGAAAGTTTAGAAGCATCTTCTTTTGCCAATTTAGCAATTTCTTCATCTGATTTTCCTGTAATATCAACAGTCAAATTCAAACGAGAACGACGTAATTGAGGAAGGATTTCTTGTGCAATAGCTTTAAATGCGACAGAAAGATTTTTAATTTCACGTTCGCGTTGTTCAGGATCAGTATACATTGTCAAAACGCGTAAGATAACTTGTTTATCTTGAATGTTAGACTTTTCCATCAAGGCTTGAAAACCAGCCCAGTCTTCTGCTGTAAATTTAGAATCAATTTTTACAGAAGTCTTCAATTTCTTTAATTCTTTATTCAAATAAGACACTGTTACGGCCTCACGTTTTTCAGCAAGGTTTGTATTCAACTTCATTCCACCATCCGGCGAAGCGTAACCTGAAACTTCAAATGCACTTACTTTCTCATTTTGAGAAGCAGAAGCTTCTTTAATCTTTTTAGTCAATGCTAAAACGTCTGCTGAATTAGTTTCAGTCTTACGCAGTTTCGATTGTTGAATCAAAAATAAGATGTCAGCATCTTGTTTTTCTTGAATAATACGTTGAAATTTATCAGGAATAATAACAGGAGCCATTTCTGAAGCACTTGTAGAAGCTAGTTGAGAAGTAGCAATTACTCCATCAGCGATCTTCACACTAGGAATTTGATAGGTCTTCTTTTTAGTAACTACATTAAATTCGAGATAAAGCTCTGATTTAGCCATTTCAGGAACATAATCGAAAGATGCTTTCAATGTATAAGTTCCACCCAGTTTGTAAGAAATTGTTTGATCGTTTCCTACAATTTTTTCACCTTGGAAAGTAACCGGTGTGCCTTTAACCTCTTTGCCTTCGAATTTCAAAACAGGAGTTACAGTAACTGTAGCTTTTTTTGTGAAATACTTAACTGGGAATGTTCCGGTAATTGTTGCATCCACTTTACCACCTTTCACTTCAAGTGGATTTGGATTACATTTAAATAAGCTAGGATCTAAAGCGGTCATATCTTTAGAGCAAGAGCTAAAGAATAATGCGAGCACCATCGAAACCGCGAAAAATAATTGCTTTCTCATAAATTTCATTTTTTGTTATAAATTATTTAATTTCAATTTTAGGACATTTTGACTACAAATATACAATCTTTCAACGGAATTGCATTACTTTGCAAACGATTTTGACATTTTTTGTTAAGCATCACAGCAAAAAACTTCAAAAAAAAGCAAAACTATCGGTTTATCACCATCTTAATTTGATCAATTCGAACACAATTATATGCTACAAATAAAAAATAAACTTTCAAGATTAATAAATTTATGTCGTTATTTATCAATTAATAAAATAATAAATGGAGTCCGACTGATCATTTCTTACCTTTTTTCTTATTTAGGGCTCAATAAAATTAGTCGACGATTCCCTTTTTTCATTTCAGTGGAAATTTCAAACTTCTGCAATTTACACTGCCCCGAGTGTCCCGTAGGAATAAAGGTAATATCGAAGACAGAAAAAGCATTCTTCAACTTTACCTTATATCAGCGTTTGATAAATGAGCTTAAATCCAACCTGTTTCATATTATACTCTATTTTCAGGGAGAACCATTCTTAAACGATGAACTGACAGAGTTTATCAAATTTGCTCATCAGGCAAAAATTTATACATCTACATCGACCAATGGACAATTTCTGAGCTCCAACAATTCAAAGAAAATAGTACTTTCCGGCTTAGACAAACTGATTGTTTCTGTGGACGGAACTACACAAGAAACGTACCAAAGTTATCGAATTGGAGGAAATCTTCAAAAAGCATTAACCGGAATTGAAGAGCTTGTACATTGGAAAAAGATGCTAAATTCGGCGACTCCATTAATAGAACTTCAGTTTTTAGTATTGAAAACCAATGAACACCAGATAAGTGAGATGAAGCAGCTTGCTAAATCGCTAAACGTTGACAGATTAAAGTTCAAAACCGCTCAACTCCATAATTTTGAAAATGGGAATGATTTAATACCGACAAAGACCAAGTATTCCCGCTATAAAAAGGGTAGCACCGGAAAATTTGTCATTAAAAATCCTTTAGCAAATCGATGCCGGAGATTATGGAGCGGAGCAGTTATCAATACAAAAGGGGATGTTCTACCTTGTTGTTTCGATAAAAGCTCAAAATTTTCTTTCGGTAATATTCGAGAAAAATCTTTTTACGATTGCTGGCATAATAAAAAAGCTTCCGATTTCAGAGAAAGAATTCTCGAAGACCGGAAGCAATTTGATATTTGCAGAAATTGCACCACAAAATGATGGCGTCTGACTTGTAAAGTCAATTAATGTCCGCTTATTTTCCAAACATTTGTGTCCATTCTTCCTCTTTAAATCCAACCAGAACATTATCATCTATCAAAAGAATAGGACGTTTGACAATCATGCCGTCAGAAGCAAGAATATCAAGAAGCTCATCTTCCGACAAAGTCTTGATCTTGTCTTTCATTTTATATTCTTTGTATAACAGCCCGCTGGTATTAAAAAACCGGGAAACTGGAAGCCCGCTCCTGCCAATCCATAGCTTCAGCTCCTCTTTGGTCGGATTAACGTCTTTTATAGAACGATATGTATACTCTATTTGATGCATTTTCAACCACTTTTCGGCTTTTTGACACGTTCCGCATTTAGGATAGCAAATTGCAATTGGATTCATCTTTGATCAGTCTTTTATTTAAACACAGCTTTAAACAAGTCATTCCCATTAGCATAAATAAGCAGTGCAAATAACAAAAGCATCCCTGTAGTTTGAGCATATTCTAAAAACTTATCACTCGGTTTTTTTCTCGTTATTATCTCATAAATCAGATACAACACATAACCTCCATCCAAACCAGGAATTGGTAAAAAATTCATAAATGCTAGAACAACAGATAGAAAAGCCGTCATTTGCCAGAAAATTTGCCAGTCCCACATTTTGGGAAATAATTTTCCTAAGGCCCCGAAGCCTCCAAGTTGTTTCGAACCTTCTTTAGTGAAAACTATTTTAAACTGTTTCACATAGCTTGTTAGCGTTTCCAAACCTAGATTAATTCCGGCAGGAATGGATTGAAGGAATCCATATTCAATGCGCTTAGTCGGCATATTATCAAACCGCTGACGTGGAGCAACACCCAATTTACCATCTTCCGTTAACTTGACATTCGCTTTCATCAATTGACCTTTGCGAATAAGATCAATAGTCACATTCGTATTACGCAAGATATCGAATTCAGAAGTAATGTCCTGATAAATATAAAGCGATTTCTCATTAACCCCAACAATACTATCGCCACCCTGTAATTTAGCCTTAGCAGCAGGAAAACCGGCAGCGACATTGTCAATAACAAAAGGGAATCGAATTTCTACAAAGTTCACTTCCTGCGCTGCAAGTATCTTTTGCGAAAAGTTAGCAGGAATTTGTAAATCGATAAGTTTATTATCCCTGGATACAACTACATTTTGTTTTCCGTCAATAAGTAATTTTTCAACAATGTCAGCACGTTGTTCTACAGGTTGTCCATCAATTTTGACAATATTATCACCATTTTTAAACCCATTATCCAACATGGTTTGCGAAAACTGGAGTCCAAATTTCGCACTTTTCAGAGGAAGATATTCTCTCCCCCATGTGAATAAGACGGCAGCGTAAATGACCATAGCCAAAACGAAGTTAACAAGTACACCTCCAATAATAATTGGCAACCGCTGCCACACCGATCGAGATCGATATTCCCAAGGTTGCGGTTCGGAAGCCATCTGGGTTATATCTTTGGTTTCATCTACCATACCTGATATAGAACAATATCCACCCAAAGGTAGCCAACCGATTCCCCATTCCGTATTATCGGGATATTTTCTCCAGTCTCCTTCGGGCAATTCAGCCAATGGTATTTGCTCCATCACAACTTTTCCTTTTGAATCATGGACAGCATCACCATCCAAATCTACTTTAGGACGTTCGTTAGCCGGAATATTTTTGGCAAAAAACTTTACATCCCAGTGCCCGTTTATTTTCTTTGCACGGATTAACGATAAGCTGGGATTAAAAAACATGTAGAATTTTTCTACACGTACTTTGAATAAGCGCGCAAATGCGAAGTGACCAAATTCGTGTAAAACCACTAATATCGAAAGACTGAGAATTAGCTGTAAAGCCCTGATGAGGAATGTTTCCATAAATTATTTGTGTAACTCTGTATTTTAGTGACCTTGATTTAATTATTTATATATTTTTCAAAAAGCAGGTTCTGGTTGATCGGGCTTCTATCAGACCACATAACAACAGTAAATCACCTGCATTTGTTTTAAATCCGAAGATTGAAAGATATTCCAACAGAGGAAACTTACTTAATTATTTCTTTAGTGAGTAACCGTACCAATGCATCAGTTCTTACATAATCATCGTAAGTCGGTTTAGCTATATAATCGGCTTTAGCCATTACCTCTTCAATAATATCGCTCATTTGTAAGAAGCCAATTTTATCTTTCAAAAACTCCGACACCACTATTTCATTCGCGGCATTCAATATACAGGGCATGTTCCCCCCTCTGTCCATAGCATAATATGCAAAAGCCAGATTTCTGAATCGGTCAAGATCCGGTTTTTCGAAAGTAAATTGAGAGCACACATCAAAATCAAAGCGTGGAAAATCAGTTTTCAGCCGTTCCGGATAGGTAAATGCATACTGAATGGGTAATTTCATATCGGGCACACCAAGTTGTGCTTTTATTGCACCATCAGCAAATTGCACCATAGAATGAATAATAGACTGAGGGTGCACAACCACTTGAATCTGATCGGGAGAAACGCCAAAAAGCCATTTAGCTTCAATGATTTCAAAACCCTTATTCATCATACTGGCCGAATCAATTGTAACCTTAGCCCCCATATCCCAGTTTGGGTGTTTTAATGCCTGAAGGCTTGTAACAATCTTCAATTCATCCAGCGACTTTGTACGAAACGGACCACCCGAAGCTGTCAGAATCAGTTTTTCTATCGGATTATCTCCTTCACCTGCCAGACATTGAAAAATGGCTGAATGCTCGGAATCCACAGGAATAATCGATGCTTTGTACTTAGCAGCCAGATCGCAAATGAGCTCACCAGCCACGACCAAAGTTTCTTTATTTGCTAACGCAACCTTTTTCCCTGCTTTTATGGCATTAATGGTTGGCTTGAGACCCGAATAACCCACCATAGCCGTGAGAACCATATCTATCGGCTGCATTTCGGCAACCTGCGCTATGGAATCAGCTCCGGCAAATACTTTTATAGGTAAATCGGACAACGCATTTTTCAGTGTCTGATAATGTTTTTCATTCCCAATAGCCACCATCTCCGGATTAAATTTGCAGGCTTGCTCAATGAGTAGATCTACATTATTATTAGCCGTCAGCGCATATACTTCGAACAACGAATCATTTGCAGCTATAACATCCAGAGCCTGAGTTCCGATGGAACCGGTAGAGCCTAAAATTGCTATTTGTTTTTTTTGTTGAATATCCATTTCTAATGATACAATGTTCTTTCCTTACTTGCTTAAGATCATAATCTCCGTATTTTCATATTGGGTTATTCCTTCTTTAAAAAATAATCACCTCTTCGGGATCAACCGGTTTCCCTTGTTTCCATAATTCAAAGTAGAATTGCATCCCCGTCTTTTTACCAGAGGCTTCACCCGTAACAGCAATGCATTCACCTGCTTTTACCTGATCTCCTACTTTTTTCATCAAGCGTGTATTATTCTTATAAATGGAAAGATAGTTATTCTCATGCTGAACCTGAACCACCCAACCAAAATCGAACGTAAATGCTGCATAGACCACTGTTCCAGCCAACACACTCACAACACTTTCGCTGGGCGAAGTGATGAGGTAAATGCCATATTGCTGTTCGGACAAATTGAACGACGATGAAATTACACCTCGCGTAGGTCGAAAAAACACATAAGAGTTCTCCGTGGGCTTAGTATCAATACTTGCAAGATTATATTTCTCTTCCTTTTCGAATTTCTCAACAAAGTTTTTTTCTCTTTTCGATTTTTCCACCAAAATTTTTGCACGCTGTTTAAGCGCTATGGAATCTAAAGAAGCTATTGAGTCCGGACTCATTTTTCCGGTAATAATTCCTTTTATAATATCAATATAACCCTCTTGCAGATTGACCTGTTGTACCAATGAATCAGCTCTCATTGACTCCCGAATAATATTCGCCCGATTGCCTGTCTCACCATAGCCAGGCAGATAGCGGCTGATTGGTGTCGCAAAAATCAAAATTGTAAGAATAATAAACGTCAAAACTGCAAATGTTGAGCCATACATAAACACACTGAATCTGGATAACCGAACATGCCACGACTCTTCCAGCGTATTTTCATTCAGAACGGAAACACGATATTTAAATCGCATTTTCTGAATAAATGGTTTGAGTTTGCTCGTATTCTTTTTCATTTGTAAAATGGTATTACCTGCCCGAAAAGCTTACAAAAGTAGCGAAATTCAAAATATAAACAAAATGTATGATTTGTGTGCCAATGGATTCCAAACTGATTCCTAACAAGTTCAACAAATATTATGCGTCGTCAGAGCCGCTTTATTCTTGATTTTTATTACTTTTGCAATAGATATGAACATAAAATAACGAAACAAATGACTCGAATAGGGATACTCTCAGATACACACGGAATGCTGGATGAGCGCATTTTAGAGCACTTTGCAAATTGCGATGAAGTATGGCATTGTGGTGATTGGGGGTCGTTAGAGGTTGTAAACAAACTTCAGGCATTCAAACCCCTGCGAGGTGTATGGGGTAACATAGACAGCTATGAAATCAGAGCCATCTTTCCGCAACACAATAGGTTTATGTGCGAAGGCGTGAAAGTCTGGCTTACGCATATTGGCGGTTATCCAGGCAAGTATGATGCATTAGTACGCCCAGCTATTTTCCAGCAGCCACCCAAACTTTTTGTTTGCGGGCATTCTCATATTTTGAAAGTGAAATATGACAGGCCTCTCGATTTATTGCATATCAATCCCGGAGCAGCTGGTAAATACGGTTTTCATAAGATACAAACTTTAGTCAGGATAGAGATTGACGGCGATAAAATTCAGGATCTTGAAGTAATTGAATTGAAACCAAAAGAAGCAATATAAAAAAATCCCTTGCCGAAGAGTTATTCGATAAGGGATTTTCTCTATTAAATGAGATTTCTATTTTATGCCGCCCATGAGTTTTTCCAGCCATTTAGACAGTCCGAAAAGAATAATAGCCGCCACACCCGACATAACAACAAACAACATAAAAAAGTCGTAAAGCGTTGTGATTTGGTAACCAATAATGGATTTAGTAGCTCCATTCTCGGGATACAGACCGCTCAACGTCCCCGCAAATTTATTGGCAATGGCGTTACTTAAAAACCAAACGGCCATAAGCAATGATGCAAATCGTGCTGGAGCAAGTTTATTTACAATAGATAACCCAATAGGTGACAAACAAAGTTCACCCATTGTGTGGATGAAATACAAACCTGTCAACCACAAAATGCTTACCTTCATATGCGAGTCAACACCACGGACTCCAAATGCAATAACTAAATAGCCCATCGACAATAGAAACAATCCGATTGCCTGTTTTACCGGTGAACTTGGTTCTACACCCCGTTTCCCAAGCAATGACCAAAGCAGAGCAAAAAGAGGAGCGAGCGTTACAACAAATATAGCATTGAACGATTGGAAATAAGAAGCAGGCATTTCCCATCCAAAAATATTTCGGTTTGTTTGTTCATCCGCAAAGAACGTGAGCGATGCACCAGCCTGTTCAAATGCCGACCAAAAGAAAATAACAAAAAATGAAATGATGAAGATAACTAATATTCGCAAACGCTCCACTTTCGTAAGCGATTTATCCGCAATAATAAACAGCGGCATCATGATTCCAATAGCATAGATAGCCGACCCAATCCAATCCGCCCCAGAAAAAAGAGTAGCAGAACCTGAAAAAGACCCAAAATTTACAGAGAACAACAGGAACAGGAATACAACACCTACCAAAGAAAGAAGCAACCGTTTTTTCGAGTTAGACTCTGTTTCATCAATCAGATTTAGATTTTCGGTCAAAGCAGACTTCTTTGGAGCAAGACCTATTTGTTCACCTTGCGGTGTTGAAAGATATTTATTTTTGAGCAATTCAAACACCAGAACACCAACTAACATTCCAATTCCGGCAGAAAGAAATCCCCATTTGAAATCGGCTGGATTTCCGGTATCACCTACAAATCCACACCATAACGGAGACAAACCGGCACCGATATTTATTCCCATATAAAAAATAGTATATGCTGAATCCTTTCGTCTGTCATTCGGTTCATAAAGATGTCCTACCATGGTAGAAATATTGGGCTTAAAAAAACCATTTCCCAAAATCAAAGAGCACAATCCCAAATACATCAGATATTTTGCAAGACCCGGGTCAGTATAATTTAATGCACTGAAAAACATCAGAAACTGCCCGAGTGCCATGACAATACCACCCCAGAAAATAGAACGACGATTTCCCCAATAACGGTCAGCAATATATCCACCAAGTAGTGGAGTCAGATACACCAGTCCAGTATAACTACCATAAATTTGTGATGCAAAGTTTTTGTCGAATAAAAGCGCTTTTATCATAAAAAGCATAAAGAGAGCCCTCATTCCATAATAACTGAAACGCTCCCACATTTCAGTGGCAAATAACAGATAAAGTCCTTTCGGATGTCCTTGTTTAATCTCGTTTGTTGACATGAACTATTTTATTTATTTTGATTTAGCCACAAAAAAAGAACGCTGATAACTCGGCGTTCATCATTGTTTGTGACTCAATGTTCGTATTGATGTCGCAAAAGTAAGCATTCTGATTTAAAAACAAGATAAACCTCAGACAAAAATTACATTTTTAAACAATTTTCTTGCAAAAACAGAACAGATCACATCTACTCTTTTTTTTCATGCTTCTTCTTTTTATAAGTCTGATAAATCTCAAAACCAAAAAACACAATGATCAGAAGAATCCACGATTTCCAATCAGAGAATGTAAATTCCAATTCATCGGTACGATAATACCGTATACCTAAGTTTATCAATTCAATGATCACAAAGAGCCCTATCAGTTGCAAGAAGCATTTCAAGTAATTATTCATAAGTATTTCAATTTTAATCAACGTTCCCTTTTCAATTCTATCGTCACACGTTCCACTTTTCCTCCCAATGGCGGGTTAAGCTTGGACAACTTTACTTGCAGCGCCTGAATTTTTGGAAATCCATTAAACAGACTATCCAAAATACGTTGTCCCACGTGTTCAATTAGTTTGGAAGGCATTTCCATTTGCCCCCTGATAACATCATATACCAACTGGTAATTGAGCGTATCCTCCAGCTCATCGGTTTTACCAGCCTTAGTGGTATCCAATTCCATGGATATACTGACTATAAAAGTATTGCCTAATTCCTGTTCAAATGCCAAACAGCCATGAAAAGCATGAAACTCCATATTTTCAAGAACGATTGTACTCATAGTTTTTCTTGTCTAAACGTTTCCAAAGCTTTGGGCTCAGGAAAAGTCCTCTCTTAAATAATTTGACTTTCAAAATCACCATCACCTACATAAGTACGAATCTGATCACCAGATTTTATTTGTTTGGCTGAAGTAATACGTTTTCCATTCAATGTTGTAATGGTATATCCGTGCTTAAGCAAAAGTTGTGGCGAATGTGTTTCGATATTTTTCTCCAACAAAGATAATTTATTATTTTGTTTCAACAACTGCATACGTATTGAAGATTGCAAACGATTTCTCTGACGATCGAGCAGATGTACCTTTTGCAGCACCCAACTACGTAAGGTTTGTTTGATGCGCATCTGCGCCTGATTTATCAATCTGTTTTCTATATCTATTTTGTTTTTAACCAGATGCTGAATATCCGCCACAACACTCGACATCCGGCTTTCTGCGTTTTGCAGAACTGAAATCAATAATTCGGCAGCTGCAGTAGGTGTTTTCACACTCGAATTGGCCACCATATCCAAAATTGAAATGTCGCGTTGATG
>DAIQOQ010000271.1:0-3885 GCA_036787795.1 Paludibacter sp. | reverse complement strand
TGGCTGCCGACCCTGAATGGGCTGCGGCATTTCTCGACCGTGCCATCCGACTGGCCGAGCGCGATAAAAATCATCCTTCGGTGGTAATGTGGAGTCTGGGCAATGAAGCCGGTTATGGACCTAACTTTGCTGCAAACTCAGCCTGGTTGAAAGATTTTGATCCTACACGTCCCATTCATTATGAAGGAGCGCAGGGGCTGAACGGCGAACCTGATCCGTCGACAGTGGATGTGATCAGCCGTTTTTATCCACGTGTGGAGCAGGAATACCTGAACCCCGGTGTAAAAACGGATAAAGGAGAAGCCGAGCGTCCTGAAAATGCCAGGTGGGAAAGGTTGTTGGACATTGCCCGACGAACCAATGATACTCGCCCGGTTATGACCAGCGAGTATGCGCATGTGATGGGTAATGCGGGTGGAAACCTGCAGGATTATTGGGACGAAATGTACTCGAACAAGCGTATGTTGGGTGGTTTTATCTGGGAATGGGCCGACGAGAGTTTATATAAAACACTTCCAAACGGAAAAACACAGGTTTCGTATGGGGGCGATTTTGGCGATGTGCCCAATCTGAAAGCATTTTGTATAAAAGGGATCATAACCGGCGAACGCGAACTTACGCCCAAATATTGGGAAGTGAAAAAGGTGTATCAGCCTGTTGCCATTTCAAAGCAGGATGACAAGCTGTTGATCATAAATAGAAATAATCATATCGATTTATCTTCATACCGTTGTGTGTGGACCTTGACCGTGGATGGAAAAGAAACGAAAAAAGGGGAGATCGTTTTGCCTTCGGTATGGGCGGGTGATAGCGTGCGGGTGACTTCTCCGGTTGCCGGAATGAAAATGCCGCTTGGCGATGTTCGTCTGAAAATTGCTTTTGTGCTGAAAGCCGATTGTGTCTGGGCTAAAAAAGGACACGAAGTGGCGTGGGAGCAGTTCTGCATTCATGAAGCTGCGTTGGCATCCACCGAAATTTCAAATAAAGGGAAACTGAAAATCAGTGAAGCGAATAATAGCCTGAATGTTTCCGGAAGCGGATTTTCGGCAGTATGGGATACAAATACCGGAACGATGAAATCTTTGGTTTATGCAGGGACGGAAGTACTGGCCAACTCTGCCGGATTCGAAAATCAACCGGTTATTCAGGCATTCCGTGCACCAACCGATAACGATAAAGGTTTCGGAAGCTGGATTGCCAAAGACTGGAAAACGCAGGGACTGGATTCTCCGAGGGTGGCAGTTGATTCGGTTATCCATTTCATACGAAAAGATGGAGCCCTGGTGCTTCAGGTTTATAAAACCAATTACTACAAAAATGGAAAAATAAGCACAAAAACAAGCTATACAGTAAACTCCGACGGACAGGTTGATCTGGAATGTAGGTTTGATCCCACAGGAAACTTGCCCGAATTGCCACGACTGGGCATTGCACTGGCACTGAATTCGGATTTTGAAAATTACAGTTGGTATGGGCAGGGACCGTGGGAAAACTATCCCGACCGGAAAAGTTCCACTACTGTGGGGGGTTGGAAAAGCACCGTTACCGAGCAGGCTTTTGATTATCCCCGGCCTCAGGAAACCGGAAACCGGGAAGATATCCGGTATTTAGTGCTTAGTAATAAAAAAGGACAGGGCCTCCGTGTAGAAGCGGTGGAAAAAAGTTTTTCGGCTTCTGCCATCCACTATGCCGTTAATGATCTGGCTAATGAAGCGCACCAATGTAACCTCATTCCACGTAAAGAAGTTATTTTAAGTCTGGATTGCGCTGTTTTGGGCTTGGGAAACAGTAGTTGCGGGCCTGGCGTGCTGAAGAAATACGCCATTGAGAAAAAGGAACATGTGCTGCACATTAGATTATGCAGTTTTAAATAATTAAATATATAGCAATGACTAAAATTAAAAATTATGCGGTTTTCAAAGCTACAGCTCAGCTGAAGAAACCAATTGCAGATGCAACGCACACACTGACAGAAATATCTTTTCTGGTGTTGCGTATCACTACCGAAAGTGGTATTGTAGGTGAATCATATCTTTTAAGCTTTCAATACAGCCCGGGAGCTATTGCCGGAGCAATGAAGGATGTAGGTGAAATGGTTATTGGACGTGAAGTGAATGAAACGGTAAAATTCTTCGAAGACCTGAATCATGCAAATGAATATTTCGGATTGGAAGGTATAAACCGTTGGGCACAGGCTGCATATAATATGGCCATGTGGGATGCCTGGTGCAAGAAACTTGGTCAACCTATCTGGAAAGTGCTGGGTGGATCCCGTAAGCCGATTTCAATTTACGGAAGTGGTGGTTGGAGTTCATACACTCCCGAAGAATTGATTGCCGAAGTAACCGATTATAAGTCACGCGGATTTCGTGCTGTAAAGATCAAAGTAGGTAAACCGGACTGGAAAGAAGATTTTGATCGTCTTCAACAAGTTCGTGCAGCCGTAGGAAACGAAATAGGAATTATGATGGATGCCAATCAGGGAATGACGGTTCCAAATGCATTGGCATTGGCACGGGCAGCCCGGGATCTTAATATACAATGGTTTGAAGAGCCAATTGATCATTCCGATTTTGAAGGATATGCACTGCTGCGCAATCAGGCCGGAATCTCTTTGGCTATGGGCGAACGCGAATATTCAACCTTGCCACTGCGTGAACTTCTAACACGTAATGCACTGGATATTTGGCAACCTGACATCCTTCGTTTGGGTGGTGTGGAAGCCTGGCGCGATAGCGCTGCATTAGCAAAAAGCTTTAATATTCCGGTACTTCCTCATTATTACAAAGATTACGATATCCCTTTGCTTTGTACTGTAAGTAATGGTGTAGGTGCCGAGTCTTTTGATTGGATTGACCCGCTCATTGATTATCCGCTCGAAATTAAGAACGGTTATACACTTCCTCACGATCGTCCGGGATGGGGATTTTCATTTAAAGATGCTTCATTAACTGAAATCTGATATGGATAAACTACAACAATTATATTCACTCGAAGGGCTTCGGATTATTGTTACAGGCGCTTCGAGTGGCTTGGGTCTGCAACAGGCCATTAGTCTGGCTCAATGTGGTGCTACCGTTTTCGCATTGAGCCGCTCAGGAAAACCAAAGGTTGATATCAATCAAGCTATTCCTGAGAATGTGATTTTTGATACTATTGACGTGAGTAGCGAAGAAAGTATCCGACAAAAAATAACCGAAATTGGTGAGGGTGGAGGCATAGATGTGTTAGTAAACAATGCCGGAATTACGCAACGGGTCAGAGCTGAAGAAGTAAGTAAGGAACTTTGGGACTCTATTCACAACGTAAATGTAACGGGAGTTTTATTGTGTTGTAAACAGGCTTATCCATACCTGAAAAAATCAGCACACATCGGACGCATTATTAGCATATCATCTATGGCCTCGTATCTGGGATTCTCGGAAGTGGTACCTTATTCGTCAAGCAAAGCTGCCGTGTTAGGTCTTACGCGTGGTTTGGCGGTAGAATGGAGTGCTGATAATATATTGGTTAACTCCGTTTCGCCGGGATGGTTTCCTTCCGAAATGTCGCAACAAGTGATGGATGATGACCGTAAATCTAAAATCCTAAATCGTATGCCTTTGCACCGCTTTGGCAGACCGGAGGAACTGGCCGCTATGATTTGTTTTCTGGCATCGCCGGCAGCTACGTACATTACCGGACAGGATTTTAGTGTTGATGGTGGAGCTTTAGCATTCGGATATTGATTAAAATAATTGAAAAAAATATCAGTAGTTTCCATTATTTAATGAACTGTTTTTCTACGATAGTACACATCTGAATAATGGGTGAAAAAACTTAGTTTACATAGCAAAAGTGTCGTCAGATACTTTTGCTATGTTTGCAATTATCCCGGTATTCGTG
>DAIQOQ010000086.1:10477-12177 GCA_036787795.1 Paludibacter sp. | reverse complement strand
GTATCGGAATGTAATACCATTTTATAAGCCAGACTTGGATTAAAGAGTCTGGAGAACAAATTCCGACGACGGGCATTGAATGCCAACACATTAATTTGGTGAGTAACCATATAGTTGTTCAATAGTTCCGGAGAGTCGCTGGCATCCAGCAATTCGTAGTTGGTATTGAGCAAAGGGTAATGATGAGCAAAATACGATTTGATACCAGCCAGCATCACTTCGCTCCATGCCTGATTTTTATCCGAAGCATGAATAAAATACATTTCTACTTTTTCCGAAGCAAAAAGCGAGATAGCCCTATCGATGGCAATTAAATCCTTTTGATCAAAGTTAGTGAGGAATGCCACCCGCTTAATGTCGTCGGGCGATTGCATACTCATTAAAACCGGTACGGCAAACACAGGCGAAACACAGGCTTCCATTACTTCGGCAGTCACACTACCGATTAATTCTTTGGTCATCTTCTTACCGTGTGTCCCCATCACTACCAGAGCCGGTTTATGTTTTTTACAATAATCCAAAATCTGGTCTTCGGGTACTCCTTCTCTCATTTTAAATGTAAATGGAATATTCGGAAGTTCGCCTTTGGCTATACGCCCTTTGATAGTAGCTGTTAATGTTTCCACTTCCGCCTTGGCCGAACTGGTAATGCGGCGAAGCAATTCACTGTCGCTTATGCTGTAAGTGCTGATATCATTATTGGATGAGATGGTAAATGCCGGACTGAAATACACATAAAGAAATACTACTTCGCACGCAAGCACGTCGGCAAAATGAAATCCAAAATCAATCATTTTCGGCACCTGATCAGAAAAATCGATGGGGATCAATACCTTTTGCGATTCTACGCTTTCGGCAGCCGGTTCCTGTTCCCAGGCACTCTCCATTTCCTCTACAATTTTGAGTGCAGCAGGTAAATCATTTTCTTTGATCCGGACACGAACACCAACCGCCAGTTCGGGATGTTCCAGGTTCAGATTATGAATCACCGTTTCAATTCCGTTCTCTTCTAAAACAGTCTTAATCATTTGCGCCCGTTGAAAAGTACGAATAGCAAGTGTAACTAATTTATCTTCCATAATGTTCTATATTTTATCGATTTATAAACCAACAGTAATTGTGTCTTTCAGCCGTGCCTTTAGCTTCGAAAACGTTGTAAAGATAGCCAATTTCGGGTTATAGGCGGTTTCTTTTTTAGAATATTTTAATTCAATCGGAAAAAATGACTTATATTTGTATCCATAATCACTTTCAATCAAAAAAATATGAATCCGAAAGTAAAAAAAGGGCTTACCATTGGAACGCTTGTGGCCTTTGCAGTGTTCGTTATCTGGATATTTTTCAAATTTTATTTTGTGTTTGGCGAAGGTGTAAAAGCCGGTGAATTAAATTACCTGGTTCATAAAGGCTATATCTTTAAAACCTACGAAGGCAAAATGATTCAATCGGGATTTCGCTCGGCCAATGCAGGAACAGTGCAGTCATATGAATTTCCTTTTTCGGTGCAAGACAAAGCTGTGGCCGACTCGCTGATGCGATGCAGTGGTAAAAGTGTGGAGCTTCATTATAAAGAGTATCTGGGCACATTACCATGGCGGGGTGTCAATACCTTTGTCGTAGACAAAATTGTATCGGTCAAAGATAAATAATATAGTTACGAGTAATTAGTTACAAGTTACAAGTAGGTAGTTAGTAGTCGG
>DAIQOQ010000086.1:0-10377 GCA_036787795.1 Paludibacter sp. | reverse complement strand
AAAATAGCCTGTAGAGGACACAGCATTCATTGTTCATTATTAATGCGAATCAGGAGTTGAATACATACACATTCTATTTATAGTGAGTTATTTCCCGTAGGGAATGCATATCAATAGAAAATGAAAACAGATACAACTAATTCCCCGTAGGGGATACACCTGAAAAAGTGTGAATGTCCTACGGACAATAATATGCATATCTTTTTACTCTATGGATATATAAGTCCTACGGACTATTTTTAAACTATTGATTCGCATTATTATTAATTACTTTATCACAGTTATGACGCTCGAACATATTGGTATCTGGACATCTGATCTGGAAAAACTCAGGGATTATTATACGCTTTATCTGGGTGGCATTGCCAATCAGAAATATATCAACCCGCTTACGGGCTTCGAAAGTTATTTTCTTTCGTTTACATCGGGGGCGCGACTGGAAATCATGTCGAAACCCGAACTAAAGGATCACAACACAAATAATAATCATCCGCAGCAGAAAATGCATCTTGCATTCGGACTAAACAGCATGCGTGAAGTGGATGAAAAAGCAGCGCAATTCCGACAGGCAGGGTTTGAAATAGCAAGAGGGCCCCGCAAAACGGGTGATGGTTATTATGAATTCGAAACTTTCGACCCGGATAATAACCGAATAGAAGTAACAACGAAATATATTGAATCTAAATGCTAAACAAAAGCCAAAGCCGGACCTGTCGGGCTTTGGTTTCTGTTTTGAATTTGCATAATGAATTGAAAACAGGGTCTATTATCGTTAATTTAGTTTCCCTTCTTTCAAAAAAAATAACTACTTTTGCAGTAGTGGAAATTATGTTTTGGCTAGTATTTTCTTAAAATCAGAATTCATTGGAAACCGACGTCTTATATTCTACATTTGCAGGTATCACCGTTCACCCGGTAACTCTTTCGGCTATCATTTCGCTGATAGTAAGTGTATTCTTGCTTGGGTTTTCCGGTATAATCTCTGCTGCTGAAGTTGCTTTCTTTTCGCTCGATCCACAAAACATGAACGAATTGGAAGAAAGCGAACGAAAAGCCGACCACAACATCCTGCGCCTGCTACAAACACCGCAACGGCTACTGGCCACCATACTAATTGCTAACAACTTTGTAAATGTTGCCGTAATTCTGTTACTGACTCATTTTACGACCACTATTTTGAATTTTGACAGTGCTCCTGTTTTAGGATTCATCTTCCAAACCATTATCATCACCTTTGCCATCCTGCTTTTTGCCGAAATCGTACCTAAAGTGTATGCCACTCAATTTGCACGCAAGACTGCGTCATATACAGTGCCGTATTTATCAACTCTCGAAAAGTTATTCGGACCCTTCGTCAGTTTTCTGGTAAACTCCACTTCCATCGTTAATCGCAAACTAGCCAAGCATAATCATTCCAACATTTCAATGGATGAATTATCGCATGCATTGGAATTAACGTCGAACAGTAGAGACGAAGATACTGAGCTACTGGAAGGAATTATTAAATTCGGGAATATTCAGGTAGTAGACATTATGACTTCACGAGTAGATATGGTAGTGGTGGATATTAAAACCAACTACAAACAATTACTCGAACTTATTATCAAGTCCGGATACTCACGCATTCCCGTTTACACAGGAACCCGCGATAATATCAAAGGCTTACTTTACGGTAAGGATCTGTTACCACACCTTGATAAGCCTGCCAATTTTCGTTGGCAGAGTCTGGTACGTCAGGCATATTTTGTTCCCGAAACAAAAATGATTGATGATTTATTAAATGAATTTCAGGAAAACAGGGTTCACCTGGCCATGGTGGTGGATGAATATGGTGGTACTTCAGGTTTGATAACACTCGAAGATATTCTGGAAGAAATTGTTGGCGATATCAGCGACGAATATGATAATGAAGAGCAATTGTTTACCAAAATAGACAATCACACGTTTATATTTGAAGCTAAAATATTATTAAATGACTTTTTCAAGATTGCCGAAATTGAAGAAGAGGATTTTGTGAAAGTAACCGAAGAAGTTGAAACGCTGGCCGGCCTTATTCTTGAATTAAAAGGAGACATTCCGGCTAAAAACGAACGTATTGGCTATGGTCGCTACGTTTTTGAAATTGTTGCTGCCGACAACCGCCGCATAAAAAAAGTAAAACTCTATATAAAAGACGATTTCAAAAAATCAGGCCTGGACTGATTTAATCGTTGCACAGAAAATTAAACCGAATTATAAATGAAGCTATTTCGTTCTGCCACTATATATCTGACTATCTGCATTTCATTTCTTTTAACCGGATGCGGTAAAAGTTCTATTCCACGTCCTTATGGATATTTCAGAGTAGATTTGCCAAAACATGCCTATAGAACTATTGATACGTTGGGACTGCCTTACCGTTTTGATTTACCTAAAAATGCAATACTAATCAGCAGAGCCACACCTTCTGAAAAATACTGGGTTGATATTTATTATCCCAAACTGAACGCCAGTATTTATTGTAGTTTCAAGCCGGTAAAAGGGAATCTGATAGATCTGCTTGAAGAGACCCGAAAAATAGTGTACAAACACAGTGTACGCGCCGATGGTATTGGTGAGAAAGTGTTTGAACACCCTGAGAAAAATGTTCACGGCATTCTATATGATCTGGCAGGAAATACTGCTTCGTCAGTTCAATTTGTATTAACCGACAGTACGCAACACTTCTTCCGTGGTGCGTTGTATTTCAATAATGTACCAAACAAAGACTCCATAGCCCCTATGTCAAATTATATTCGCGAAGACGTGGTGAGGATTATGGAAAGTTTTGAATGGAAAAAATAGCTGCTTGTTCAATTTAAATCAACTCTTTGCTTATGCCAACAAGTAATTTCATTTCCGCCGAAGATGCTAAACTATTAGTATGGAATCTGACAGAAAGTATTGAAGAACTAAAAAATCAATTAGGTCTGTTTCACGAGAATGAATTAAATGGACTTGCCTCCGATAAACGTAAACGCGAGTATCTGGGTGTGCGGGTAGCCATGAAAACATTGTTGGGAAAAGAGATACACATAGAACATGATACAAATGGAAAGCCATCACTACCGGACGGGAGTTATCATATCAGTATTTCGCATAGCAAGAACTGGATTGCCGTAATAGCGCATGCCACGCATAGTACGGGTGTTGATATCGAATGCCCGACCGATAAAATTCAAAAGGTTTGCACCCGTTTTTTAAGTCCGCGGGAACATCAGGACCTATCGAACGGAAAGAATATAAAACAACTGCAACTGGCCTGGTCGGTAAAAGAAAGTTTATATAAAATCATAGGCAAAGAGGCTGTTGACTTTGCCAATCAACTGCGGATTTTTCCTTTTGATGTGAAACCCTCGGGTGAAATTATTGCTCAGCATATACAAACAAAAAAACTATATCAATTACACTATATTCAAAATTCAGCATACACCCTGGTGTATTGTGTGGATTAAAAAACATTTCCTATAAGATGAAGAACATATACAAAACTATCCTGCTTAGAAGAGAAGTTAATCACAAAATGCTTGCAATACTACTCGACCCTGATCAATGTCGGGGAAGTGTTTTGTCAAGTACTATAGCTGCATTGAAATCGAACGCTCCCGATTTTATTTTTGTAGGAGGAAGCCATACGGTGACATCTGTAGATTCGCTGATAGAATTACTTAAAGAAGAAGTAAATTCAACTGTTGTTTTATTTCCGGGGAACGCATCACAATTCAGTACCAAAGCAGATGCCTTACTGTATTTGTCGCTTTTATCGGGTCGTAATGCAGAATTTCTGATTGGACAACACGTAACCTCATCTGTTGCCATAAAAAAATCGAACATCGAAGTTATTCCCACTGGTTATTTATTAATTGACGGCGGGAAACCGAGTTCAGTGGAATATATCAGCAACACACATCCTATTCCACGCGATAAAAATGAAATTACACTCTCCACAGCTGTTGCAGCAGAATTATTGGGCATGCGAATGGTTTATCTGGAAGCCGGAAGCGGTGCGAACACGCCTGTACCTGTCGAAATGATTAAGTATGTAAGACAAGGGCTGTCGCTCCCGCTTATTGTAGGAGGAGGTATCAAAACCGCAGAACAATTAACCGCTGCGTTTGCTGCCGGAGCAGACCTTGTAGTAGTGGGCAATGCTTTTGAAACAAATCCAGGGTTGATTTCAGAATTCGTAGCGTGTACAAAAGCCTATGAAGTCATTGCTCAACCCAAACATCCAGACGCTGAAGAGTAACGGTAAGTTTAAGCTCTGAAAATAGATTATCGCAATTTATTCCGGACAAAATGAGGTCCGGCAATGCGGGTAAAAAGCACGAACGAAAGACATACTGCAAACGCTCCCATCAGAAAAGCCAACGATAAACCACCTGTAGTATCCGCTAATCGACCACCTAACACCAAACCGGCACCAACACCAATATCCCAACTAGTTAAATAAGTTGAATTGGCTGTTGCGCGCCGATTGTTCGGAGCCAGATTGACAAATAAGGTATTGAAAGCCGGGAATAACATGCCGTAACCGACGCCAAGCACCATAGCTACCAAATAAAACAACAGCGTAACCGCCGAAACAGAATAAGCAGATAAAGCCAGACGGTTCAATCCTGATAATGTAAAGAAGGCAAGGATACAAATCAGAATTCCCCACGTTATCACTTTTACCAGTTTACCCCTGTCCACCATTTTGCCGGCAAACATACGCGAACCAATCAACCCCACTGCCATTAGTGAAAAGAAAATTCCCATGCCGGATTTAATTCCCAATTCACGCCCATACATAGCCACATAGGTAGTGAGCATGCCATACGGAATGGCCAGCAAAAATAAACTAGTTCCCGCTTTAATTCCCTTAAGCAGAAAAAAACGGTCAAAAACAATAGGCTGCTTCACGGTTTTAGCCACTTTTTTATTTGATCTGACGGTTGATGCAACAATAAACCCAACGAATCCGCTACCGATAGCCATATAAAAAATAACATCGTAGGAATAATAATCGTACATAAACAAACTAATCATCGGACCCATGGCCATGGCAATATTATTGGCTACCCCAAAATAGCCCAGACCTTCTCCCCGACGGGAAGCCGGCATAATATCCACTATCAGACTACTTCCGGCTGTACTTACCACACCATATGCCAATCCATGTAAAATACGTATGAACAAAAACATAGAGAGAAAAGATGCCAACGGATAGCCTATAAACGTAAGCGAGAAAAGTCCGTAAGCCAGCAAATAAATAGGTTTGCGGTTGAACATATCCAGAACAAATCCGGCAACCGGGCGCACAATTAAAGCCACCAGCGTATAGCAGGATAAAATTATACCCACCATTGATTTAGTAGAATGAAACCGGTCTATCAAATAAAGAGGTAGAATGGGAAGCAGAAGGTAAAAAGCAAAAAAGAGCAAAAAGTTACCCACGCAAGCACTGATAAAACTTTGTGTCCAAAGTTTATCTTTTGATGAAATGAGGGTTGATTCCATAAAAGCTATTCAAATAAACAAGTAAAACCAATAACAATATCATCCTGATTCGCACATACATTTCAGAAGTTCTCCTCCCATCAAAAACAGGGTAAAAGCCAGACTCATAAAGTATCAAATCAGAACGTTTCGAATGTTGATTTTAAATTCACAGATCAAGTTAAGGTTTATCTACAACTCTTATTTTTCGGTAGAGTTTGGATCGGGTGTTTTGGATATCCGGTCGAAAAAAGGATTTTTTGAGGAAGAACTAATCGGGATGCCATAGATATTACTGCAACCAGGTAAGAGATCCAACTCTTGTACCACTCTGCCTACCGAAAACATTACCCGACTATCCACCCGATGATCGGCAGCTACCGAACAGGCCGAACCTATGGCAATACCTACATCTACCGTATTCAACGCACATGGAATATCGGGATGCGTCATTTTTTCAAAACAAGTATCGAAACCACAATATCCGCAGTTCAGGCTGTGTATTTTTTGTTTAGTACCTATAAGAACAATAGCTTCGGCATGCAATATATTTTCCGCATCGCGGATTATAAACTTCAAGCCTGTTTTTTGACTGTATGTCAGCATGGCTTTAGACAAGTAGGTAATTGTGTCGCCTGTTATCACGGCTACCTCTATAATATCAAAGCCTTTTCCTTTTGGAGCCGTCCGGGCGGCCGTCATCATTTCGTCAGCTACTTGCAATAAGCGTTCGTGACGGGTATCTCTTTCGTTGATTAGCATAATATAAAGATGACTAATGTTAGCAGCCGGCAAACTTAAATCGGCCTGCTGCAATATTGATTGTTTATAATATAATAAGTTAGTTGTGAAACAGCTAAGCTTCTATACAAGTTTGAGGCTCTCTATTTCAACGGTAAAGTCAATAACCCATTCGATGCCACTATTTCTTTACCAAAAAGATAATCATTTCCGCCTTTATAATCGGTAACAACTCCACCGGCTTCTTTTACAATAACTGCTCCGGCAGCTACATCCCAGGGCTTAAGATCATATTCCCAAAAAGCATCAAATCGTCCGCATGCCACATAAGCCAAATCGGTAGCTGCTGATCCAAGTCTACGAACACCGCGTGCATTGGTCATAGTCCATTTCAACAATTCCAGATATTCGTCCATCCGGCTAAAGTCGGAATAAGGAAAACCTGTTGCCAGTAAAGCGTTATTCATATCGTTGCGTGTGGAAACCCGAATCGGTTGGTTATTCAAATAAGCTCCTCCGTCTTTCCATGCATAAAAGCATTCCTGACGACCCACCTCGTACACCACACCCAATACCAGCTCGTCTCCATCCAGCAAGCCAATGCTCACAGCATAAATCGGCACTCCCTGAATATAGTTCGTGGTTCCATCCAATGGGTCGATTACCCAATTAAAACGTTCACCGCGTTTGGAGCAGGTTCCCTCTTCGGCTATAAAACCAGACTCCGGTAACACAATCTGTAAAGCGGCAATAATTCGTTTCTCCGATTCCTTATCCACATAACTCACCAAGTCATGCACACCTTTAAATTCAATTTTTGAGGAATCAAACCCAACACGCTCCTCAGCCATAAATTTTCCGGTAGAGCGGGCCACATCGCAAGCAAAAAGACAAAGTTCTTTGTATGTAGGTATCATAATTATCTGTTTATTAATACAGATGCAAAGTTAGAGTTTTCCAGCTTAACCGCCAAGGAAAAAGTTGGAGAATATATCCCAGCAACCCCACATGGAAGCGGAAGTTAAATAAAAGAATCAACAGCTCTTAATTTCAATCCATGTATAGGTTAATAACAACCCAAAAGCTCGTTTGATTTAATTTTTCGCTTTATTATGATAATCTTTATTAATAAATGCAGCATGTAATGTTTATAACTTATATTTTTGTTTTTTATAAATAAAGATTGAGATCCAAAGCTTACCAGACTTCAGATTTTCAATTGTTTTTATTATTTATTCAATACCAGAAAGAAAAATAATTTATCAATTTTCTATATCAATTAAAACCATCGTAAAATGAAAAAAATCTTTCTTCTGTGTTTTGCCTTCATGGTTGTCACACTGAGCAATGCGCAAATTTGTAATTTTGAAACCTCTGTAGAAGGGGTAAAGGCTTATAGCCTACCGAATGGACTGAAGGTGCTTTTAATGCACGATCAATCTCAATCGAATGTAATTGTGAACATTATTTATGGCGTAGGCTCACGCCACGAAGGCTACGGCGAATCGGGCATGGCTCACCTGATTGAGCACATGTTATTCAAACGTTCCGCCAGATTTACGGATATCAAAAAAGCTATTGCCGACAAAGGAGCCTCCGCCAATGGAACAACCTTTTACGACCGTACAAATTATTACGAGATTTTGCCTGCAACCGACGAAAACCTGAAGTGGGCATTAGACATGGAAGCCGACAGAATGGTTACCTCCGCCATCTTACAGTCTGACCTGGACAAAGAGTTTTCTGTTGTAAGAAACGAATTCGAGATCGGCGAAAACAATCCCGCTTCCATACTACAAGAACGAATAGTATCCACCGGTTTCTTATGGCATAATTATGGAAAATCAACCATCGGAAGCAAAGAAGATATTGAAAGAGTAAAAGCAGACCGATTGAAGAAATTCTACCAGAAATATTATCAACCTAACAACGCTACCCTGATTGTGGCCGGAAAGTTTGACGAAAAACAAACACTCAAGTGGATTGAAGAATACTTTGCGTCCATACCAAGGTCTGCTACTCCCATTGAACAAACCTACACTGTTGAACCTCCTCAGGATGGCGAACGCTATGTTGAACTAAGACGCAACGGAGATATTCAATATATGGCTATGATGTATCACACACCCAGCGTACCCGATAAAGATTATGCTGCTAATGATGCCCTGATTTCGATCCTGACAAATAATCCTTCCGGACCTTTATACAAAGCATTGGTAGATACGAAACTTTCGAGTTCCATTTACGGTTATGCCGCGACACTAAAAGATCCGGGTTTCAGCTACTTTGCTTGCGAAGTTCCTAAGGACAAAGATATCAATGCAGCTCAGGAGGCCTTCCTGTCGACAATGAATAAAGTGCCCGAAATGACTTTTACCGAAGCAGATCTTACCAGAGCCAAAAATGAACTGATAAAAAATATCGAAAACACATTCAACAAAACCATTAATTTTGCGGTTGACCTGACAGAATATATTGGTGCAGGCGATTGGCGTTTATTCTTCCTGTATCGCGACAATGTAGAGAAGCTTACCCTAGCAGACGTACAAAATGCAGCAAAGAAATATTACCTGACCACCAACAGAACCTGGGGTAAATTTATCCCCGACAATAAATCTCAACGGACAAAGGTGGAAGAAATTAATGATATCTCTTCGCTGGTAAATAACTACAAAGGAAAAACTCTGGACCCGGCTGCCGGCAAATTTGATGCCTCGGTAGAGAACATTCTGAAACTATCGGAAGAAGGTAAACTTGCTTCAGGGGGAAAATACCTTCTGCTAAACAAACCAACCAAAGGAGATAAAGTTGAAGGAAGAATACTTATGAGAGTTGGAAGCGAAACTACCCTGAGCAATAAATCGCTGATAGCATCACTGACAGCCAAAATGCTAAAAACCGGGACGCTTACCAAATCGAAAGAAGAAATTAATGATTTGTTGAATAAATATAAAACCAACTTAAACCTGAACGCCAGTGTAAACGGAGTATCAATAGGCTTCAGCAGTGATAAAGCAAACCTGAAAGATGCTACCGACCTTATAAATGACATTCTGCGTCATCCTTCATTCAACGCCAGCGAATTTGAAAAAGTCAAACTGGAACTAAAATCGGAGTTGGAAACATATAAAAATGATCCACAGATGGTAGCCAACGAAAAAGTAACGAATATGAGCTCAAAATATCCGAAAACACATCCGTACTACGAAGCCACAACTGATGAAACACTGACAGAACTCAGTACCGTAAAACTGGAGGATATAAAAGAGTTCTTCCAAAACTTTTACGGAGGCGTAAATACCTACTCGGTGTTTATTGGCAATGTAGATAAACAAGTTGCTTTGAACTTTCTGAACAACACATTTGAAGGATGGACACCAAAAATAGCTTACAAAAGAATCCCGACACAATATTTCGACGTGAAAAGCCAGACACAAACCGTTCAGATAAACGACAAGACAAACGCTGCTGTTATGGGAAATCTGAACCTGAAGATCGGAGAAGAAAATCCGGACTATCCGGCTGTAGAAATGGCAAATGAATTGTTGGGTGGAGGTGCATTTTTATCATCCCGAATTCCTCAACGTTTGCGCGAAGCTGAAGGCATGAGTTATGGTGCCGGATCATATACAAACGGAAATTCTATTGACCAAACTGGAAGCTGGGGAGTTTACGCATTCTTCAATCCTATTTATAAGGATAAAATGGATAATGCACTGAGGGAAGAGATCAAAAAAGCCATCGATAAAGGATTCTCCAAAGAAGAATATGACAGCTCGCTGAAATCATGGCTTCAAAGCCGTCAAACAAGTTTGAGTATGGACAATTTCTTGTCCTATCAACTTCGGAGATACCTAGAATTAGGCAAAACAATAAAAGCTTATTCCGATTATGAAAACAAGGTAAAAGCCTTAGACGTAACAAAGGTAAATGCTGCTATCAAAAAATATTTCGATTTGAATAAATTTGTATTGGTATATGCCGGTGATTTCACAAAGAAATAATCCGGACAAATAAGTATTATAAAAAAGACCGATTTGAAATTTCAAATCGGTCTTTTTTTAGTTCTCACATTCGGAGAATATAGTAACAGAATTACTTTTTCAAAGCTGCAATTCCTTCTTTCAACGAAGCTAT
>DAIQOQ010000085.1:0-12215 GCA_036787795.1 Paludibacter sp. | reverse complement strand
GGTTTTAAAAGTACCGGACTTTCTTTATTTGTAGCTAAATCGATTGAAATTCCCCCTCCCCATATCAGATAAGGACGGTAATTTCCTTTTCGTTCTGCACTGTACTTTAGATAAATGGGTAGAGTAATAGGAATTGATGAAATTGTTACCGAGTCATTTTTAATTTTGGGATAATAGTTTATCTGACGTTCACCAAAGTGCAGGGTGGGAGTAAAGCGCAAATTTAAATACTTATTTAATCTCAAGTCTGTAATCATACCTACCGAGAATCCCGGGTTTAATGTAGAGACTCTGGCATTTACTGAATCGGAACTTGGTCTCACTCCAAAACTCATGAAGTTTGTACCCAGAGAGAATCCGAAATGAATAAGTTTATTATCCACATAAGGCAGATTGCCTTCTGAATGGGCTACCTGTGTTAATCCCATTGCAAAAACAATAAGTAAATATTTTCTTTTAATACTATTAATCAGCATGCAAACTTCTGGCTTATGTGAAATTTAAACGTACAAAAGTAGCTATTATTGTACAATAAGCAAGGACTATTAAAATTAAAAAGGTTGTTTCATTCACGAAACAACCTTTTAATTGTATATGTTTTTATCAGCTTAAACCAATCCTCCAAACAAGTAAAATATAAGAGCAGCTAATGCTGCACTTACAGGGATAGTCAAAAGCCAGGCGATCATTAAACTTCGTGTTACTCCCCAACGTACAGCCGAAAGTCTTTTAACTGCTCCAACACCAATAATAGAACCGGTAATGGTATGTGTGGTACTTACCGGAATTTTGAGTATCTCAGTGAGGTATAAGGTAAGTGCACCGGCAGTTTCCGCTGCAACTCCTTCGAGTGGGGTTACTTTTGTAATTCTGGATCCCATTGTTTTGATGATTCTCCATCCGCCTGACATTGTTCCTAGTGAAATAGCGGTAAAACAGGCGAATGCTACCCAATCGGGAATCTCTTTGATGTCATGAATCCCCATGTCAATGCCATGTTGATGATAAGCTGCATAAAGTGCAGCAGCAATGATACCCATTACTTTTTGAGAATCATTCAAACCATGGCCAATACTAAATAATCCGGATGAAACCAACTGTAACTTTTTAAACATTTGATTTGCCTTGTGTGGGTTTATCCTCCTGAATATGTATAAAATCATGATGGTAATCAGCGATGAAATAATCATTCCTATTAATGGAGCTAACACAATGAATGCTGCAATTTTAATGATAACATCCGTTTTGATAGACTCAAACCCTGATGTGGTATACCCATTTGCTATAATTGTGCTCATGATGGCAGCACCGGCAAATCCGCCGATCAGCGTATGTGAAGAGGATGAAGGAATACCCAACCACCAGGTAGCAAGGTTCCACATAATAGCAGCAACTATGCCTGAAAAAATAACGGGTAATGTGATGTATTGTTCAAGGACTGTTTTTGAAACAGTGTTTGCAATGCCAAACCCGCTAAAGTATTTGGCAATGAAAAAGGCTACGAAATTAAAAAAAGCTGCCCACAATACAGCTCTGAAAGGAGTTAGAACTTTAGTGGAAACAATAGTAGCAATTGAATTAGCTGCATCGTGGAATCCATTGATATAATCAAAGAGTAATGCCAGAACGATAATAGTTATTAAGAGCGTCATTTTTATAGTCTATAATTATTATGCGTACTTAACAATGATCGTTTTGATGATTTTACCAACATATTCGGCTGCATCAGTCGCTTTTTCCAGTTCATACATGATCTCTTTCAATTTGATGATCTCTACGGCATCCTTTTGATTCTCGAATAAGTCAATCAGAAAGTTCTCATAAACATCATCGGCTTTATTTTCAATGACATGTAGTTCAGCGCAATATTCTTTGATCTTTTTAGAATTTTTCTTTAAAACATCCAGTTGATCAATGGCTTCTCCAAGGCAGATTGCACCTTCTTTGATCAGGTTGGCAATTTCAAATGCGCTGGTAGGAATTTGTTTCGGATTGTAAAGTACAATTCGCTTGGCGCAACTATTAATGTAATCGGTAACATCGTCCAGCCTGTCAGCTAAATGGTGAATGTCTTCACGGTCAAATGGAGTGATGAATGTAGTATTCAATTCGTCAAAGATTCTACCGGATAACTCATCTCCTTTACGTTCTTGCTCCTTAATCTTTTTGTAGTATTCAATAGCCGATTCATGGTCGCTATTTTGAACACATTCGATTATTAAATCGGAAGCAACTAGCAGAACGTCCGTCATTTCTTTTAAAATCGGGAAGAATTTAGTTTCTTTAGGTGTGAATTTGCTGAAAAATGAATTGTTCATAACGATTTTTTTTGTGTAAATTATGAATTTAGTTGTTTGCTTTATAGCCTTTTATTTATTGTTTCAAATCCAATTAGTTAAGAAAAATTTCTAATCTTTATATTAGTGCAAATGTACTAAAACTATTTAATGTAATCGTATGTTCATTTAAATTTAATAGAAATGTAACATCTTATTTAGCGATCATGAAATAGCTATGATATAAATCATTAACTTCTTGTCCGAACTGAAATAACGAGTACTGGTACTGAGTCTGAAAAATAAATTGTAGATTTAACTGACCATGTTGAAGTCTTTAAAAAAACTTTTTTGCGAACAAGAACTTGCTTTTTTTTGTTTTGATTCAAAAAACATATAAAAAGTTTTTTTTGAACTGGAAAAAGTTATACTTTTGCAGAACTAATTAGTACTAACAACAAATTTATACGAAAATGGCTTACGTTATTTCAGAAGATTGTATTGCTTGCGGATCATGTATCAGCGAATGTCCAGTTGAAGCAATTTCAGAAGGTGATATCTATGTGATTGATGCTGATGTTTGCACCGATTGTGGCACATGTGCCGATGTTTGTCCATCCGAAGCAATTAGCCCAGTTAACTAAGATTAATTGATTACGCTAACTAAAATAATCAGACCTGTTCGATTTTATCGGACAGGTCTTTTTTGTGATCTGAGCTTGGGCATCAAGGTTTGTAACCCGATTCTTCAAGCATTTTCTGATAATTATTGTCTTTCATCAAATCGGTCAGGCTTATTTGGGTATTTTTCTCCATATAGCTTTTTACTATCTGCCAACCAATCCGTGTCCCTAGCCGGCCTGGCGATTCTTGCGAAATAGGTGCTGTAAAAGGCGCATCATTCATATATTTACGAATGAGTTGAATGTCGGTTGAAAATAAATCTTTTTGATCTATAATGGCAGCCCAAATCTCTTTTTCATATTTTGTACTCCATTTCCATTGCTCCGGAGTGTAGCCCATCAAATCTTCCGGTTTTTCATTCGGCATGACTATAGAAAGCAGATACATTACTTTTCCGCGGAACAGCATATTATCCATCAACCGATATTGAGAACTGTTCATGACAAACATTCTGAAAAGAGTTGTGGATACTAAGTCGGTTGCAACGCATTCCCTACGCATATCGTACAACATGTATTCATAGGTGTAATCTTTGTATGCAGGGTAGTTGCTTCCCAGATAAAGGTCGGTGCTGATTGCTATGAACTTGTCATTCATCATCACTGCACGATTAAAGCCTGAAACATAAAAATAGATTTCAGGTAGTTTAACTCCCGGAAAATAATGATGGATATACGTATATGCATCTGAAACTTGTTTTTCTATATCGGAAACATCCTGAAACGTTTGCAGAGTTTTCTTATTGACCGGAGCAAAAGTTTTATCGGTTAGGTATTTGTAGAACAAATGACTTATAGCTTGTGTATCGGTTGCGGCTGTATCAAGAATATTGTTGGCAAATTCCGGTAAAAATTCCGGATATGCTGCATACAACTTTTTCAATCCTGCTTTTATATTGGTCGTATCAAGCGACAACATGTCTTTATCAAACCGATGAATCTTTACTTCTACTCTATTTTCGGAAGTATCAATTTTAAATCGATTGCTTTTGTTGCATGAACTCATAAAAATTGAAAGTCCCAGAATGAAGGTTGAAAGGATGAGCTTTGTTTTCATCTTTGTTTTTAGTTTAAAGATACGAATAATAAAAAAGCGCAAACGCAAAATGTAAATTTGCATATTGCGCTTTTAAATGAGTTTGAAATTACTTATTTACGCTTCTGAACCGTTTTTTGTTGTTCGCGTTGCATTTTTTCCAATCGCTCCATAAAACCATTCTTCTTGACGGGTTTCTTGCTGTTGCTGTTTCGTTTGGCATGCAGTTCAGCCAAAAGCTTTTTCTCATCAACAGTTGCGCGGATAGCATAAGTCTGACCGATAGAAATCAGGGTTGAGATGAAATAATAATAGCTCAAACCTGAAGCATAGTTGTTGAACATAAATAAGAACATCAACGGCATCAGGTACATCATCCATTTCATCATGGCTCCACCGGGCTGATCGTTTGTTGCCGTATTGGCCATATTGAGTTTGGTGAAAACAATATTGGTAGCAGTCATCAATAAACAGAACAAACTGATGTGACTTCCAAATCCAAAAGGAACCGTAAACGGAAGTTGCATAATTGAATCGTAAGCCGACAAATCGGTAGCCCACAAAAAGCTTTGCTGACGCAACTCAATAGAAGCCGGGAAGAAGCTGAACATGGCAAACAAAATAGGCATTTGCAACAATGTTGGAAGACACCCACTCATCGGACTTACACCCACTTTGCCATACAGCTCCATAGTTGCTTTTTGACGTTCGGCAGCTTTATCGGCCGGAATACGTGCGTTTATTTCATCAATCTCCGGTTTTAATACCCGCATCTTGGCACTTGAAATATACGATTTGTACGTTAACGGGAATAACACAAGTTTAATGGCCACAGTCATCAATAAAATGATCAAACCAAAATTGGTCATGAAACCACTGAACAGGTTAAACATCGGAATAATAGCAAATCGGTTGACCCAACCAAAAATACCCCAACCAAGTGGAATCAGTTTATTCAATGACAGATCATCGCTTGCTTTAGTTTCTTTATCGTATGCCGAAAGAACTTTATACTGATTAGGTCCGAAAAACCAACGAAAAGTAGTCGGAACTTTACCGGTAGGATCAAATGCTACCGACATATCTGCATTGTATGATTTCAAATAACCTGAATTTTCGGCCTCTAAAGTACTTTTCAACGACGTAGAATTTAGAGCATCATTGGCAATTAAAATACTACTAAAAAACTGATCTTTAAATGCAATCCATTTTACTTTGTTCGTTAGTTTCTTTTCGTCATTCTTACTTTCGCTCAACCCCTCAACATCATCCGCTACATATTTATAATGAATAGCAGAATAGCGGTCTTCGAATTTTCTTCCTTTTTCCTGTTGACGAACTTTAGAAGACCAAGCCATATCCAGTGAGTTAGTTCCGGCAGGCATAACGGTATTCATACCATTAGCTTTCAAACCAAAGCTGAGCATATAATTATTGGCCGGAAGCGTATATGCAAAATCCAGATAAGCTTGTCCTGAAGTTTTAAGTCGCAGGATAAGGGTTTGGTTTCCCTGAGAATCTTTTGTAATACCCGAAACCGGCTCAAAATACAGATTAGAACTGTTTATTACCCTGTTGTTGTTGGTAACAAACGTGAAGCTCATATTACTTTCTTTATCATTAAATAAAATCAATGGGTGAGCATTATTCAATGAGTCACGTTTCGAATATTTTTTTAGTTGGACAGAGTAAACTCTGGCTCCTTTATTACTCAGCGTGATTTTTACAAGTTCATTCTCGATTGTATAAAATTTTTCTTCTCCTTTAGCTGCAATGCTGAAATCTCCAAATGCATCATCACCTTTAGTTGTTGAGTCGTTAAGAGCAAGAGAATCTTTGGAGATTGCACCATTTGCTATTTTTCCTGCAACATCAGTCTTGTTTTGTTGTACGAGTGCAATTGAATCGTTGTAACGTTTTTCAGCGGCAATTTCTTTGTCGCTACGTTTCGTCAATTGCATAAATCCAAGAAAAATAAGTGCAATCAGCACAAATCCAATAATCGTATTTTTATCCATAAATGATCAATTTCCAATTTTCTGTTTTTTTGTATGTCTTTTCGATGCCAGACAGTCGACAGTATTCCCCTCCTTATTTTTCAATCGCAGCTTTCATAAAGCTGATAAATAGAGGATGTGGATTTACAACCGTACTACTGTATTCGGGGTGAAACTGAACTCCTATATACCACTTGTGCGATTTTAATTCAATAATTTCTACTAAATTTGATTCTACATTTAATCCGCTGCATATCATTCCTGCTTTTTCAAAATCTTCTTTGAATGCATTATTGAATTCGTAACGGTGGCGGTGACGTTCGCTGATATTTTCTTTGTTGTAAATATCATACACTTTAGATCCTTTTTTCAGTTTGCATTTGTAAGCACCTAAACGCATACTTCCTCCCAGATCCAGAATATTTTTTTGCTCTTCCATGATATCCACAATGTTATATGGAGTATCTGGATCAATTTCAGTACTATTTGCATCGACATACCCCAATACATCTCTTGCAAATTCGATAGACATGGTTTGCATGCCCATACAAATTCCTAAAGTCGGGATATTATGTTCGCGTGTGTATTTTAATGCCGCAAATTTACCTTCCATACCTCGTTGTCCAAAACCAGGTGCAACAACAATTCCATCCATCTTACCCAATTTGCTTTCCACATTCTGATCACTCAGTTTATCCGAAAGAATTAGTTCGAGTTTGAGTTTTTTGTTATTATAGGCACTGGCATGTATCAATGATTCAATAATTGATTTGTATGAGTCAGGCAGTTGTACGTATTTGCCTACAATGGCAATATGTACTTCTTCTGTTGCATTCTCCAGTTTTTCTACAAAGGCAGTCCATTTTTCCATGTCTGCTTTCGGAGTTTTATCCAGATCGTAGCCCATTTTTGTTAGTACTACTTCGTCTAGTTTTTCTTCCTGCATATTCAGTGGAACACGATAAATCGTGGGAACATCAATGGATTGCATAACGGCACTTGTTTCAACATTACAAAAAAGAGCCACCTTTTTACGAATATCCATGGATATGGTGTGTTCAGTACGAAGAACCAAGATGTCGGCCTGTACGCCTTGTTCCTGTAAAGCCTTTACGGAGTGTTGAGTCGGTTTGGTTTTCAGTTCTTTTGCAGCAGCCAGATACGGAACATAAGTAAGGTGAACGATCAAACAGTTTTTGCCCAACTCCCAACGTAGCTGACGCACACTTTCGATATAAGGCAATGATTCAATATCACCAACAGTTCCACCAATTTCAGTAATGACAAAGTCAAAGTCACCTTTGTTACCCAGTAATTTTATATTTCTTTTGATTTCATCGGTAATGTGAGGGATAATTTGTACAGTTTTTCCCAGATAATCACCACGACGTTCTTTGTTTATTACGTTTTGATAAATCCGACCGGTGGTAATGTTGTTGGCACGATGCGTCTCAACGTTCGTAAAACGTTCGTAATGCCCTAAATCCAAGTCGGCTTCATGTCCATCTACGGTAACGTAACATTCGCCATGTTCGTATGGGTTCAACGTTCCCGGATCAACATTGATGTAAGGGTCTAACTTCTGATTGGTTACTTTGAATCCTCTGGCTTGTAGTAATTTAGCTAATGAGGCGGCAATGATGCCTTTACCTAATGATGAAGTAACTCCACCGGTTACGAAAATGTACTTTGTATCTTTCACGTTTCTGTTTTTACTTAAAATTACTACCTTATTGTTTCGTATTTTTAAGTCCGCAAATTTCGGAAAAAAAACTGAATAACGAAAACGTATGGAGCAAATTAAACATAAAGAACAAATAATAATGGATTGAATACCAAAATCATTCTGTTTTATCGTTTTTAATTTCTTAGTTATTGATATTGTTGATAAAATAATTGTACTTTGAGCTGTTCATTAAATATTTGTGTTCTTTTTCGTTCACAGCTGATGATTATTTGTAACTTTACGGCAAAATATTGATAGGCTTATGTATTAAAGTCTACTGCCAGAGTGGAAGATTAGATTTTATAAACTTTATTTTTAGTGTATTATGAAGAAAAAAGTTTTTGTGAGTGGCTGTTATGATATGCTGCATAGTGGACACGTGGCATTTTTTGAAGAAGCTGCTCAATTTGGAGACTTATACGTGGGAATCGGTTCAGATAAAACAATTTTCGAACTGAAAGCTCGTAAAACAATTAACTCGGATGCTGAGAGACTTTATATGGTCAAAGCACTAAAAACTGTAAAAGACGCATGGATTAACAAAGGAAGTGGTTTGCTTGATTTTCTGGATGAAATTGAGTCGTTACATCCGGATATCTTTTTTGTAAATGCCGATGGGCACCTGCTTGCCAAAGAAAATCTATGTAAAAAACTAGGAATTGAGTATGTGGTAAGTAAACGTATTCCTCATGGGAACTTGCCTCCCCGTTCTACAACAGCATTGCGCAAAGAGTGTAATATTCCGTATCGAATCGATTTGGCTGGAGGTTGGATGGATCAGCCTTATGTGAGTAAACATGGAAGCGGTTCTGTTCTGACAATTTGTATTGAGCCGGATTATGAGTTTAATGACCGTAGTGGTATGTCGACCAGTAGCAGAAAAAAGGCTATTGAACTCTGGCAATCGGATATTCCGGAAGGCGATAAAAAAAAGCTAGCCAGAATGCTGTTTTGTTTCGAGAACCCACCGGGTACAGAGTATGTGAGCGGTTCGCAGGATTCATTAGGAATAACTATGCCGGGATTGAATAACCTTTATTATGAGGGTGGTTTCTGGCCTACAGATATAAAGAGTGTTCTGGATAATGGTATTTTGGATTGGCTTGAAGAACGTTTGTGGATGATTCCGCTTTATCCTCGTCATAAAAATTATGATGTGCTGGCTGATACACATATAACGCCAACCAATGTAAAGCAACTAAGTGAAGCTACCGAAGCTTGCTGGAATGCTATACTTTTGCAGGATGCTGTGGCTGTAGGTAAGGCTATGACTCAAAGTTTCGATGCTCAGGTTGTGATGTTTCCAAATATGATTTCGACTGATATACTGGCTCAGATAGAATCATATAAAAGTCGTGTGTTGGGTTGGAAAATAAGTGGTGCAGGCGGTGGCGGTTATCTGATTTTCTTTAGTGAGGAGCCACTGGAAAATGCAATTCAAATAAGAATAAGAAGGCAATAAATAAAATGGATAAGAAAAAAATGATATTTTTCTTGCGTAAATAAAATTAATTTGCAACCTTTGCAGTCGAAAATAAATAAAAAAGGAAATGAACTCAATTTTGACAGTAAATAAATTTTGGTGGTGGCACTTACGAATATCTAAATCGTGAGCAGTACTCCTATGTAAATTGTCAAAATAAAAAGATATTACAAAAAGGCTTGTCGTTACTCACGATAAGCCTTTTTTTATTATTCCCTATAACCCAAAAGGGGAATAAAATAACACAGATTGTTTAAATATAAATATATGAATAACGAGAAAGGTATACAGATCAACACTAATTTCAGCTCTTCTTTAGGGGCTGGGGGTATAGACAAAAATGGTTATTACGGAGAGTTTGGTGGAGCGTACATTCCAGAGATTCTGCACGGATCATTTGAGAAGCTAAAGGACGCTTTTTATGCTATCAAAGATGATGCATCTTTCAAGGCAGAATATTACAAATTGTTGAAAGACTATGTAGGACGTCCGTCGCCTTTGTATTTTGCAAAACGTTTATCGGCAGAATATGGAACGAATATCTACCTGAAGCGTGAAGATCTGAACCATACCGGCGCTCATAAGATAAATAATGCTCTTGGACAGATTTTATTGGCCAAACGCATGGGGAAAACCCGCATTATTGCTGAAACTGGTGCCGGACAACACGGTGTGGCAACGGCTACGGTCTGTGCATTGATGGGATTGGAATGTATTGTTTTTATGGGCAAAACAGATGTGGAACGTCAATTTCTAAATGTGCAGAAAATGCGCATGCTGGGTGCCACGGTGGAGTCAGTAACCAGTGGAAACATGACATTGAAAGATGCAACTAACGAGGCTTTCCGGTATTGGTGCTCTAATCCGGATTCATTTTATATTGTCGGCTCCACAGTGGGAGCACATCCTTATCCCGATATGGTTGGCTTTTTTCAGTCGGTTATCAGCGAGGAAATCAAATGGCAGTTGCAGGAACAGGTGGGTCGCGATTATCCCGATTATCTGATTGCCTGTGTAGGAGGTGGAAGTAATGCTATGGGAACCTATTATCATTACCTGAATGATGAACGGGTGAAAATTATATCAGCTGAAGCCGGGGGATTAGGTGTAGAAACCGGTGAAACTGCTGCCACAATTAGTTTGGGAACTATAGGAATTATTCACGGTGCTAAAACGCTGCTTATTCAGGATGAAGATGGACAAATTATCGAGCCTTATTCTATTTCAGCCGGATTGGATTATCCGGGAATCGGGCCGGCACATGCATTTTTTGCCAAAATAGGTCGTACAAAGGTGCATGCGGTGAATGACGATGAGGCACTCGATGCTGCTTTTGAGCTTACACGCCTGGAAGGAATTATTCCAGCTATTGAATCGGCGCATGCTCTGGCTGTTTTGAAAAAAGAAAAAGGAAATTTCGGGGCAAATGAAATTGTTGTTCTAACGGTTTCAGGACGCGGAGATAAGGATATGGATACTTACGTGAAATATTTTAAATCGCCCCCAACCCCTAAAGGGGAATAAGAAAGGATTGAGAAAATCTATAGCGTAAAATAAAGAAATTATAAATACAAACTAACTAAAAGTTCCCCTTTAGGGGGATTGAGGGGGTCATATGAAATTATTCGTTAATACAAAGAAAATGCTGGCTGATTTGCAGACGCCGGTAGGAATTTATCTCAAGATACGTGATTTGTATACCAATTCGGTATTACTTGAAAGTTCCGATTATCATGGCATTGAAAATAGCTATTCGTATATCGGGTTTTGCCCGATTGGTGGAATCTCGGTAAACCGGTTTCTGATATTCGAAGAATATCCCGATGGCACCCGGATAGAGACGCAGGTAACTGACAAGCTAACCGTGGCTGAGCGGTTTGATGTGTTCTTAAAGTCGGTAGAACTGGTGAAAAATGATAATCCGGTAGGCATTAATGGTCTGTTCGGTTATTCGTCTTACGAATCGGTGCAGTATTTCGAGGATGTAAAACTCAAAGCACGCGAAACCGTTCCGGGGAGTATGCCGGGTTTGCATTACGTGTTGTTTAAATACATCATTGCGGTAAATCATTTCAACAATGAACTGACAATTATTGAAAACCTGCAGGAAGGTGAAACGTCGGCGATTGCCAATGTGGAAGAAATTTTATTGAACAACAATATTGCCACCTATGATTTTCAAGCCGTAGGCGAAGAAAAGTCGGATATTTCGAATGAAGATTACAAGCGTATGGTGGCACGTGGTAAGGAAGAATGTTTCAAGGGAAATGTTTTCCAGATTGTACTTTCGCGTCGGTTTTACCAACAATATAAGGGTGACGATTTCATGCTTTATCGTACATTGCGTTCGGTGAATCCGTCGCCATACCTGTTTTACTTCAACTTTGGTGATTTCCGCATTTTCGGTTCGTCGCCGGAAGCACATCTGGTAGTGGATGCTAAAAAGCAGAAAGCTTTTATCAAGCCTATTGCCGGCACGTTCAGACGTACGGGTGATGATGAAAAGGATTTTCAACTGGCCGAAAAGTTGCGTGTTGATAAAAAAGAGAATGCCGAACATGTAATGTTGGTGGATTTGGCTCGCAACGATTTGAGCCGCAATACCGATCATGTGGAGGTGGAAGTGTTTCGCGAAGTACAATATTACTCGCATGTGTTACATCTGGTTTCGAGTGTAAGCGGAAAGCTGAAACCCGATACGAAAATCATTAAACTGTTTGCCGATACATTTCCGGCCGGAACACTTTCGGGTGCACCGAAGATTAAAGCCATGCAGTTGATTGATCAGATTGAACCGCACGATCGTGGACCGTATGGTGGCTGTCTGGGCTATATTGGTTTCGACGGAAGTATGAATCAGGCTATCACTATTCGTTCATTTGTTAGTAAAAATAATACATTATATTATCAGGCAGGTGCAGGTGTCGTAGCCAAGTCGGACGAAGAAAGCGAAATGCAGGAAGTAAATAATAAACTGGCTGCACTGAAAAAGGCGGTGGATGTGGCTTCGGGAA
>DAIQOQ010000270.1:0-3931 GCA_036787795.1 Paludibacter sp. | reverse complement strand
GCAAAAACTTCTCTTTTGTAGCTAACATTCCCTACTTTATAAGTGGTAGTGAAAACGGCTCTTTCCAAATCAAGTTCCCGGTAATAATCGGTATAATTTTCGGTTCCGTCAAATGCCAGATTAAGATTACCAACACACTGGAACTTTGACCCATGCAACTGCTTTGCCGTCAAAAATTTATTCGACAAGTTATTAGCCTGCGAATAATTGCCATTGAAAATAGAATAGCGAATCGAATCCAGCCCTTTCAACCCATCAGGGTTATCGTTTCGGGAGGGTCCACCCGACCAAAAAGAGCTTTCGTTGAGTTGTAGCCTCTCTTTGGCAGGATCACCAAAAACCATTGCAGCGATTCGACCATTACCTATAGGAAGTGCTTCGTTCCAAACCTTAGCCGGTTTATCATACCACATTTTGAGTTTACCACCTTTCTGCGCGTTGGACTGATTCAAAGGCAAAAGTACCGTGATAAAAAATAGTATAGAGAATTTGATTGTTTTCATATCCCAAGCTTAATCTTATTTGCCTTGTATTTGAAGTACTGTAATTGAATAAGCCGGAAAACTTTGCTCGCAATGCTTACCCAATCCTTTTATAGTGGTTGTAACAGGCACAATTTTATGTGGTTCAGTAATTGAATTTGTGTCTTCTGTGCTAACAGCTTTCAGCGTAATGGCCGTTCCTTTTGAAGCCACACCGGCAATTCCTTGTATATCTAATTTTACTTTTTGAGCAATTGCAGTAGAGTTCACCACTTTTAAATAAATAATTCCTGCTTTAGAGTTTTTAGTCACTGAGAAAAACATAGCCGGAATTGTTTTAGGCTGTACTCCTGCCGCAGAGTCACGTGCATTTGGTTTTTTTTGTTGTGTCGGAAGATCTTTCGCTTCAAATTTTACAACCTGATCACCAAGATTATTACTGAACATTTTTTGAACATGATAAGCCGGAGAGCCAAAGCTGGTAAGTGCATCGTATCCAATCAAATCAGATTTCCACTGCATACCCCCGGGATTTACATTCACAAAAAGCGGCGCATAACAATGCATCAACACCAAATCGGAATTGCGTTCTAAGCCGGTCAAAAAAGCAGCATCGCCAAGTGCCGAATTAAAGTTTGTGGTTGGGAAACCTTCGCGGGTAGCCCATTCGCCTACAAATATTTTGGGTCCGGTTCTGTCGTATTTATCATATATTGATGCCATTTCCTGCATTTCAATCGAATTGCGGTAGAAATGTTCATCTACTAAATCAGGGTCTTTGGGAGCTGGAAAACGACCTGAAAGCCAATCGTTCTTTCCACCAACTGTAGAAATTATTTTCAACTGAGGATACTTAGCCCGAATAGCTGCAGCAAACTGATTGAAACGTTTTTCGTAACTACCCGAACGATCGAAACCATCTTCATTGCCTATTTCAATGTAAGAAAGAGGGAAAGGTGCCGGATGTCCGTCTCTTGCGCGCACAGCACCCCATTTGGTTGATTGATCACCAATAACATATTCTATCTCTTCAAGCGCCTCGTTGACAAATGGCTGTAAAAGTGCAGGATCATCTAAATAATCACCTTTAAGGGTATATCCGGCAAATACTGCCAAAAGCGGCTCCATCTTTAAATCTTCACACCACATAAGGAATTCCAATAAACCCATACCATCTGTTGAACGGTAACCCCATGGACCTTGGTGCCCGCGTCGTTGGTCTAATTTTCCGATTGTCTTTTTCCAATCAAAACGACTGGAGAAATAATCACCTTCCAGATAATTACCACCGGGAAATCGTAAGAAAGATGGTTTCATGTCGGCCAGTAACTTCATTATATCTGGTCGGTTTCCATTAGAAGTATTATTGTATGTTGGTGGAAATAGAGATACCAAACTGAACCAGTATTTACCTGCATCAGTTGTTGAAATCACAAAACGGGTATTTGCTGTTGGGGCTACATCTGCTGCCGTAGTAAGTGTAAGTTGATATTGTTGCCACTCACTTCCAATAGCTTTGCTTTGTGCTTTGGCATAAACCGTTTTTCCATCAATACTTTCAATGCTGAGCGTCAATGGAGAAGATGTGTTTGATTTAGCGTAGAAAGAAGCGGTATACGTGGTTTTTGGGCGAACCGGAATACCCCAATAACCGTCGTTTGCAACACCGATTCTTGAACCTGCATTTTGAGCGTCTAATTGTAATGAAACTGAAAGAACATCGTTCACCGGATTTTGTCTATCCAGCAAAATCTTTCCTTTTGCATCACCGTCTTGTACCAATGCCCAATGTTCAGGGTTCATTGGATTATCTTTAAATGAACGGTTGCGAATTAATTCGGCGTAAAGGCCACCGTCGTACGAAAAATTAATTTCTTCGGTCATCAATCCATAAAGTTTCGTTGGAACCGCGAAACCCGGTTGATCAAGTTTGAGTGTAACAGTTGGCAATTGAGCATTTGCAGTCGTACCGAGCAGCAACATTCCCCAAAAAGCAACCGGAAAAAGTTTGTGTAGTTTCATTTTATGTAGTTTATGAAGTTTCTAGTATTATATGCAACCATTTATTTGAACAATACCTGTGCAAAATTAAAAATATTATTTCTCCAAACAGGCCAGCTATGTCCTCCGGGATATTCGCTGTAAGAGTATTTAATCTTCATCTCATCCAGTTTCGAACGCATAATTTGACAATTTTGCCAGGCAATATCTTCTTTTCCACCTTCTGAAATCCATAATTGTTTTAAATTGGCATTGATCTTATCGACATTGTTTTTCCAGTATTCGTACTGCGGATCAGTAAGTTCTTTTTGGCTGGCAAACCAACCCGAACTAAATACGCCTAGATACGAAAACATATCGGTATTTCTCATACCTGCATAAAGCGTTTGAATTCCACCCATCGACAAGCCGGCAAGTGCACGATATTGTGTTTCTGCTTTTACCCTGTAATTTTTTTCTACAAATGGAATAATGCTTTGCTTCAACTCTTTTTCAAACACTTTCAACGATTCTTCGCCGAAACCATTCAATGGAAAATTTCCGTCAACCATAATTACAATCATAGGAACTGCCTTTTTTGCAGCAATCAGATTGTCGAGAATCAAATCTGTTTTACCTTGAGTAGCCCATCCACGTTGATCTTCACCGCCACCATGCATAATGTATAATACCGGATATTTTTCTGTTGGATTCTGATCGTATCCCGCAGGAGTGTACATGTAAAAATTACGCCATGAATTTGTTACATTTGAATAATAACGTTTTATTCGAATATCGCCATGAGGAACATTCTTTTCTTCGTAATAACTATCTCCTTTGAAAGGCACTTCAAAACCACTCGCCATACGCCCCATACCGTAGAAAGTTTCGCTGGCAGGATCGGCTACAGATACGCCATCAATAATCAAAGAATAATAATGAATACCTTCACTTAACGAATCGGTAGTTGCTTCCCAAATGCCTTCATTATTTTTTACCATATCATATTTTTTACCCAAATCTAGTTGTACCTTTTGAGCTTCAGGTGCTTTAATTTTGAAAACAGCATGACCGTCGGGTAAAATTTGTGGATATCTGGCTGACCGTACATTTGTTTCAGCTGGTCGACCGGCGTTACTGATTTTATCAAATGATGTCACATCAACCGGTTTAAAGATCAGTTGAGAGTACATATAAAGGCTGTTCTTCCACACTTTAAAATCGTGATAACCATGATCTACGTAAAAGATATGAGGAACTTCGTTGGCTTTCATATAATCGTGAGTACGCTTACTGAAACTCATCAGACCATCTTTATCACCACAAGAAATCCAAAGCAGCTTCAGTTTAGCTTTGGCTTCTTCTGGTTTTGGCATCAATTCTTGAGGTAGTTTGGTATTAGGAGCCGATGAAAATCCACCAACCCATGCAAATTTATCAAGATTTCCAAGACCAAAGTTCAATGACTG
>DAIQOQ010000084.1:9216-12232 GCA_036787795.1 Paludibacter sp. | reverse complement strand
GTTTGTACTACCTTTAAAATGCATTCCAAGTGATTGGCGTGCATTTTTATTTTAGGGAGACCAGAGTCATTAACAATATTCGTGTATCTGTTAACCCCTTATAATATTAGAGCAAATACACAGGATAAAAGACAATTATAAAATCATTACATCTTTTCTGTAATTATGTTGAAATTAATTTGATTATTAATTAGAATGGGTTTACCTTTACAATCAAATTTATCTGGTCACAAATCTATTTATTTTGATATGCATTTATTAGTTACAGGTATAAATTTCAAGACGGCAGATGTTAGCATAAGAGAAAAATTACACTTTTCTAATGAGCTGGCTACAGAAGCTTTAAACCGACTCAAAGATTACGAATCCATTGATGGGAACGTCATTTTATCAACTTGCAACCGCGTTGAAATTTATTCTTCAGTAAAAGATGTAAACAAAGCATCTACCGACATTAGCGGATTTATCAGCAAATTTCACGACGTTCCGCAAGAGATACTTCAACCTGTGATTTATCAAAAAAACTGTCAGGATGCCGTAGTTCATTTGTTTAAAGTAACATCGAGCCTCGACTCTATGGTACTGGGCGAATACCAGATTCAGGGTCAGGTTCGAGATGCCTACTTTCATGCACAAGAAAATAACTCAACCAATGGATTATTGAACAAAGTGTTCCAAACAGCCATTCAGATAGGTAAAAAGGTACGTTCCGAGACCAAAATAGGCGACGGATCGGTGTCAGTAGCCACTTTGGCAGTGGACGTCATTAAACAAATACTTGGAGATCAAAAGAACCTGAACATACTGCTGCTGGGAGCCGGAAAAATATCGAACCTGACGGCTAATTACCTGCAAGAGCAATTTGCCAACTGCAATATCACTTTTGCCAACCGTTCGGGAGCCGCTAAAATAGCAGAGCGCCTTCAGGCCAAAACCATTGAATATTCACAACGTTTCGCTGCCATTGCCGAAAATGATGTGATCATAGCCTCTACCAGCGCACCGAATTTTATTGTTTGCAGGCATGAAATCAGTCTGATGGAAGAGCAACTGCAAGGCAAAACACGTATTTTCATCGACCTTTCCATTCCCCGAAATATTGACCCCGACATCAACAAAATAGAAAACTGCTTTGTCTATTCCATCGACGATATCAATAAAATGATAAACTCCAACCTCGACAAACGCAATCTGGAAGTGACCAAAGCTGAAAAAATAATTCAGGACATTTCCGAAGATTATTTCGAATGGTACTCCAAGCAATTTATCATGCCCGTGATGGCAGAAATAAAAAAAGGGTTAGTCATTTTAAAACAAAGTACACTGGATCTTTATGAACCATTCACCAATAAACTGGACGATAGTCAGCAAGAGGAATTGAACAAACTCATGGATTCCTACTCCAACCGCATTATCCGGGTCATCATGTCCAACCTGCGGAAAGCAAGTAGCCGGGAGGAAATGATCTCTATCACCCAGACATTAAAAGATTCATTCAGCATAGATATTCCTGAAAATGAGTAAGAAATTCATTGTTGCCACACGCCCGAGCCTTTTGGCTTACACTCAAACTCAACAAACTGTTGAACTGCTAAAAGCTAAAAATCCAGACTGCGAATTTGAAATCGTAAAGATTTCAACCCATGGTGATGCTGTGACCAACAAACCTCTGACTGCCTTTGGAGGAACCGGAGTTTTTGTCAAAGAACTGGAAAATGCCATTTTGGAAGGTAAGGCTGACTTTGCCATCCACAGTCTGAAAGATGTACCAACCATTCAGCCTGATAAATTAATGCTCGCAGCATTTCCAACAAGGGAAGATCCGCGCGATGTTCTTTTGATCAGAAACGGACTCAGCATTGATCAACTAAATGATCATTGCGTCATCGGAACAGGGAGCCCGCGTCGCATGGTACAAATAGCCGAACTGAAACCTACAGCTACTTTTGCCGATTTGCGGGGAAATATTGACACACGATTAAGAAGGCTAGACGAAGGTCAATACGATGCCATTGTACTGGCAGCTGCCGGACTGAACCGTCTGGGAAAACAGATTGATGAAAAAGCGTTTCTTCCCGTCGACCTGTGCATTCCAGCCATTGGCCAGGGCACAATAGCTGTAGAGTGCCGAAAAGATGACGAAGAAACAATTGCATTACTCAGAACCATCAATAATAAAGATACCGAAACAGCTACAGTTGCCGAAAGATCATTTATGAAAACGATTGGAGGAGGGTGCAAGTTTCCGTTGGGAGCGTACGCTACGATAGAAAACGAAACGGTACAACTCTCGGTTATGTTGGGCAATCATTACACACAACAAATTATTCGGTTATCAGATAAAGCTGCTGCTTCGGAAGCTGAGAAATTAGGAATCAAACTGGCTGAAGAAATTATAGAAGTAGCCGACAAGCTGGGAATAGAGATACTGAAGTAAAGCCGGGAGGTCGGAATTCCGATTCCGACACAAACTAAGTTCAACAACGCCATGAGCACATTAGCTGGAAAAATAATCATATCAACCCGACCGCTGACTGAAGATGACTCCATCAAAAATCACCTGACAGCAAAAGGAGCTTGTGTGCTGGATTTTCCAATGATCAAAACCTGTGGCGTTGAGCTGACAGTTGAACAAACATCGATACTTAGAGCCATAAACGAGTACGAATGGATAGTGTTTACCAGCAAAAATGGAGTGATTCATTTTTACAAGCAGTTGAATGCATTAAACATCAACGAGAAAGTAATAGCAACTACGAAAATCGCTGTTATTGGTAAAAGCACAGGCGAAGAGGTTCTAAAGCACAATGAATCTCCCTATCTGATATCATCGGGAAAAACGTCGGAAGATTTACTCACCGAAATACAGAAAGAAATTAAGCCCTGCGATAAAGTACTGTTGGTTCTTGGTGAACTGGCAGAGGATAAGCTAGAAAAAGGACTAGTTCACAGCTGCATTGCACATCGCATAAATGTATATAAAACAATAGAGTTGGAATATACGTCCAATGATATT
>DAIQOQ010000084.1:5704-9116 GCA_036787795.1 Paludibacter sp. | reverse complement strand
ACATCGCATAAATGTATATAAAACAATAGAGTTGGAATATACGTCCAATGATATTATTGACCGGATAAGAGATGATAATTATCAGATGATACTCTTTACCAGTCCATCCGGATTTCGAAATTTCAACAGAATAATGCTTGCAAACAATATAAGCTCCAACATCAGGGCTGCATGTATCGGTAAGACCACAGAAATGGAACTATTGAAAAACAATTGTTCCCCATTGGTTGTTTCTCCGAAGTCGGATGCAGAGAGTTTTGCAAACGAGATAGAAAAGTACTTAGCCTCCCCTAGCTCCTCCAAAGGAGGGAAAATTGTTTTGTGAGGCTTTTCAGATTACAATAAAATAACACAGCCATTCAAAAGTTCCTCTTGGGTACTTCAGGGCTAAAAAACAATAGAATATGTCATTTCCAGTAACAAGACTCCGCCGTCTAAGAAAGAACCCTATCCTAAGAAACATGATTTCTGAAACTTCAATCAGTGTTGATGATTTAATCATGCCTCTATTTGTTTGTCCGGGCACAAACGTAAACAATCCTATTTTGTCCATGCCGGGCAATTCGCAATTATCCATCGATCTTCTATTAGAAGAATGTGCCAACATACTTGCAGTAGGCGTTAAGTCAGTATTGCTTTTTGGAATTCCAGAAAGTAAAGATGAAGACGGTCATGTAGCCTGCGAGCATAACGGTATTGTTCAGAAAGCGATCCGCGCCATCAAAGAGCGATTCGGAAATGACTTGCTGATAGTAGCTGATGTTTGCAACTGCGAATATACAACACACGGACACTGCGGAACCATTGTGGATGGTGACGTGGACAATGATTTGACTCTGGTAACACTTGCCAACCAATCATTATCACTGGCACAAGCCGGTGCCGATGTGATTGCGCCTAGCGATATGATGGACGGACGTATTAAAAAGATCCGCGAAATACTCGACGAAAACGGTTTTAGCCAAACACCCATCATGGCTTACTCAGCTAAATATGCTTCCGGCTTTTACGGTCCATTCCGTGATGCTGCCGATTCGGCACCAAAGTTTGGCGACCGCCGCAGCTACCAAATGAACCCCGCCAACTCGGATGAAGCCATGCGCGAAATTGCCCTTGACATTGAAGAAGGTGCTGACATTGTTATGGTAAAACCAGCCATGAGCTATCTGGACATTGTTTACAGAGCAAAACAAACTTTCAACATTCCGGTGGCAGCCTATAGTGTAAGTGGTGAGTTCTCTATGATAAAAGCTGCAGGAGCCAACGACTGGATAGATGAAGAACGCATTATGATGGAAGTAGTACTTTCAATCAAACGTGCCGGTGCTGACATTATCATTACCTATTTTGCGAAAGAAATTGCAGAAGTGTTGAATCGGAAGTAAAAAGATAACCCCTAGCCCCTAAAGGGGAATTATGCAAGTTCGTCTTCATTATTACTCGATTCTAAACAAAAAATAATTTTAATCAATACATAGACACCCACATGGCTAAGTTTTCAGAAATGAAACATGCTTAGTTCCCCTTCAGGGGTTAGGGGTAATTATATCATGAATATCGAAAATAGTAAAAAAGCCTTTAAGCAAGCCTGCGAAGTAATTCCGGGTGGTGTAAATTCTCCGGTAAGAGCCTTTAAAAGTGTGGGAGGACAACCTGTTTTTATCAGTAAAGGTAAAGGTTCTAAAATTACAGACATTGACGGAAACGAATATATCGATTTTATCAGTTCGTGGGGACCTCTAATTCTGGGACACGCTTATCAACCAATTGTTGAAGCCATTCAACGTACGGCAGAACTGGGAACCAGTTATGGCGCACCCACTTTACTGGAAACCGAGATGGCTGAACTAATTGTGAGCATGGTTCCATCCATTGAGATGGTGAGAATGGTAAGCTCGGGCACCGAAGCAACCATGAGTGCTATCCGACTGGCACGTGGCGTAACAGGTAGAAATAAAATTCTGAAATTTGCAGGTTGTTACCATGGTCATGGCGATAGCTTTTTGATCAAAGCCGGCTCGGGAGCATTGACACTTGGGTTGCCCGATAGTCCGGGAGTTCCCGAAAGCATTGCCAAAGACACACTCACTGCCAATTACAACGATATTGCTTCTGTCGAAAAGATATTTGCGGAATACGAGAACCAAATTGCAGCTATCATTGTTGAGCCTGTAGCTGCCAACATGGGACTGGTTTTACCTGAAAAAGGATTTTTGGAAGGGCTTCGCAGAATTACCGAAGAGCATGGGGCTCTGCTTATTTTTGATGAAGTGATTACCGGCTTTAGATTATCGCCCGGTGGTGCTCAACAGCATTACGACGTAACACCAGACATTACAACCCTTGGTAAAATAATAGGCGGAGGTTTACCTGTTGGTGCTTATGGTGGCAAAAAATCAATCATGCAACAGCTGGCACCTACCGGACCGATTTATCAGGCCGGAACTTTATCGGGAAATCCGTTAGCTATGGCTGCAGGACTGGTAATGCTGAAAACACTGAAAAACAATCCGTCCATCTACCAAGAACTGGAACGTAAAGCCGCTAAGTTAGAAACCGGATTAAAAGAAAATCTTCAGAAAACAGGTGTCAAAGCTGTCATCAACCGTGTAGGTTCGCTGCTGACAATGTTTTTCACCGACCTTGAAAAAATTGAATCATTCGAAGATGTGATGAAATCTGATCAGAGCAAGTATGCTAAGTACTTTAGTATGGCACTGGAAGCGGGTATTTATCTGGCTCCTTCTCAATTCGAGGCAACCTTTATCTCCAACGCACACAGCGACGAAGATATCGAAAAAGCCATTGAAGCCAGCTATCAGGCGATGATGAAATTATAATTTAGGGATGCCCGAATTCCAATTCGGGCGTACTCTTAAAAATATAATACATAAATAAATTTGTACTCCCATAAATAATAAAGCGAGTCGGAACTTGCTTGACCCAAGAATAACAACATGTCAAACTCAATATTTACAGACACACTCAAAGGCATTAAACGCGAAAGACCCCCCGTTTGGTTTATGCGCCAGGCCGGTCGGGTACTCCCCTCCTATCTCGAACTACGTAAACAACATAGTTTCCGCGAATTAATGCTGAGCCCGGAGTTGGCTGCCGAAGTTACATTATTACCTGTGACTGATTTAGGAGTAGATGCTGCTATCCTGTTTTCCGATATCCTTATCATACCCGAAGCCTTGGGAATGGATTTGAAATTTACGGATAAAGGTCCTATTTTTGATGCCCCATTGCAGGATGCCGGCAATCAATTTTCCTCGTTGAAAGCTGATAGTTCTAAATTGGAACATGTATACAAGGCACTGGATATTATCAAAAAACAAAAACCGGCCGACGTAGCTTTGATTGGTTTTTGCGGAGCACCGTTTACTGTTTTTTGCTATATGGTAGAAGG
>DAIQOQ010000084.1:0-5604 GCA_036787795.1 Paludibacter sp. | reverse complement strand
TGGATTTTTAATACAGGTCACGGACTTTCGCCCGATAACAAACTGGAAAACGTGAAGTTTGTTGTTGACTGGGTAAAGAATACCAATTGGGACAGAGACTAAATAATTTATAATGTACAATTCATTATGCATAATTAATGGCATAACTTATGAATAGCGCATAGTTTAGTCTTCTCAAGAAAAATCAGGTTCAATTTTCTACACTTTTGTAAAAGTTTCCGTCTATTGATGGACTTAAGATGTTTGAAAGTTGGATTTAGAAAGAGCTAAAATAAATACACAATGAAAGTAACACCCGAATTTCTAAATAAATATAATAAAACAGGTCCGCGATACACCAGCTATCCTCCGGCAACCAGTTTTAGCCCTAAATTTACTTCTGCCGATTTTATTCCGGCTGTTGCAGCTTCTAACAGAGAGCAACCTGAGAGTATTTCCATTTACGTACACATTCCGTTTTGTCCGCAGCTGTGTCATTTTTGTGGTTGCAACACTACGGCATTCGAAAGTGCTGCCAAAATCAGGCGCTATATTGATTGTGTACTGAAAGAGATCGATACGGTGGCGCAGCATATAGACAAATCGCGTAAGGTAAGTCAGATTCATTGGGGTGGAGGTACTCCAAACTCCATTAATTTTGATTATCTCGCAGAAATTACCGAAAAAATAAAATCGCTCTTCCAGTTCACTGAGAATCCGGAAATAGCCATTGAGTGCAGCCCCGCTTACCTGACGATGGAAGATATCGATCGATTGGCCGTTATCGGTTTCAACCGTGTAAGTATGGGTATTCAGGATTTTAATCCGGAGGTGCTTAAGGCCATCAACCGCCGCCCGCCAAAGTTTCCCATTGAACAAGTCATGGAACGTCTGCGTCAAAATAATTTCAAAGGTATCAACCTTGATTTAGTCTACGGACTACCTTTGCAAACACTCGAAAGCTTTAAAGAAAATGTGGAAAAAGCCATTGCTTTATCGCCCGACCGCATTGTAACATTCTCGTATGCGCACGTGCCCTGGGTAAATTCCAATCAGAAAAAGATGGACGAAACCCGCATGGCTGGCCCTGAAGAGAAACTACAAATGCTGCTTGCCGGATATGAGATAATGACCAACAACGGCTACGAAGCTATTGGTATGGATCACTTTGCCAAACCGACCGACAACCTGGCCATTGCCAAACACAGCAAAAAGCTGCATCGGAACTTTCAGGGTTATTGCACCCGCGAAACTACCGGACAGGTGTATGCTTTCGGGACTTCGGGTATCTCGCAGTTATGGGGCACCTACGCTCAGAACCTCAAAAACCTGAATCAGTACATGGATGCCATTGAAGCTACCGGACTGGCCATTGAGCGCGGTTATAGCCTCACGAAAGAGGAAACCGTGATTCGCGAAGTGATCAACGAAGTGATGTGTAACGGATACCTGAACTTTGATGACATTGCACAGCGGGTGAAATGTACCTCCGACGAAGTAAAAGCCATCACGGCTTATGACAGCGACATGTTACTACCCTTTATTGAAGACGGACTGGTGGAAATTATTGACGGAAACATTCATGTCAGCTCCGATGGTATGTTCGTGGTACGTAACATTGCCATGCTATTTGACCCGAATCTGACAAACTCAACCTCTCAATTTTCGAAAACAGTATGACAGGCATTCTTCTAATTAATATGGGCTCGCCTCTTTCCAAAAAGGAAATGAGGCAGTTCTTGTTTAATATGTTTAGTGATAAAGCCATTTTGCCGTTTCCTAAAATACCACGTACGCTGCTGGCATTTATGATCAGTACGTTCCGTCATGCAGGATCGTGGGATAAATATCAGCAAATAGGCGGTTCGAAGCTAAAAGAATCCATGAAGCTGATCAACGATCAACTGGCTACTGAAATGGGGGCGGAATATGTAGTTACTTCAGCCTATTCTTATAGCCGTCCATCCATTCGCGAAGGAGTAGAAACACTTCGAAACAAAGGTATCACGAATATTAAAGTTATTACGATGTATCCGCATTCGAGTATTTCGACCACCGAGAGCGTCACATCCGATCTTGAGAAAATACATAAAAGATACCCTGAACTCAACCTGACAGAACTGGGCACTTATGGCGACAATGAACTCTTCATCGGTTACTGGCTGGATAATATTCAGAAAGCCATAGCGAAAAACGGGTATAAGAAACCAACTCTGGTATTCAGCGCCCATTCTATTCCACAGTATCTGGTCGATCAGGGCGACACTTATGTTGACGAAATAAACGACTCGGCTAAACTGATAGCCGACAAACTGGAATTACCCTACAAGGTTGCTTTTCAATCGAAAATAGGAAAACTAAAGTGGGTTAACCCCGACACGAAAGACTGCCTGAAAGGATTAAAAGCCAAAAACGTTGACGAGATTATGCTGGTACCAATCAGCTTTGTGAACGAGAATCTGGAAACAGCCTACGATCAGGGCGTGGAAATTGCTCCCTATGGAAAAAATGAACTTGGCATCCGAAATATATGTCGCGTGGAGATTCCCGCATCACATCCACTATTGATAGCTACTTTCAAACAATTACTCACTGCAAAATGACCAATACTTACAACGAAACAACTACCGATATAGTGGTACTGGGAGCCGGACTGACCGGACTGACCACTGCTCATTACCTGAATAAGTTCAACCAGAAGTTTATTGTTTTAGAAAAGCAAACTCAAGCCGGAGGCGTTATTCAGTCAACAGCAGAAAACGGATTTATATATGAGAACGGACCCAATACGGGAGTAGTAGGCAATACTACTGTGGTGGAACTATTCGAAGATCTGACGGGGAAATGTGAGTTGGAAGTAGGTGGTGACAATGTAAATAAGAGATTCATCCTTAAAAATGCAAAGTGGGAACATCTCCCTCAGGGACCAAAAGATGCTATTACCACTCCTTTATTTTCGTTGAAAGATAAGTTCAGGATATTGGGTGAGCCGTTCCGCCCAGCAGGGAAAGATCCGCATGAGAATCTGGCTTCGTTCGTAAAAAGGAGAATGGGTAAAAGTTTTCTGAACTATGCCATTGATCCTTTTATCATTGGGGTGTATGCCGGCGATCCAAACTATTTGATTCCAAAATATGCATTACCCAAGCTCTATGATCTGGAACAAAAATATGGCAGCCTGATTGGCGGTTCGTTTAGGAAGAAGATGCAGGGCAAAACTCCCGAAGAAAAGAAAGTCACCCGAAAGGTTTTTTCGTGTGTTGACGGATTAGGTTCATTGACAAAAGCTTTATATCAGTCGGCTGATTCTTCAAATTTTGTTTTGGGTGCAGAGAATATCAGTGTACACCCGTTCGAAGGCGGCTACATGGTATCTTACCAAAATACGAACGGAGACCTTTTCAATATTAAAACAAAAAAAGTGATCAGCACAGTGGGTGCTTACGCATTGGGTAAAATACTTCCTTTCATTGACCAGTCCGCTTTGGCAAAGATTGAGTCATTACTTTACACCAAAGTCATTGAGCTCGCAATCGGCTTTAATCATTGGCAGGGACAGGAGCTCGACGGGTTCGGCGGATTAATTCCGTCGCTGGAAAAGCGCGACATACTCGGTGTGCTGTATATGTCTTCACTGTTTAAGCACCGTGCCCCCGAGGGCGGTACCTTGCTTTCTACTTTTATGGGTGGCGTTCGCAGGCAAGACCTCATCCGGTTAGATGACGCAGAGATCACCCGCATTGCGGAACGCGAATGCAGGGAACTACTGGGTCTTAAAACATTCGAGCCCGACCTGTTTAAAATCATTCGCCACAATCGGGCCATTCCGCAATACGGCGTTGAAAGTGGTGAGCGTTTTTCGACTATCCATTTACTTGAAACCCAATACCCGGGCCTGCAGATTGGTGGTAATCTGAGAAACGGCATTGGCATGGCCGACCGCATCAAACAAGGAAAAGAGCTGGCTCTGAACGCGCTTTAGCGTTATAACAATCCGAGAACTTCAGTTACTCCCGCACGCGATGCCACCACTTGCCCGATTACAATAATTATTGGTGTTGGATACCGCGTTTCGCTGGCAGCAAGTGCATCCAGGGTGCTAAGGTATTCGTGCTGGTCGGGTAAAGACACATTATACACCAACGCCACCGGGGTTTTCGGGTCGCGACCTTCGGCAATGGCTTTCGCCGCAATCTTATGAATGGTAGAACCGGCCATAAAACACACCAGCGTATCGGTATTGGGCAACTGCACGTCGGATGTATGACCCGTGATAAAGGCAACCGACCGGGCTATGCCGCGCAATGTAAGCGGAATCTGCGTTAATCCGGCCACCGCCACACCGGTAGATATGCCGGGAATCACCGTCACCTGCACACCATTTTTCTTCAAAAACTCTACTTCCTCTCCTCCGTGGGCAAATATCATGGAATCGCCCCCTTTGAGACGGACTACTTCTTTACCCTCTATTGCCGAATTCAAAATCAGTTGGTTTATTTCGTCCTGCTCATGACTGTGACAATGCTTCCGCTTGCCTACGTACACTTTCTCGCCGTTATATTTATCCAGAAAAGCCTGATCCACCAGGTCGTCATGAAAGATGACCTGTGCTTTTGCCAATGCTTTGTCGCCGGCTATGGTTAGCAAATCGGGATCACCGGGTCCAAAACCCACCAGGGTTACATTTCCATATTGATGAAAATTATCTTTTTCTGTTGAAGGCTGGTTTAGTTGTAATTCTCCGGAGTCAATGCTATTCTTTAATTCAGTTTTCATATTAAAAGTTGTCTATGTTTCGTATTTTTCTATCGGTTTTTAGGTTACAGCAAAGGAATTAAAAAAAACAGAACTGTACAATCGCACCATCATGGCATTTTCATACCATAAATGAGGTAGGGAATAGGGAGAAGTTACGAGTTACAAGTTACGAGGAATGAGAGATGAGTTACTACCTACTACTTACCACTTACCACTTACTGCTTACCGCTCGCTACCTACCAGCTCTGTTTATCTAAATATTGCTTTATTTATCTTCATTCATTAGTCCGCAAAGAAAGTCTTCGACTAACGGATTCAGTTCACTTATTATTAGTAGTTTTTTTAATTCTATATTGTCTCCAGCTCGTTCAATTAATGAGTCCCGGCATTGCTTTATTCTTTCAATATCATCTCCCAAATCAGGGCGAAGCTTTTTTTCCAATAATACTTTTAGTTTATGGCTCAGGTAAGGTACCTCGCCCGAAGTACCTATAGCCAGCATCAATGGCGAACGGTTGACCAATGCCGGAACATGAAAGTTGCTCTCTTCAGTATCTGTCACATCGTTGACCAGTAAACCGGCACCGATGGCTTCCTGCCGGATGAGGGCATTGGTAGCTTGATGGTTCGTAGCTGCTATCACCAGTTGAAAGCCCACCGTATCGTTTTCAGCGAACTTACGTTTTTGCCACACTAACTTGTTATCATCGACTAGCGAAGACAGTTCGACCGTCAGTTCGGGTGCTATGATCTGTGGCAAGGCTCCTGCTCTGAGCAATCCTTTTACTTTGCGGAGGGCAACGGAGCCACCACCGACTACCAGGCAGCGGAAGTTTTTTAGTTGAAGGAAAATGGGATAAGGCATGT
>DAIQOQ010000269.1:0-3945 GCA_036787795.1 Paludibacter sp. | reverse complement strand
CTTTTCTCCGGGTACAAATACCTAAGTTTGTACTCAGAGTTTTTATAGTTCTTAGCCTTTTATCGGTCGTTGGTAAAAGGCGAAAGTTATTCGTTTTTAGTTGAAGATTTAAATCTAATTTAAAATTTAAAAAGACAGTATATGAAGAAGATATTTCCATGTCTTATAGCATTGATGATTGCAGGCTCTTTATTTGCACAGGATCTGCTTGTATCGGGACCAGACAACCAATTAAAAGTAAAGGTATTTCTGAAACAGGGTGTTCCTAATTACATGGTAACCTATAAGGATAAGCCGATTTTGGAAGATTCCCCTTTGGGCTTGGTTACCAATATTAGCGACTTAAGTAAGGAGATGACATTGGTAGCTCATAAAGATTCAATCATTGACGAAACCTATGATCAATCCCGTGCCAAAGTCAGTAAGATACACTATCGGGCTAATGAGTTGGTTTGCACTTTTTCTAATAAGGAGAAGAAAACGATAACTATTACTTTTCGTGTAAGCAATAACGATATTGCCTATCGTTATTCTTTGCCTCAGTACGGCGAAACAGCCGGGTGTGTGATTGAAAAGGAAACCACAGGTTTTCATTTCCCTCAGCAAACAACCACTTTTATCTGTCCGCAAGCAGGGCCGATGACTGGTTGGATGCGCTCCAAACCCAGCTATGAAGAAGAATATCATGCCGATGAACCTATAGGCACACCCTCTAAATACGGTTTTGGTTATACTTTTCCTTGTCTGTTTCATGTAGGCAATGACGGTTGGGCACTGGTATCCGAAGCTGGCGTAAGTAGTAAATACTGTGCTTCGCATTTGAGCGAAGGAACTAAAGATGGATTGTATAGTATTGCTTTTCCTGCTTCGGGCGAAAATAATGGAGTTGGCATTGCTGGAGCCGCCATGGCTTTGCCCGGGCATACTCCATGGCGTACAATTACTGTGGGTAGCGATCTGAAACCTATTGTGGAAACTACGATTCCGTTTGATGTGGTAAAACCACTTTATGCTCCATCACAAGAGTATAAACCCGGACGCGCAACCTGGAGTTGGATTATGTGGCAAGATGCAAGTGCATGCTACGACGATCAGGTAACTTATATTGATTTAGCTGCCAAAATGGGATTTGAATATGTGTTGATTGATGCTTTGTGGGATACACAGATAGGATACGATCGGATGCCGGCTCTCATTCAATATGCCCGCAACAAAGGTGTGGATGTTTTTCTTTGGTATAATTCAAACGGCTCTGCCAATGATGCTCCACAAGGACCGAAGAATAAAATGAATGAGTCCATTGCCCGTAAGCAGGAGATGAAATGGCTGAAAAGTATGGGAGTAAAAGGACTAAAAATAGACTTTTTTTGTGGCGATAAACAGGAAACCATGAAGTTGTACGAAGATATTCTTTCTGATGCCAATGAATACGGGCTGATGATTATTTTTCATGGATGCACATTGCCACGGGGATGGGAACGCATGTACCCCAACTATGTAGGAAGCGAAGCTGTTTTGGCGTCCGAAAACTTATACTTCAACCAACATTTTGATGATATGGAGGCTTTCAATGCTTGTTTGCACCCATTCATAAGGAATACTGTAGGAAGTATGGATTTTGGACCAGTTTTGCTAAATAAAAGATATAGTCGCGATAATAAGGGAGGTAACATACGTAGAACAACTGATATCTTTCAGCTTGCGACTTCGGTGTTATTCCAGAATTCAATTCAAAACTTTGCTATTGCACCGAATAACCTGACAGATGTTCCGCCCTTTGAAATAAACTTCCTGAAAGGCGTACCTACAACCTGGGATGAAATGCGCTTTATTGACGGTTATCCGGGTAAGTATTGTGTATTAGCTCGCCGGCACGGACAAAAATGGTATGTGGTGGGAGTAAATGCCGGCAAAGAAGCGTTGAGGCTCAAGTTAGATTTATCTATTCTTGCAGGACAAAAGGTCGTTAAGTATATTGATGCTGCTGATGCTTCTCCACGAATGACTAACTATGTTATTTCTAAAAATGGAAAGGCTGATGTAACTATTCAACCAAATGGGGGATTTATCCTGGTCCAATAGTCATTTATTCTGCCTGTTTTGACCGATTTTCGACTTTATTGATTGATTCCTGAACCTCAGTTATAGTGAGAAATCGTATTTTTGCAAAGGAAAAAGGAGTCAATCATTTAGTTTCTTATACTAAACTAACAATATAAATAATACCAACACCAATCTATAAATCCAATCAAGAATGTTTTTAAAAAGAATCAAATTTATTTTATGTTTAAGTATTGCGCTAGGCTGCTTAAACACTGTTCAATCGGAACAATTATCAACAACGAAAAATTCAAAGAAGAAAATTGCGACCTTAAGTACGAAGGATAAAACCAGTGCTTACCTTTTTGTTTACTTTACCGGAAACCGGAAAGAGGAAGAGCAAATACGGTTTGCGTTGAGTAGCGATGGATACAACTTCAAAGCACTGAATCAGGATAACCCGATTATCAGCTCGGAAAAGATCAGTCTGAGCGGCGGTGTCCGGGATCCGCACATTTTACGTTGCGAAGACGGCAAAACTTTTTATATGGTTGCCACCGATATGGTTTGCAGTAAAGGCTGGAATTCGAACCGGGGCATGGTGCTTATGAAATCGACCGATCTGCTGAACTGGACTTCTACAGCCATCAATATTCCCACTGTTTTTCCTGCCGAGTTTGGCGATGTACAACGTGTATGGGCACCACAAACTATTTATGACCCATCGGTAGGAAAGTATATGGTTTATTTTTCGATGTTGAAAAGCGAAAAAGGCGATTATGATAAGATCTATTATGCTTATGCCAATAAAGATTTTACAGCTCTTGAAACTACTCCTAGACAGTTGTTTTTTAATCCCAATAAAACTTCTTGTATTGATGGAGATATTGTAAAAGCATTTGGTCAGTATCATCTGTTTTACAAAACTGAAGATACAGAAAAGGGAATCAGAAAAGCAGTTGCTGATAAACTTACGGGAGAATGGAAACCTGTAGGTGGTATGATGCAACAAACAACCAGCCCGGTAGAAGGAGCCGGAGTTTTCAAGCTAAACAACTCCAATGACTGGGTGTTGATGTACGATATGTACACCAGCGGGAGATATCAGTTTACTAAAGGTGCTGATTTGGAACACTTCAAAGTCATTGATCAGGATGTAACCATGGATTTTCATCCTCGTCATGGAACCGTGTTGCCTATTACTGCCGATGAAGCTGCCCGATTAACCAATAAATGGGTAAGCGTTTCCTCTGTATTTGAGTCGGCAAAAGCAAAAGGACTGAAGAAAATCAATATCGTAGTGGATACAGTTGCCAAAAAGGTTTGTTTTCCGGTTGAACCTGCTACCAATTTAAGTCTGTTCAAACCTGAATTGAATAACTTTCCTGGAGTCAGTATTAAGCCCATCGGTGCTGTTGATTTTAGTAAAGGGGGAGTGAAGTATACTGTAAAAATGCCCGGCCGGGAATCTGAAACTTATACTGCTGTGGCGGTAAAGAATCATAATCCGGTGTTGAACGGTTATTATGCCGATCCGGAGATTCTTTATTCGGAGAAAATCGGCAAGTTCTACATCTATCCTACCAGTGATGGTTTTACCAATTGGTCGGGAAACTATTTCAAGTGCTTTTCGTCCGATAATCTGGTAGACTGGAACGATGAAGGAGTGATACTGCAATTGGGTAAGGATGTGACTTGGGCTAATCGCAATGCCTGGGCGCCTTGTATTGTAGAAAAGAAGATTGATGGTAAATACAAATACTTCTATTACTTTACTGCTGCGCAAAAGATTGGTGTAGCTGTTTCCGATAACCCGACAGGACCATTTGTTGATTTGGGAAAACCGTTGATTGAGAATCGTCCCGAAGGTATAACCCGTGGTCAGGTTATCGATCAGGATGTATT
>DAIQOQ010000083.1:10937-12333 GCA_036787795.1 Paludibacter sp. | reverse complement strand
CAGGGGATAACATCACTTTGTTGACCCCAACTAATATCTCGTAACCTCAATCTTGGAACTCGTAACTTGTAACTATTTCCTATTTTAAATTATGACCAGCAAACACCTGCACATTCAGCCACAAACAATCGACCTCCGAATAACCCTTCCGGCTTCAAAAAGTATCAGCAACCGGGCATTAATTTTGAATGCTTTGGCTTATAGTCCGTACGACATTCAAAACCTGTCGGACTGCGATGATACCCGTGTAACCGTAAAAGCACTCGACTCCAACGACCGCACTTTTGATATCGGTGCAGCCGGTACAGCCATGCGCTTCCTTACGGCTTTTCTGTCGAAAACGGTGGGCGAATGGGTCATCACTGGCAGCGAACGCATGAAACAACGCCCGATAAAATTGCTGGTTGATGCACTGACCACGCTCGGAGCACGCATTGAATATGTGGAAAAAGAAGGATTTCCGCCCCTGCGTATTTTTGGTAGTGCCCTTACCGGTGGCGAAATACGGTTGAATGGCGGCGTAAGCAGTCAGTATATCTCGGCTTTGATGATGATTGCGCCTTATATGCAAAACGGCTTGAAAATTATACTCGAAGGCAATGTCATTTCGGTACCTTATATTAATATGACGCTGAATATGATGAAAGAATACGGCGTGGCTGTTGATTTCAACAATACTATAATCGACATCAAGGCGCAAACATACAAGCCCATTCAGTACAAGGTGGAATCCGACTGGTCGGCAGCTTCGTACTGGTACGAAGTGTTAGCCATAGCCGGCAAAGGGCAAGTTTTCCTGACCGGATTAAACCAAAACAGCTATCAGGGCGACAGCAAAGTAGCCGCTCTTTTCGAACAACTCGGCGTAAGTAGTACGTATCAGGTCGAAGGTGTGTTATTGCAAGCCACCGGAAAGTACGTAGAACAGTTTGAATACGACTTTGTAAACCAACCCGACCTGGCTCAGACATTTGCCGTTACCTGCTGCATGAAAGGTATTCCTTTTCATTTCGGCGGATTACAAACACTGAAAATTAAAGAGACCGACAGAATAGCGGCTTTGATAAACGAACTGGGCAAACTGGGTTTTGTGCTTACCGAACCGGCCGAAGGTCAACTGGCATGGACCGGTAACCGTTGCGACGCAGCTCAACCCGTGAGCATAGCTACCTACGAAGATCACCGCATGGCTATGGCTTTTGCTCCGGCTGCTCTGATTACTCCGCTTGTTATTGAAGAACCGCAGGTGGTAAGTAAGTCTTATCCGGGCTTCTGGGAAGATATTGAAAAACTTAAGGCTTAGTCCCATGTTTAGACTAGAGCATCTGACCAAGCAGTTTTCCGACCAATTTGTACTGGAGGATTTTTCATTCGACATACAGGAAGGCGAGAAAAT
>DAIQOQ010000083.1:4471-10837 GCA_036787795.1 Paludibacter sp. | reverse complement strand
TTATTGCTCAAAAGGAATATCTTTTTTCTTGATGAAATAACGTCGGCTCTCGACAAATCGCTTAAATCGAAGGTGCTCGATTATTTCTTACTCAATCCCTCTTTTACCGTGCTTTCTATTTCGCACGACAATTATCTGCCTGCAGAGGCCGTAACCCGAACATTAAAACTAGACTGATTATGAATGGAGCTCAGGATCTTTCCATCTTTTCAATGCTGATGTGCGGCATTCTGCTGCTCGTTCCGTTGCTGGGCATTTGGTATTTAAAACTGGGTCTGGCTAAGAAATTATTGATTTCTACTCTCCGGATGGTCATTCAGCTGGTGTTGGTTGGCTTCTTTCTGGAGTTTGTGTTCCGGTTTAATAACTGGCTGCTGAACTCTATCTGGTTTCTGACCATGATAACTGTAGCCGTTTTCTCTGTTATCAAAAACTCAGGTCTCAAGCTCCGCCATTTTGTTCGTCCCGTGTTACTTTCCTTTGTGCTGGCCAACTTCTTTGTTGTGCTCTATTTCAATTTTTTTATTGCAAAGCTGAGTTTTATTCTCGATGCCAAATACATGATTGCTATTGGAGGCATGGTGTTGGGCAATTCCTTACGTGCAAACATCGTCGGACTGGGCGACTTTTATAAATCCATCCGCAAAGACGAACAACTTTACTTCTACAAGCTTTCACTGGGTGCCACCCGTTTCGAGGCTTTGCGCGATTTTGCCAAAAGGAGCTTTGTATCCGCTATGAATCCAACCATTGCCTCCATGGCCACGATGGGTATTGTGTCACTTCCGGGCATGATGACCGGTCAGATACTGGGTGGTTCGGTACCGTTGGTGGCCATTAAATATCAAATCGCCATCATGATTGCCATTTTAGCATCAACCGTATTAAGTATTTCGCTCAGTATTTTCTTCACCGTTGGAAAATCGTTCGACAAATACGGAGTGATGCAAAAGTCTGTTTTTGCTGAGAAATAATTATTTAGTCAGATTATCAAGCACTTCATACACTATCGGACAAGTGTAAGCATTCTTAACAGACAAGTTAAAGATTTGATAAAATCGTTTACGGTCGGTATGCGGATATTCACGGCATGCTTTGGGACGTGACTCATAAATAGCACAATAATTATCGGCTCCCAGAAACGGGCATGGCATCGACTGAAAAACCATATCACCATCTTCATCGATGTGCAGATATTTTGAGATCAGATCAGCTGCTTTCATCCTAAGAGCCTTAGCCATACGTTCGACATCTTTATCAGTTATACGCGGACCCAACGACCGGCAACAATTTGCACAAGTCAGGCAGTCTATTCGCTCCACAACTTCATGATGGAGGGAATGAACATGGAGATCAAGCCCTTCTAATTTCTTCTTATTTTTTATTAAAAAACGTTTCCATTCATTTTCCTTCCGGGCTACCAGAGCGGGCAATAATTTGTAATCTATTTGTTTGCTCACGTGATAATTAATGTTTTATTACAGGTTACAAAAGTAGCCATTAATCTGCGAGGCAGCAAAGGATGTAACTATTTTCCTAATATTTTTCGTATCTTTGCAGCCGTTTTTATTTACAAACATATAAATTCTATGAGTCAACTAAGTGATGTGTTGGGACAATATGATGCGCCCCAGCAAGCAAAAGCAATGGGCGTTTATCCGTATTTTCGTCCCATCGAGTCCGATCAGGATACAGTTGTAACCATTGGTGGTAAACGAGTATTGATGTTTGGTTCAAACAGCTATCTAGGGTTAACAAATCATCCCCGCCTCAAAGAAGGAGCTATTAAAGCCGTTGAAAAATATGGAACAGGTTGTGCCGGTTCTCGTTTTTTAAATGGAACATTGGATATTCATATTGAATTGGAAGATCGTCTGGCAAAGCTGGTTCATAAAGAAGCTGCTTTGGTTTATGCAACCGGTTTTACTGTCAATTCAGGAGTTATACCATGTGTTACCGGTCGTGAAGATTATTTGATTTTTGATGAATTCGACCACGCCTCTATTGTAGAAGGTAAACGGTTGTCATTTTCCAAACAACTGAAATATCGTCACAACGATATGGATGCTTTGGAAAAATTGCTCAAGAAATGCGAACCAGACAAGTTGAAACTTATTGTAGTAGATGGTGTATTCAGCATGGAAGGCGATGTAGCTAAATTACCTGAAATTGTAGAACTTTCAAAGAAATACAATGCTTCAATTTATGTTGATGAAGCGCATTCATTAGGTGTATTCGGCAAAACAGGTGCAGGTATCTGCGAACATTTCGGTGTGTCAAAAGATGTAGATCTGATTATGGGGACATTCAGCAAATCGCTGGGAACCATTGGTGGATTCGTTGCATCCGATAATAATATTATCAATTATCTGAAACACAACTCGCGCACATTAATCTTTAGTGCTTCTATTACCCCGGCTTCTACCGGTTGTGTATTGGCAGCATTGGATGTAATGGCTGAAGAAACCTGGCGTAAAGATGCTTTGTGGGCAAACACCGCTCGTGCCAAAGCAGGATTTCAGAAAGCAGGTTTTGAAATCGGACCAACAGAAACTCCGATCATTCCACTTTACGTGCGTGACAACACAAAGACATTTAAACTGACACGTATGTTGATGGATGACGGTGTATTTGTGAATCCGGTAGTTTCTCCGGCAGTACGCTCGGAAGATTCACTGATTCGCTATTCGCTGATGGCTACACATACTTTCGATCAGATTGACGAGTCTATTGAGAAGATCTCAAGAGACGCCCGCAGTCTGGGAATTATAGAATAATTATTTCTGAAAAAGTCAGCTTTGAAATAAATTACAAGAATAGAACGAGTCTGGAAAACAGATTGGTTCTATTCTTTGTTTTAAAATAGTATCAAGTTAATGCAACCTTACTGATGAGAATCAGTTCAACTACTTCAATCAACTAAAATGATTACTGTATCTAATTTAGCCATTCAATTTGGCAAACGAGTTTTATTTTCTGACGTAAATTTGAAATTTACTGCCGGCAATTGTTATGGAATTATCGGAGCCAATGGTGCCGGAAAGTCCACCTTCCTACGCATGCTCAGCGGTGATCTCGATGCTACACGCGGAAACGTTCAGTTTGGCCCGGCCGAACGACTCTCGGTATTAAAGCAAGATCACTTTGAGTTTGATGAGTATACTGTACTTGACACTGTGATGATGGGTCACACAGTGCTTTGGAAGATTAAAGATGAAAAGGATGCCATTTACTTGAAAGAAGATTTTTCGGATGCTGATGGCATTCGGGCTTCAGAGCTGGAAGACAAATTCTCCGAACTAAACGGATGGAATGCCGAAAGCGAAGCCGGATCACTATTAAGCGGACTGGGAATCAAAGAAGATTTACATTACCAGCTGATGAAAGAACTCAGCGGGATGGAAAAAGTACGTGTGCTGTTGGCTCGTGCGCTGTTTGGGAAACCGGACAACCTGCTACTCGATGAGCCTACCAATGATCTGGACGTGGACACTGTGATGTGGTTGGAAAATTACCTGGCTAATTATGAAAATACCGTATTGGTGGTTTCGCATGACCGTCACTTTTTGGATGCGGTAAGTACCCACACGGTGGATATTGACTTCGGAAAAGTGCAGCTATTCTCGGGTAATTACTCTTTCTGGTACGAATCAAGCCAGTTGGCACTGCGTCAGCAACAGAACCAGAACAAAAAAGCCGAAGAAAAGAAAAAGGAACTGGAAGAATTTATTCGTAGGTTTAGTGCCAATGTGGCTAAATCGAAACAAGCTACCAGTCGTAAGAAGATGCTTGAAAAGCTGAACATCGACGAGATACAACCATCGACACGTAAGTATCCGGGAATCATTTTCACTCCCGATCGTGATCCGGGAAATATGGTGTTGGAAATTGCCGGACTGGGTAAAACAGCCGAAGATGGAACCATTCTTTTCAAAGATGTAAATTTCAATGTAGAGAAAAACGATAAAATTATTTTCCTGTCACGTGATCCGCGTGCCATGACGGCATTTTTTGAAATTATCAACGAACATGATAAAGAACATGAAGGTACTTACAACTGGGGAATAACGATAACCAACGCTTATTTGCCGTTGGATAATTCGGAATTCTTTAATACCGATTTAAATCTGGTAGATTGGCTGGGACAGTTCTCATCCGATACAACCGAGTCCTTTATCCGCGGTTATCTGGGCAAGATGTTATTTGCAGGTGAAGAGATATACAAAAAAGCCAGTGTACTGTCGGGAGGTGAGAAAATGCGCTGTATGATTTCGCGTATGATGCTTCGCAATGCCAATGTGATGATACTGGACTCTCCGGCTAATCACCTGGACTTGGAATCTATTCAGGCTTTCAACAACACTCTGGTAAACTTCAAAGGCAACGTATTGATGGCTTCGCATGACCGCGAGTTTATTCAAACGGTTTGTAACCGCATCATCGAACTGACTCCAAAAGGCATTATCGACAAACAAATGGATTATGATGATTACGTGACTTCGGAAGACATTAAAGCCATTCGTGAAAGAATGTATAAATAAATCCGATCTAATTAAAATATAAAAGCAAAAGAGACTGTCGGCACAAGGCAGTCTCTTTTACTTTTAGCACTCAGATCTGCCTGATGTGCGAGGACTAAAATCTGTAAACATGAAAAAAAATTCATACATTTGTACAATATTAATGTCAGATGAATTGCATATAAAGATTAGGTTTCAAGCAAACGCCCTTGCACGTCCAACCGAAACACTAATACGAGTGTTTCAACACTAAAGTTTTTTATTTTCGTTTTATCCAACAAGAATTAATATCAACAATTAAATATTCAATTTCTATTTAAATGAAAAAACTATTCATTGTGTTGCTTGCGCTCAGTATGTTTATTGGGGTAAAAGCCGACGAAGGTATGTGGATGCTGCCTTTGATTCAGAAGCTAAACATCCAAAAGATGAACGGTATGGGTCTGACACTATCAGCTGAAGACATTTACAGCGATAACAGTGTAAGTCTGAAAGATGCTGTTATCGTGTTTGGAAATGGCTGTACGGGTGTGATGGTATCCAATCAGGGACTGGTATTCACCAATCACCACTGCGGGTTTGAATCTATCCAGCAACACAGCTCCGTACAACACAATTACCTGAAAGACGGTTTTTCTGCTGAAAAGCTGAGCGATGAAATTCCCACCCCGGGGCTTACCGTGAAGTTTCTGGTAAAAATACAGGATGTTACCGAACGTGTTATATCGCAACTACCAGACAATTTACTGGGCAAAGCCCGTATCGAAAAGCAAGATTCTATTACCGGAGTAATTCAGAAAGAAGCTGAAAAAGGCACCGGTTATATAGGTCGTGTACGGTCGTTTTATTCGGGCAACGAGTTCTACTTATTCGTGTACGAAGAGTTTACCGACGTTCGGTTTGCTTATGCACCTCCGATCTCTATCGGAAAATTTGGTGGCGACACCGACAACTGGATGTGGCCACGCCATACAGGCGATTTCTCGGTATTTCGGGTGTATTGCTCACCCAACGGGAAGCCAGCTAAATACTCTAAAGACAATGTGCCTTACTCGCCAAAACGTTTTGCAACCATTTCCAACAAAGGTTATCAGCCGGGCGATTATACCATGATTATGGGTAATCCGGGTAGTACAAACCGATATCTGTCATCGTGGGGTGTAAACAACCGCATGAAAACGTCCAATCAGGCACGTATCGAGGTGCGCGGTGCCAAGCAAGATGTGTGGCACTCGTTTATGCGTGTAGACGAAGCAATCAATATTGCGTATGCCAGCAAGTTTGCCCGCAGCTCCAATTATTGGAAGAACAGCATAGGCATGAATAAAGCCATCGGCAAGTTGGGCATTATAGCCGAAAAACAAAGTCAGGAAAAAGAATTTGCAGAATGGGCTAACAGCACCCCCGAACGAAAAGCAAAATACAAAAATGTATTGCAAACACTGGCTAACGACTATGGCAAAATTTATCCATACAGCAAAGCATTGAGTTACCTGATGGAGTCATTGGTTAGCGGAGTAGAGATGCCCCGTATTGCTAATCAGGTGGAAAGAATCCTGAAAAAAGACATAAGCCAGGACTCTTTGCTCACTGAGGTAAAGGCTGCTTATAAAGATTATTACCCCGCCGTTGATCAGGCAGCACTGGTAGCTATGTTGGACATTTATAAAAAGTCGGTTGACGCTGATGCTCTTCCCGAAGTATACACGGTTATTCAAAAGAAATTTAAAGGCGATTACAACCGGTATGCAAAGTATTTATTCGAAAAATCGGATTTTACATCGCTGGAAAAAATCACCAAAGCTATTAAAAGTCACAACGTAGATTTGTTTAAAGACCCTGCTCT
>DAIQOQ010000083.1:0-4371 GCA_036787795.1 Paludibacter sp. | reverse complement strand
GCAGTGATGAATATACCAAACTAAGTGAAGAGATTAAAGATGCCGAGCGGGTGTATGAAAGCGGCATCAAAGCCATGGCTGCCGAAAAAGGGAAACCGATGTACCCAGATGCAAACTCAACTATGCGGTTGACTTTTGGAAAAATAGGAGGTTATAATCCTGCTGATGCAGTAAGTTACAAGTATTATACCACCACCAAAGGTATTCTGGAAAAAGAAATTCCCGGCGACGAGGAGTTTGATGTTTCGCCCAAGCTAAAGAAAGCCATCAGGGAACAGAATTATGGTGCTTATCTCGATCAGAAAACAGGCGAAATGCATGTGGCTTTTCTGAGCAATACAGATATTACCGGTGGTAATTCGGGTAGTCCTATTTTCAATGCCAAAGGTGAGTTGCTAGGTTTGGCGTTCGACGGAAACTGGGAAGCCATGAGCGGCGACATTGTGTTTGAACCCGACTTGCAGCGCACCATCAGTGTGGATGTTCGCTACATTTTGTTTGTGATGGACAAAGTAGGAGGAGCTCAACGACTGATTAATGAATTAAGCATTAAGTAACCCACACAACCATATATTATAAAAGCACTTACATATTCTGTAGGTGCTTTTTCTTTATCCAGATCCACCATTGGGAGAAACAAATCTACATTAAAATTAAAGTATGGCTTAATAATTGCAATTACTAAAGTGTTCTTGTAGTAAATTATAGATTCCAGACATTTTACTACCAAAAACAAACAATACATCTCAACGGATGTTATCAATATAAATAAAACTAAAGCTTCGGCAAGAAAAACAAAGAAAGTATGAAAAAAATGATTTTGACACTCGCATTGGTAGCGGGTATGATGAGCACATTAAGCGCACAGTCAGAGAAAAATGCTATTGGTTTACGTTTTGGTAATGGTGGCGAAATTACGTTTCAATCAACATTAAGTACTACCAACAGGCTGGAACTAACTTTGGGACTAAACAGTTGGGATAACAATCAAGGCTATTCTGGTTTTGGCTTAACCGGCATTTATCAATGGGTTTGGAATCTGGACGAACTGGCTCCGGGCTTTAAATGGTATGCAGGTCTTGGCCCTCAGATCGGATCGTGGAGTGGTGATCATAACAGCGACTACAAAGGTTTTGCACTGGGTATTGCAGGTCAGGTAGGAATTGAGTACAACTTTAATATCCCCTTGCAACTATCGTTAGATTACCGTCCTAGTTGGTATGTATTGCCAAACAGTTATGGTGGTGCATACGATGGTATAGCGTTGGCTGTTCGTTACAAGTTCTGATATAAAAATACGGAATACAAAAACGGGAGTTTTCTGAAAAGAAAGCTCCCGTTTTTTGCATGTACCCCTGAGGGATCATAAGGAACGAAAAAAAGGGGAAATACCAGATTGAAACTCAGCCCTGCACCAGTAATAGTCAATCATACCAAAGCCGATATAGAACTTTAGTGTTGCATAATAATCACCAAAATTCATGTTCGCTTATCTCTATAAAATTTGTTCTGGTATTGTATTTGCTTTACGACCTGCGAGGAACACTATTTATCCATTTTTTAAACATACAAATTATGAAAACGAAATCATTCGTAGTTGCTGTTATCGCACTACTTACTATTAGTTTAACCCTGCCAGTTGAAACACTGAAAGCCTATCCTCCGCGTTGGGTACCGGCTCATGGATACAGAGCCAATGTGCGTCATATCTATTTTCCGGAGCAGAATATCTATTACGATACTCGTCGGGATGTTTATATCTATCCGGACAGAGGCAGGTGGGTCACCAGTGTTCGTCTACCGGACGTGTTTGCCATGATCAGTCTGGCAACTGCCCCCAAAATAGAACTGGCACTAAACACACCTTACCCCTACCGTTACAACGAACGGCACATGGAGATGTACCGGATCAGGCATCACCGTGACTTTGACCGGAGATACATGGACAGAAGAGATTACCGCGAAGCAGACAGACCCCGACGCGACGACAGGCATTGGGACGAAGATCAAGACAGACATCATGATCGTGACAGAGAACATAGGCACGGACACGACAGGGATGATGATTAAAGGAATACTGTAGGACAGGAAAAAGACCCGGTCTGATGCAAGCAACGCAAAAAGCACAACTTTTTGCGTTGCTTGTGTTTTATGCCCTATTGGGGAATTTCAGATATAACTGTCTGGAAAGCGGGTTAAACATTTCCTGTTTATACATCTACAAGTTGTTGCATTTTTCCACAGAGTGTACGCTCCTGTATTTTCTGCATTCTTTCAGCAAAAGAATAGCCGGATTTTGCATCGGTTTTCGATGATTAAGTTCTGGATTTAGGACAAAAAAAGCGAAACAAAGGCTTTTAATTGTTTTAGTTTGATGTAAATCACATATAATCAATTATGAATTGCGCTTATCTGACTTTCGGGCTTTAAAGTTCCTAAAAGCCAATAATATCAAAGTAAGAGTAGCAAATATCTTTATGATGTGTCTGGTATTTCGCCCCACTGACCAGCCAAGTGTATACGAAGAATCATAATTCGCATGACTATCAAAAAAGGTATAAATTAACGCGAGGATAAAAACACACAGGATAAAGAGCACTAACTTTTTCAATTTATTTCTTTCCATATTTACCAGTATTTGAGTTTAAATATTATTCGTGGATAAAAGTTTCTATTTCCTTTTTACAGTCGAACACAACAGCCTAGTCTTGGTGTATTTTGCTAGTTTTCATATTATTACAAAGTGAATGCAAGAGCAAAACTGCCAAAATACGCGTCACAGCTAGCCAATGAACATACGAGGCATGTGTTACCACCTGATGCTTTTTATTTTCCATTCATGATTTCAAGTTTTATTCTCAAAAATTGTTCTGCAAATTTTTTGGCTTCTAACCGACTGTAAATTATAGAAATAGTTTCATTGTTATATTGTGCTTTATTTGTCCAATTGTATGAACCATGGATGATTCTTTCTAAGTCAATGACGCAAAACTTATTGTGCATTAGTTTTGAAAACTTGTCATTTGACGGTGCACAGAACACTTCAAAATGGTCTTTTAATTTTTCTTTTAAAATTGAATTTATATTATCGTCATTCAAAATAATCTGAATATTTACTCCTTGTTTAGCTTTTTTATAAAGGAGATTAGCCAAATCCTTATCAGTAAACCATGCAGCTGCAACCCAAATTATAAATTTTGCCTTCTCTAGTTCTTTACAAATGAAGTCTTTAATATTATCAAATTCTGTAATTAACCCTAAAGAGTCAGAATCAAAATACTGTAATATAACTTCATCTAATTTACTTTCGGGATATTTTCCCATTAATTTTTTACCAAGTTCAAGTATTTGCGAATTATCTAAATGGGATACTCTTTTGTAAATATAATTTCTTTTACTTTTGAACGCTTCATCTATTCCCCCAGTTTTTAATCCATAACAAGAGCAAATCATAGGCAAATTATTTGCTGATTCTTGGGATAAATTTCCAAGAATTATTTCTAACAATTCGTTCGCTTCCTTTACTGATATAGATATTCATTCGCTTAAATTATTAGTATCATTTAAATAATCAATGATTGTTTGTAAATCTGCTTTAAGGTCATAAGCCTCAGTTATAAACTCCGGATTTAAATCAATTGAGTCCAACATTTTTTCAAGTCTTGAATCATCTAGTCTTTTCAAAGAAGCAACAAATCTTTTAGATAAATCTTTAAAAGAATACAAATATGCTGTTTGCATATCTGGGTCGTCACTTGGCGAACACTTACCAAGTGGGTAATTTTCAATTTCTTTTGAAAGCTTATTTATTCTTTCTATTAGTGTTGACATTTATTCAATTTCTTTCTTTAATTTATCCATTTCAGATGTAATAATCATAATTGTCTGCTGTGTCTTTTTTTCGCTTCCACCTAACAATTTATATCATCACCCAAATCCCCTCATCTAAACATTATCCCCAGCTAAAGCATTCTTAGTTCACTTTTCATGCTTTAACCCAAGTTCAACAAGATGCTTATACCGGAATTTACCCCGCAGTCTTTTTATTGATGTTTAGCTTGTTTTTTGCTAATTAAGCACCAAAGGTAAAAACAAATTATTACATCAACAACCATTTTTCTGATTAATTGCTTGTTTCGGTTCGTTATTAATTAGTTAAGCTTATTCAGGATGAACCTACACTAAGTTTTGACACAGTTTATTGAATAGACCCGCTACGATAAATATTCTAAGAGTTACAATGTACATTGTAAGACCTTAAAGCTACATTCTAAGTACTACAATATACATTGTAAGACCTTCAAGCTACATTGTAGGTACTACAATATACATTGTAAGACCTTAAAGCTACATTCTAAGTGCTACAATATA
>DAIQOQ010000268.1:0-3976 GCA_036787795.1 Paludibacter sp. | reverse complement strand
TTTGGTATGTAACCACTTCGTCGTACGATTCAAAGTTTGTAACCGACAATGTATTAAGCGTGTCTATTTTGCTTACTACCAAATCAAAATCTTTAATCATAAACCGGGAAAAGTTGAAAGAGGCAACTTTGAATAGTAAACTATCCATTTGTTTCTTGTTCATAGAACCGATCAACATGATCCGGTGTCGTGTTTGCTTATCAGTAGAAAAGGTTTGCGCGGAAGCTTCGCTCGTTTCATCTTTTACTTTTTCCTGTTGGTCGCGCCGGGCAAGTAACGAGCCGCTTGAAGTTCCTCTTTTAGCTTCCTTACCTTGTTTCATCAGGGCAAGAATGTCTTTGGACATAGCACTGACATCACTTTCCGGATAATTTTTCAGCAAATCGGTTAATGCCTCTCTGAAATTTTCGTCCGTATCGGTTTTTCCGATGCTCAATGCATTTAGAAACAACATCTTTGGCATTAATGTTGACCGTGGGTAATTCTGCTTCAGATAAGCTGTCTGCTTAAACACTGTTTTAAAATCACTTGCATTAAAAGCGGTATAAGCCAGACTATAAATTGAATCCTGTTCTTTGTCTATATGTATAAGTTTATCTGTATAGTCAGGTTGCGACAATATCTTTTGATATTCCGAGTTGGGAAATTCAGAAATAAGCTTAGTCCGGTATAAATCAGCCTGAGCCTTATTGCCACTCCGAACCTGCATCATATATATATTAAAATAAGCGTCCGGCACTCGTTTATCTCTACCGAATCTTCGAACAAATTCTTCGAAAGTACTTATCGACATCGGTATGTCCTCCACTTTCTCTTTATAAATCTGCCCCATAGCAAACAATGCATTGGCTATATCAAAATTCGACTTGGCTATCTGAGCGGCAGTCACGGGTATTTGTTGCAAATAAAACTCCGGTTTTTTATTATCGCTTATTTGTTTTGACTCAGGAACTGTATCGCCCTGAATAGAGTCGCCCACTGATGTCGGGGTAGTAGTTTCCTCTGCAAAAAGCGATGCAGCTTTATTCGTTCTCCGCCAGTTATCTTCCAGCTTGCGGTTGCCCCACTTTTTTATAAATTCCGATTCTCCAAATTGCATTGCGTCCTGATTGTAGAAATACCAATCACCTACAGTTCCGGCTGCATTATTCTTTGCCGAATTCATACCAATCGGAGCCTGATTTCTAAAATCAGATTCATTTGCGGCCATTGCATTTTGCTTTTCCTTCTGCTCTTTTTCGGCAGCTGCCTTCTCATCGGCTATCAATTTATTTATGACCTTATTCACCGCATCAATGCGCTTGTTTTCAGACATAGCCGACAGTCTTTGCAAACTGTCTTGCAGTACCACAATATCATTTTGCGTTACCAGTTCACCCAAAGTTTGTCCACGTTTAATCACCCGGGCATAATTCTCATTTTCATTTGTAATTATTTTTCCGGCATCCTCGTAACAAGGCTGAGCCTGTATATAATTCCGTTTTTTGTAATAAAGATCGCCCAGCGTAATTAAAGTTGCCGCTTTATCAGTTCCTTTACGCGTGCTTTTTTCGATGGAAAGTCTATAGTTCGCAATGGCTTTGGCAGTATCTGCATGTTGTAAATACGTATTTCCAAGAGCAAAATACAATTGGTCAAGATAGTCTTTGTTATTCTTATTGCCAATCATGTTTGCCAATTCTTTTCGAATGGTCAAAATATTTCCCTGATTCAGTTGAGCTCTGCTTATCCGGGCATTGAAATTCATCTCGTAAGGAGGACTGGATTTGATTACCTTTGTGTACCAATTATATGCCAACTTATTATCATTATTCTTCTGATAAAGCTGAGCCAGAATATAGCTAAATCGTTGTCTTAAAAATCTATCCGATTCTTTTGCATACGCCAGTTCCAGATACGGAATAGCATCTTTATACTGATGTTTCTTTAATAGCAAATCGGCATTTACCGAGGCAAAAAGACCCGTATTCTCTGATTCAAGATTGCCTTGTGGAATTTTCGATAATACCTGCTCAGCCTCATATATCCAGCCCATCTCCCCATAAGCACGGGCAATCCATAGCTGGCAAGCTACTTCCATATCCTTGTCGTTAGCGTAATGGCGAAATACATACGAGAATGTACCTACCGAGCTCAGGAACTCAGCTTTATGAAACTCAGCCTTTCCAAGTAACAACCAGGCATCTTTTAATGCCGGATTAAATTCTTTCTGCTCATAAAACCGTTTATATTCCGGATCATTAGCTTTCTTATAATTTTTCTCTGGTTTAACCTTTATCGAATGTAATTTAATTGCTTTCCGGCATTTCTCTATGGTCCGGTCCATATTTGAGATTGCAGCATTTGCATTAGCGTGCCTACTAATCGGATACATTGGGATAACTCCCGAATAGTCTTCTTTATTTGCTTTCTGAATATTCTTTAATCCTTCGGTATAACTTACATTTCCATTAAAGTAGACATTAAAACGCGTATGCATTGCCTGATAATTGCGCGATGCCCAGGTATTTTTTTTCGTGGAACAGGCGCTGATAAAAATTACCAGCAAGATAAACAGAGCTATATGTTTCGGTATGTTTCTCAAAAGATTTTAAAATGAAATAAAAAAAGAAAGTTGTCCTAATCTAAAACTTAAAAAAACGTTTTCTATTGCCTTTCCCGTACAAAAATACTTATTTTCCTTCATTTTAATTGACCTTAGTTACAAAACATATAGAAACTAAATGAAAAGTCTTTAATAGTCTAGTTCTGCTCAAACATTTATAAATGAGCGGCCTTTCGGTTGAATCGTTTTTGGAATAAGAAAAGCCCGACAATTGCAAGCAATCCACTCACAATACCCAGCCAAAGTGTACTTCCTATTCCAATCGTATCAATGTCAATAACTTTGTATCCATTTGTTTTCAAATAGAAAAAGATAACAGCAAGCACGTTATTAGCGAAATGTGCAAGAATTGGCAACCATAAATTTTCACTCCACACCAGCAAATAGCCAAAGAATGCCCCTAACAGCATACGTGGAACAAAACCATAAAACTGAAAATGAATGGCACTGAATATTATAGCTGCAATCCAAACAGCTAGTTTTACATTCATTGTCCGACTAAAAAGACCTTGTAAAGCAGACCTAAAAAACAGCTCTTCACCAAAAGCCGGAAGCAATGCTATTAAGAAAACATTAAAAACTAAAGCCTGAATAGTATGAGCAGTCAAAAATTTCTCGGTAAGCTGCATAGCCTGACCTTCCGACGCTTTCATCATGGTCTCTAATCCGGCAAACATTTTGGGCAAAATCAGCTGATGATTCAGCTCACCAAGCAAATTGATAAATGGTATAACAACAATCATAAACAAAAATACCAAAAGCACATCAACCCAATTTATTTTTCTGTCAAGATGCAGAAATTCAAATGTATTAGAACTACACAAATAGGCTAATGCAAATGGCGGTAAAACGAAAACCCCAACAGATTGTATTAATTGAAGACTCTTCAGAGAATTAATATCGTTGGTATTTCCATGTGTGAATGCCGTCCAAACCATCATGCCCAGGAAAGTAAAAAAGAAAGAAAAACCTATAAGAATAAGCAATCTGGACATCAGTCCACTTTCCGAAAGAAATCCTTTTATTTTGGTCATCTGAATATTTTTTTTACAAAAAAACTCCTGCTATCTTTCGATAACAGAAGTTCTTTTTGTGTCTTAGAAATAAAATCTTAGTTTCTTGGACGAGCTTCTTTAACAACCATTGAGCGGCCATCAAATTCAGCACCGTTTAATTCTTCGATTACTTTTGCAGCAGCTGCATCATCAGCCATTTCTACAAATGCAAATCCTTTTGATTTTCCAGTTTCGCGATCTTTGATGATTTTGCAAGATTCAACTTGACCATACTCTTCAATAACCCCTTGAAGGTCATTCTCGCGAACTTTGTAACTTAAGTTACCTACGTAAATGTTCATAAAATAAAAATAAA
>DAIQOQ010000082.1:8077-12371 GCA_036787795.1 Paludibacter sp. | reverse complement strand
CAATAACGTGAATCAGCTCAACAGAATAGTTGATTTGCTGATTGAGAATAAATAATGAACTAAAATGAATGACTATTTGATTGACAATTTTCGTAACACCGGATTTATTTTTGCCGTGGTACCCACAACAATCAAGGTCATGATACCACCAAACGCTACCGAAGGAATCAGGCCCATGAGTTTAGCAGTCATTCCCGATTCGAAGGCTCCCAACTCGTTTGACGATCCGATAAAAATACTATTCACCGAAGCTACCCGTCCGCGCATGTGCTCCGGAGTGTAAAGTTGCAGGATGGTACCCCGGATAACCACACTGACATTGTCGAATAAGCCACTCAGCAGTAAAAGAGAAGCCGACAACCAGAAGTTATGCGAAAAAGCAAAGCCAATCATACACAATCCGAATGCTGATACGGCAAGCAGCAAGGTTTTACCACTGTTTTTTACCGGAGGATAAAACATCAGGAAGAATGACATCATAATAGCTCCCACAGCGGGGCAAGCCCGTAGTAATCCAAGTCCTTCGGGGCCTACATGTAATACATCCGATGCGAAAACCGGAAGCATGGCTACTGCGCCTCCGAATAATACGGCAAACATGTCGAGCGAAAAAGCTCCCAATAATTCCGGTGATTTCATTACAAAGCGGATGCCTTCGCGAATGCGACTGAAAATATCTTCTCCTTCTGTTTGCACAGCTCTGACAATGTGTTTTATTTGTACACGGCTAATCATATACAGCGAAATCAGGTAAATAGTCATAATGGAACAATAAGCCACTGTGATGGTGGAGAATCCATAAATCAAACCTCCCAGAGCCGGTCCCATAACAGCCCCTATTTGCCAGTTGGCGCTACTCCAGGTAGCCGCATTGGCATAATCTTTTTTCTCTACTAATTGGCCAATCAAAGCAGTATGAGCAGGCATTAGTATACCTCGCGATAGTCCGGTAAGGAATATGGTGACAAAGATGGGCCAGATCCCCAGATGTTGATAAGAATGAAAAGATTCAATACTGTAAAGAGCCAGAATAGAAGAACCGCACAACAGGATAAGCGTTGAGTTCCTGACTATTTTTTTTCTGTCCCACAAGTCAACATAATGTCCGGCAAAAAGTGAAATGGAAATTTGTGGAATTACTTCCACCAACCCGATCATGCCTAACCACACCACGTTTTTAGTGAGAAAATACATATGCCAACTCACAATCACCGATTGCATAAGTGTAGCCATAGTCATAAAGAAACGATACCCGAGAAAATACCTGAAATTGCTATTCCGAACAGCTGTAAATGCGTCACTCTTAAATAATCTACCAAACATAGGTCACCTTTTATTATACCGCCGCAAAGTTACGAAATATTATTTCTCCATTTTGATACCATTTATTGAAATAAAAAACAAGCGGGTAGCTAACTTTTTCCCATTCGTTTTTTCTCATGCATATTTCGGAAGAATCTATCAATAAACATAAGCAGCAATATCAGCGAGGCAATATATACACTGAACCCGAAAATAGTTTTGGATTGTGGACTGAAAAAAGATGCCGGTATGCGAAAGCTGAAATTGAATGACAGATGGTCTTTCAATAAATAAGTAGCCAGTAAAATCAAACTTATGGATACAGTCGAGATAAGTATATAAGATAATACCATACTCCTTTTTTTACGTGCTGCGGACACAAGGTATATTTGAGTCATCATGCGGGCATTGAAATCGGGAGGAAGCTTCTCATCCTTTTGCGATTTCAAGATTTTTATCAGGGCTTTATCTTGTTTCATAAGTTTTGACTATTCATTAATACGTATAATTTTTTTCTTACTCTAAACAGTTTCACTTTTACATTTTCCGGAGTCAGTTCCAAAACGATAGCCAATTCGGCTACCGGCTTTTCTTCCATATAATAAAGTGTTATCAGGGCTTTTTCTTCGGCATTCAATTTCTCTATTGCCACTTCCAATCGTTGAAGCATACTTTCGTCATCATCTTTGTCGAAAATAGTTTCCACCGCTTCGTCAGGCACATTTGCCAGCAAGTTTTCGTCAATCACAGGAAAAATAATCTTTCGCTTTCGTACAAACGAAATTGCTGTATTGTATCCAATCCGAAATAACCAGGTGGAGAAGCTGCAATCGCCTTTAAAAGTATCCAGCTTACGGTATGCTTTCAAAAAAGTATCCTGAGTCAGTTCCTCGGCATCTTCTTTAGTCGGAACAATCCGCAGAATCAACGAATAAATAGAGTTACTGTAACGATTCAGGAAATACGAAAACAAATTCGTTTCTCCTGCATCCAGTATCCGCTTTATATAGTTTATTTCTTCCTGATTATCCATCTGTTTTTATAGACGCAATCGTTACTGTTTGGTTACAGATATTTCAAAAATAAAAAAAAGGACAACAGCTTGTGTAACCAATTTCAGGTAGCAGCGTCAAACAGTACAAAGAAAGAAATTATTTATTTTAAAAACAAAGAAATTATGATGGACTTTATTACCGCTCCATTGGTTGTTGGAATAATAACCCTTGGCATTTACAGATTGTTTGATTTATTTGTCCGCAAAAAAGAACGGTTGACTATTATTGAAAAAATCGGAGAGAAATTTGATCCTTCGATGATCGAAAACAAGTTTTCATTCCCGTTTAAATTTGAGGGAACAGGTGCTTTTGGAACACTAAAAATCGCTTGTTTGTTGCTTGGTGTGGGATTGGGGTTACTTATCGGATATTTTATCTGCTATGGTACCTTGGCAGGCTTTACTTCAAGTAACTTTGATAACCGTGAGACCGCCGGAGTTATTTATGGTGCATGTGTATTATTATTTGGAGGCATGGGATTGTTGGTTGCTTTTATCTTAGAAATGAAATACCTGAAAGATAAAAAGTCAGAGTAAGGAGTATCTTCAATAAAAAGGAATAACCCGGGAGTTTTAAATTCCCGGGTTATTCCTTTTTTAGTCTGGTGTTTGTCCTGAGCGTTCCTTTAGATTGACTCAGAATGAAAAGCTTCTATTTTACCTGAATGCTCACACTGCTTTTCACTTCTGCCGAAGATGCTGCGTTGCGCAACACAAATTCTCCCGGTTCCACCGTCCACGACATGGTTTTTTCGTTGTAGAAAGCCAGGTCTTTTACCTTTACATCCATGGATACCGTCTGTGTTTCGCCGGCCTTAAGGAATACCTTTTTAAATGCTTTCAATTCTTTTGCCGGGCGCATCACCGATGCTTTAGGTTGCGATGCATATACCTGAACGGCTTCGGCACCATCTACCTTGCCGGTATTTTTCAGTGTAAACGATACTTTAATAGTTTCGTCAGCCTTATACGCAGTTTTGTCGGTCATGATTTTTCCATATTCGAAAGAAGTATACGAAAGTCCGTAACCGAAAGCAAACTGAGGAGCAATTTTCTTGGTATCGAACCAGCGGTAACCTACCAGAATATCTTCTTTGTAGTATTCGTTGATGCTATCGCCGGGATACGAAATTTTTCCGAACGAATGTGCAGCATTATCTTCCAGTTTTTTGGGAAAAGAGAATGGCAATTTTCCAGAAGGATTAACCACACCACTTAGTACGTTAGCAATAGCATTTCCACCTTCGGAACCCAGATACCAGGTTTGTACAATAGCCGGAACATCTTTCACCCACGGCATAGCCACCGCGTTTCCGCTAATCAGAATTACCGCCACATTTTTATTTACTTTCAGAATGGCTTCAATCAACTTATCCTGCCCGAAAGGTAAACTGTAGCTCTTACGGTCTCCACCTTCGGCATCCTGAAAATGATTTTTATTCAATCCACCGACAAAATAAACTACATCGGCATTTTTAGCCGTTTCCACCGCAGCTTTTATCAATGAATCGGCATTTAGTTTCGAAGGCTCTTCACGATCGTACAATGATGGACCGGAAGCATATCCCATGCTGTAAACAACATGATCTTTTCCATATTTCGAAATAAATCCGTCCAACGGTGAAACTTCGTATTTTACCTTCAGGGTAGATGATCCTCCACCTTCTGTTACACTGCGTGTGGCGTTTTCGCCAATAACGGCAATCTTCTTATACTTTCCTGTTGGAATCGGAAAAAATTGCTTGTCATTTTTCAATAGTACAATACCTTCTTCGGCCACCTTGCGGGCAGTTGCGCTGTGGTCTTCACAAACAAAGCGACCATAAGGGCGATTTGGAGTCATAGCCGTGCGGAAAATCAAGCGTAATACCCGACGGGCTTTATCATCCACAACAGAAACAGGGACTTCTCCTTTTTTCAATAAATCAAGGAATGGTT
>DAIQOQ010000082.1:0-7977 GCA_036787795.1 Paludibacter sp. | reverse complement strand
TCATCCACAACAGAAACAGGGACTTCTCCTTTTTTCAATAAATCAAGGAATGGTTTTGCCAGATAATAATCGTCGTAACCGAATTTTGCTTTTGATGAAAGTCCATTGGTATAACTTCCCATTTCAATGTCGAGTCCGTTCAACGCAGCTTGTTTCGTATCGTGTGCTCCACCCCAGTCGGTAACCACTGCTCCGTCAAATTGCCAGTCGGTTTTCAAAATTTTGTTTAGCAACAGATCATTGTGACAACAATGCTGTCCACGTAACTGATTGTACGAACCCATAATGGACCATACTTTTCCTTCTTCCACCGCCGCTTTGAAAGCAGGCAAGTAGATTTCGAACAAGGCACGGTCGCTCAGGTTCACGTTGATATGCCCGCGCCATTCTTCCTGATTATTCAGTGCAAAATGTTTTACACAGGCTGCCACACCGCTTTGTTGCACACCTTTGATATATGGAACCACCATAATGGAAGCCAGATATGGATCTTCACCCATATATTCGAAGTTACGACCATTCATCGGCGTACGATAAATATTTACTCCGGGTCCGAGCAAAATGTCTTTCCGGCGATAACGGGCCTCTTCACCAATGGCTACACCATAGGCATGTGACATTTCCGGATTGAAAGTAGCAGCAAGACAAGTTAATGCCGGGTAAGCAGTGCAAGAATCATTGGTGAAACCGGCATTTCCCCACGAGTCCCACTGTATTTCTTCGCGCACTCCGTGAGGACCGTCACTCATCCATATTTCCGGGATTCCCAAACGGGGTACACCGTGTGAACTGAATTTAGACTGGGCATGACACAAGGCCACTTTTTCTTCCAAAGTCATGTGCGATAAAGCATCTTCTACACGCCTTTCAATAGGTTGCAAATTATCTAAGTAAATCGGTTTCTTTGTTTGCCCATAGGTTTGAAGTCCTGAACCTAAGACCAGGCAAAACAAGGCTGTTTTCATTTTTTTCATTTGATACTATCTATGCTATAAATTTGATTATCTTTTTATTAATTCTTGAGCAACTGTAAATTCGCTATTGCTTTCGGTTCATATTGATGAACCGCTTCAACTTTCTTACAAGAACTCATTTCAGTACAGTCGCCACAGGTTTCGAATGTTTTTTCCTTCACACAATTCCTTATGTCGCAGATATCACAATAACCGAAATGTACACCGGTCGTCCGGCAGCCATTGCAATTTATCATTTCAGCGGTAATGATTGCTTTGTTCATGGTAGACCATTCTTCGGCTGTTTTTCTTCGCAAATCATTATCATTTGTATCAGTTGCAATTTTTGCATTGCAGGTGGCACAATCTAAGCCACAACATGAAATTAATTTTTCCATTTTGTTTGTATTTAATAGATTACTGTTTTTTTATAACTCAGGGCTAAATTATCATATACTATTGTAAATTTGCTTTTAAAACTTTACCACTTCAATTTCACCGTCTGGCCTTTAGCCAATATTATCGATTTTTGTTTTTTGCCGAAAATCAAAGTCGTTTTTCCTCCTGTTTTGGACAAGATTGTGACCGTTTTCGGTGTTTTGTTTACCCAATCCATCGACACCACAAAACCGCCACGGGCACAGATGCCGCTTACCGAACCTTCGCTCCATGCATCCGACAAGGCCGGCAATAAAGTTATTTGTGTCTCTGTAGACTGTACCAACATTTCGGCAACTGCTGCTGCGCCGCCAAAGTTCCCGTCAATTTGGAACGGTGGATGAGCATCAAAAAGATTGGGATAAGTACCTCCACCGCGGTGTTTACTGTCTTTTACTCCATCAGGGTCAACATACCGTAATAATTCACGATACATTTTGTAAGCGTGATTACCGTCACCCAATCGTGCCCAAAGATTAATACGCCAGCCTTTCGACCAGCCGGTTGTTTCGTCACCTTTTATTTCTAATGTTTTGCGACAAGCATTGGCTAACTCAGGCGTAGTTGCAGGAGTGATATGGCTTCCGGGAAATAAACCAAACAAGTGCGATTGATGACGGTGTTGTGGATCCTGATCGTCCCAATCGTAATACCATTCTTGTAAATTTCCCTTTTTGCCAATTTTGTAAGGGTGTAAACGTGCCAGGGTACTTTCAGCTTTAGCACGAAATTCAGCGTCGATATTCAAGAGTTTGGATGCTTCGATTATCTGCATCAAACAAGCACGAATCATAGCCAGATCAGCTGTTCCTCCGTAAAAAGTCGCGCCGGTATATCCTTCCGGTGTAACAAATTTATTTTCGGGCGAAGTAGAGGGTGAAGTTATCAGTTTGCCTTCTTTGTCTTCGACCAACCACTCGATGCAAAACTGTGCTGCACCCCGCATAATATTATAAGCTTCGTTTTTCAGATAGTTCTTATCTTGCGTAAACAAGAAGTGCTCCCAAAGATGAGTACTCAACCATGCACCACCCATATTCCAACAAGCCCAAACAGGATCGTCATGACCAAAATTACCTACCGGATTACTCATGGCCCAGATGTCGCTGTTGTGACATGCTACCCATCCGTTGGCACCATAAAATGTTTTGGCAGTAACTTTACCTGTCTCCGAAACGTTTTTGATAAAGCTCAGCAACGGGAGATGCATTTCAGACAGATTAGTGTTTTCGGCCAGCCAGTAGTTCTCTTCGGCGTTGATATTGGTGGTATAGTTACTGCTCCAGGGTGGACGCAGGTAGGGATTCCAAATACCTTGAAGATTTGCCGGAACACCAAGAGTACGTGAACAACTAATCAACAGATAGCGTCCGTATTGAAAGTAAAGTATTTCCAGATTTTTATCTTCTTTACCTTCGGCATAACGTTTCAACCGCTCGTCGGTAGGTAGATTCGGGGCAGTGGTTGCTCCCAGATTTAAACTTACGCGATTAAAGAACTTATGGTAATCGGCCAAATGTGCTTCTCTCAAATCTGTTATTGTCTTTGAACACGCTTTTGCCAATTGATCTGATGCAATCTTTTTATTATCCAACCCATCAGTAGCAGGATTTTTATCGAAGCCATTAAAACTGGTAGCTACCGAAACATAAATAACTGCTTCGGTGGCATTACTAAGTACCAAAGTACTATCGGTAGTGCTAACTGCTCCATCCGTATTTTTTATTTTGGTATAGGAGGAAAAACGGGTTCCTCTGGCTTCGTCAAAAACAACAGAGTTAGCATCAGAACCGGTATAACTTGGTTTAGCTGTTACAGGGGCATAACCATTAGCTTTCAATATTTTGTCCGTAGTTGAAAGCTGATGTTTCAACAAGCTTTTGAAGTTCAAAGCCATATTCAAAGCACCTTTTTTACTACTGGTGAGCTTAATCACCATCACTTTGTCGGGATTAGAAATAAAATACTCACGGGTATATTTTACGCCATCAATTTCATACACTACTTTCGAAATTGCATTCGCTATATTTAATTCACGGTAATATTTAGTTGGAGTGCCATTGTTTTTAAAATTCAGAAACAGCGTGCCAAGTGGCGCATACGAATTAGAATACGTTCCCTGAAGCTTCCGATTCAGCTGATCGGCCAGTTTATAATCTTCATTTTTCAATGCCTCTCTAATAGCAGGTAGATTTTTATATCCTTCGGGAAGCATGTTTGCATTCACCGGTTCACCGGCCCAGAGCGTAGCATCGTTTAAATAAATCTGGTCGGAGTTAATACCGCCAAAAACAGATGCTCCCATTTTTCCATTTCCGAGCACCAGACTTTCTTCAAAATACTGAGCCGGTTGGTTGTACCACAAAACATGATTGGATTGCGCCTCCAAATAATTCCCCAACCAAAGGATACAGCCGATGACAATTAATGTTATCTTTTTCATTGAATATTATATGAACTTTTCATTGAGTTTATTCTTTCCACACCGTTACTCCCGGTGACTTCAACAGTTTTTCTCCCAAAATAATCTTAGCATTAATCGGTAAGTTAAGCGTGTAGTCATTCGAAGTATAATTTACCGCTACCCAAAAACCATCGCGCCATTGCACATAAATTCCTTCGGGATAATTCTCGGTGGTTGCTCCGGCTTGTTCATAGACTTTGCGTAGCACGTCACGTTCCAGTTGCAAATCGTCGGTATCTACACCAATATACGTTACCGTTCCTTTACCGATTTTATTCGTTACCACGGCCGCTTTTCCGGCATAAAACTGATCGGCATAATGTGCCAATTCGTTGGCTGGTTTATTGGCTGTGATTAAATCGCCCCACTTGCTCCAACCGTATGTTTTCGACTGATAATCAATTTTTCCTGCTTTATTGTTTCCTATTTGATCAAAATCACTAATGGTTGCATCAATTAACGGATAAATTGGGCCTGCCCACGAAGAATGAAAAAGATGCCCCCAGCGGTTTTTCACACCAGTACGAACTGTCAATACCAGATTTCCTCCTTGCTTGACATAACTCACCCATTTTTGAACTAAGGTAGAATCTACTAACTCGTAAGCCGGTGCAATGACCACTTTATAACTCGACAGATCATCGTTTTCATACACAATATCGGTGGGCGCACCAAACGATTTTGCTATTTCCAGGTAGTTTTGGAAGAATCGGCGGGTGTCCCACTGGTTGTTTTGTTTCTGGCGCTCCAGACTCCAGAAGTTATCATAGTTCCAAAGCAAAGCCGTTTTTCGTGCAGCCAGTTTAACCGGATACAGAGCTTTGGAGTCATACGCTTTACAAAGATACTTCATTTCTTTCATTACCTGCTCATAGTCTTTACCTCCCTGCGAAAGTGTAACACCATCGAGTTTCATAACAGCCCCATGATATTGTTCCGAACCATAATTGATCTGACGGTAACGATACGAACAGGCAAACGAACAGCCTGAACCAAATGAATGGTATAACCACATGCGCAACGTTCCAGGGAATAACAATGAATTAATACCTGCCCAATTTACCTGTCCGGGTTGAAGTTCCATCACTCCGGTTACCCCGCGGAACGAACGTTGGAAATCGGGTGCAAACGACATCTGGCGGTTATCGCCCAATCGGAAACCTTGGTCACCTAAATTTGCAGTTCCACCATTCGGATATATAGTATACGAAGGAAAATCAATTTTCACTGAACGGCGTGGATCAGCTTGTGGGCTCCATCCGGTATAATTGGTTGTGATAAATTGATTCCTATCAATAAGCGTACGCAATGTTTCGGCTTGCAAATCGAGAAATGCAGCTTGTGTATCGGCAGTAAAACGTTTGAAGTCGAGTAATGCGTGCGGATTGGTTCCCCACCAACCCACTAAAGAGGCATTGGCAACTTTTATCTGATCAAAGTTGCTGTAGGTCTGGCTCCAGAAAGCCGTACCCCAAGCGTTATTCAGATTAGCAATAGTCGAATATTTCTGTTGTAACCACACGCGAAATGCTTGTTGAGCTGCGGGACTGTAATCGGCTTTGGCTTCCGGTTCATTATCGAGTTGCCATCCCCATACATTTGGATTCCGACCGTAACGTTTACCTAATTCGTTGATAAACCTCACCGATAAGCGGCGGTAATCTTTATTTGAAATAGATTCCTGAGCACGCGTTCCATGTTCTGCACGTTGGTAACTGGCATCCATCAGGTAAACTTCCGGGTATTTGATTCCCATCCATACAGGCATTATGGCGGTAGGAGTTCCAAGGATAACCTTCAGCTTATATTCAGCCGCCAAATCAATCACCTGATCCAACCACGCAAAGTTATATTTTCCTTCTTCAGGCTCCAGATCAATCCACGCAAATTCAGCAACATGAATGAACTTAAAACCCATTTCCGAAATATGTTTTATGTCACGCTCCCATTCTGTTTGACTCCAATGTTCAGGATAATAATATATTCCCATTGGCATCAATTCATTTTTGGGAAAAAAGTGTTGAGCTTTATTCTGTGTAAAGCCTGTAAACACAGAGAAAATGAATAATATGGAGAGAAAATTCTTTTTTGTCATGTTTGTTCGTAATCTATAATATTTAGACGTAATAAATTTGATTCTATTTTTGGGTTATTCCTTTCCAATTATCAGTCCTGAAAGGTATAGCAGGGAATCCTTCGGCATTTATCAGGTTACAATCAGGATTATCGCTCCACGCATATCGCACAGCCACCGGATTGGCTACTTTATCGGAACGTACAATTATTGCATTCCCCTGAATTTGTGTAACAGCCTTGTAGAACTTCTTGTCTGCTCCGGCAATGGTGAATTCGCGTGGAAATGAATTATCTTTTGTTTTTAGTCCTGATCCAATTTCTGAAAATGAAACTCTGATAGCATTACCTTCAATTCCGAAACTATGGAACGTAGGCCCTGAAACTATATCTTGTTTTCCATAAACCATTTTTTCAGCTTGTAAAGCCAATCTGAAAGCAACATCCTGTTTGTTTTTTGGGTGAATGTTTTCGGCTTCACCCAAATCGATGGTACAAACCATTCCTGTCTTTGGTTGTGTTAAAGCCATTGCCTGAGCTTCGCGCAATTCAGCCCATTCGCTTTCCATTGGTTCCGATTGTCGTTTTTTGTAGTTAGGTAGCTGAACATATATAAACGGAAGATAACCTTGTTGCCAGCGAATTCTCCAATCGGTTATCATCATAGGAAACAAGGTACGGTAATTATAGGCTAATGTGTCGTTGGCTTCGCCCTGATACCACAAGAAACCTTTTAACCCATAAGGCAATATTGGATGAATCATGGCATTGTATAAGAAAGTGGGAGAATACTGATAGTAATGAATCTTAGGTAAAGCAGGCTCAAGGTCTTTCATGTATTTCCAGTTTCCGGCAATGCTTATTTGGTTGTTTCCATCGGAAAGGAACATTTCCTCAGCAGGTGGATTGAAACCGCCACCTCCCCAAAGATAAGCCATGCGTACCGACAGCAGGTTTTTACCCTTATGTATAAATTTTGCCGGAACGGAGAAATTTTGAATAGGATTGGCATTCCAGATTGTTTTGCAAATCTCATTTCCATTTATATAAACCGTATAATTCATTTCAGGGTGACCAAGATGCAACATTGCATTTTTTATGTTGAAATATGCAGGAAGCTCAATTTCCTTGCGCAACCAAATCATACCCTCGTAATAAGGAATACCCGAAGTTTTTAGCACCGAAGGCATTTTTACGTCAGTCCATTTCGAATCGTCGTAAGACGATTGAATAACGGTTTTCTCCGTTTTACTTTTAGGATGATATACGATATCCCAAAAACGGATTAAATCGAGGCTGTCTTTTACGAAATGGGTAGGATTTACCGTGTCGTTGGCAATAACTTTATCACGAGTAATCGGTGAAGTCAGCAACATTTCTTTACTTGTCCATGCCTCAACCGGTGTTCCGCCCCAGGTTGATTGCAATATCCCAATCGGAACATTTAAATCTGTATGGATTTTTCGTGCAAAATAATAAGCAACAGCAGATGCAGTCTTTATGTTCACTGAATCGCACACAGACCATGATCCATCCAAAACGTCAGTTTCCACCTTCACACTTTTATTATGGGGAACAAAAAAGAAGCGTATATTCGGATAGTTGGCTTGTTTTATTTCCTTAGCAGCATCTTTGGCTTGCTGAACCTGAAGTTCCATATTGGATTGACCAGAAGCCAGCCACACATCACCACACATCACATCATCAAACACAATTTTCTGCTCGGACTTTCCTGTTTGTAAAACAACAAGTTTATACGGTCCACCTGCTTTAAATTTTGGTAAATGTAACATCCATTTCCCGTTTTCACCAGTGGTTCCTTTTGTTTGGGTATTTCCAAACTGAATTGTAATTTCTGTCCCTGCCGGGGCATTTCCCCAAACAGGAATTTCAATATCACGTTGCAGAACCATGTGGTTGCTGAATACTTTTGGCATTGAAATCTGAGCAGAAACGATGATATTAGAGAAAAGAAAAAATATGGATAAAAATCTGAATTTCATGCGTTCATTTTTTGCAGAGAATAAAAATTATTCTCCTAAATATAAA
>DAIQOQ010000005.1:13408-33220 GCA_036787795.1 Paludibacter sp. | reverse complement strand
TATACTGTCCGTCCGGGTCCATTTACGTTCCAACCGTACCAATTTGCTGTCAAAATTATTTCGAAGAACGCTATCGGCATATAGAGCCCGGAAGATAGAATCATTCAACACTTTCTTCATACGAAGCTTAGAATGATACACCTTGCTGTATATTTTATTCAAACGTGCCTGAATACGGTCGTTCTCGTCATCCAGAGTAGAAACAAAGCTCTGATAAAGGTATAAGTTGCGAATATTGATTGTAGAGTTCCTATCACGGATATTTTGGCGGATCCGACCTATATCTTTGGTAATATAATCCAGCCGCCGACCCATGTTTACCACCTCAAAACCCAGCTTGGCACTATCGCGGATAGAGTTCAGATTGTCATTTACCCGCTCGATGCTCAACATATAATCGCTTGCAGAAAGCGTATCTACAGCCTGAATAAATTTTCGGTGTTTTCCTCGCTTGCTTTTTACCGCATCTGTTTTAGTTTTTACACTATCACGAACAACTGCTTGAACTACCGGTTGACCGGTTACTACAGGAACTACCGCCGGAGTTGACTGCGCAGTCATCACTACGGTTATGAAAAGAAAACTGTAGAAAATAAATAATCGTTTCATCAAAAATCTGTTTCGAAATAAAATAGCTGATATTAAACAACCGAGCACCGGATAGCCCGAGCCGATTTAGAGCCTTCAAAGTTAGCTATTTTAATTGGGTTGTTATTTATCAGCTAAAAAAAACAGACATACAGCCCTAAGCTTAATGTTATTCCTTTTTATTACAGACCAAAATACCTTTGTATATACCTCTGAAAAAAGTTGTTCGTCGCAAGCTCTTCTCCTATTGTTTTAATCAGCTGCTGACAATAAACGGCTTGCAGATTTGCATTTTCGCGTAACATTCTTTTAAAACCCCAGAGATGAATAACTGTTTCATTTGAACACAAGAAGGGATCGGGCAACAGATGATTCACCGTAAGTCCACGGTAATTGGCACAGATAGACAATAAGCGCTGCTCGGCAAAAACCATTTGCGAAACAAACTCCATCGGTCTTTCCATATTAAAAAACATAAACCGTTTTGACTCCCGCAGGTAAAAGTCCTTAAATGATTCATCGCGAATATACAGAAAAGCGGTATTAGCCGGCAAGACCTCCCAGTTGTAGTAGGACGGGAATGCAAATCCATCCGCTTGCTTCAACAGAGCGGGACACAGGTAAACGTCCGCCTCCAGCCTCTCGGGGTGCAGAGCTGTTATCGCAGTTTGGGCTAACAGTTCATAAAGCGGACGCATAATGATCAGATCGGTATCGAGCATCACACAGGGAGCCTTCTGCACTTCCAGCGCCATAAGTTTACCTGCTGCCCAGAATATTTCGGGATCAATGGGGTAATTATTGCTTTCAAGTACTTCCGCATCCACTCCACCATCCCACAGATTGAGCAAACCGTGTTTTTCGATAAAGGCATAACCTGTGTTGTCGGTATAGAGTTTTATAGTCCCGTTATGCTTTTGCCACATCAAAGCCGAAACAATCATAGTAAGCATCTCAGCATCATTCATGCCGAACGGCTTACCACCTGCAACCGAAGGTTTTGTCCATAAAACATGAAATGCAGCAAGAGAGGGATGTACCATAGTTGCTTTATTATAGTCCTATTAAATGCCCACCAACCATCCCCCCGCAATAAATCGAAGATCCGGCTTTCTGACTATTACAATAAGGACTAGATTCTACGCTATCGGTCTGGTTGTCGATTTCAGGAGCTACAATGGGTAATGAACCGAACATCTGCTCGTCTACAAAACAAAACTGAGCCTGCAACCTTAGGAAGTGATACAAAACCTGACTGTTTTCTTTGCGGTAATCCGCAAGTAAACCTACAAACAAATCCAGATTGTGCTCTACTGCCCTATAATTCAAGTGTTCGTTTTTACAGTATCCTTTCAACTGTTTTTTACCGCTGTCCATGTTTTCGGGATGAATCAGCGCCACCTTTAGTAGGCTCAGCATAAAATGCTGCATAGTTGCAGAAACCTTTTGATTACTATTTATTGTAAGATCCGACTTAATTTCCATTATTCAATTTAAGGATAGAATGATTAATATACGCTACAAATATACAGATTTGTTATTTATTTACCATCGGAGCGTTTAATTAATGTCAAAGAGACAGCATTACTGATCCGAATCAATGCAAAGACACATCATTTATTCGGAGTCTTTCATGTCGGTTATTTATCTTACAGGCATTAAGTTATTTTTAGCAAACAAAAGCATCAGTTTCAACAAGAAACAATAAAATGATTCGCCACGTACGCATCTTTGTTACGATATCAAAACTACATATAACCTTCATTAGGTTGTAGCAAATTTGAAACACACCCCCTTTACTTTTGTAGCGTAAAAACATCAAATAGTTTTTCTACAAATATTCTCAGTATTGAACTACACAAGTTATGAAAACGAAACAATTATCAACCACTCTCGCAATACTGCTTCTTTTCCTGTCAATCACCATGATTCAGGCAAAAGGAAATAAAAACGAAGCAGGCACAGAAATGAAAAAGATCCTGATTCTGGGATTAAAGGATAATATCAAATCCGATTACTATTACAAAGGATTGATATCCGAAGAATCCGGCATTCCTGAAGATAGTCTGGAACTGGTATTCAACCGCACCATAGCCAATAATATGGCGCAACAACATATCGAGTTTATTCCGGCTATAAGCAGCGGGAACTGCACTAAAGTACTAAATGACATTACTGTAAAAGGAGAAAAAGATGAATGCACTGCCGACCTGTCGCAGGTCGACAACCAATGTTTCCGCGACTTGCTATCGGGAGCAGGAGCAGAATATGCGCTGATCCTCAACCGCCACTATCTCCGCAAGCAGGAACAACCCTTCAACACCATATTTTATATTGTAAGCTATAGCTTATACGATAAAGAAAAAAAAGAAATCAGCAGCGGATCAAACTACTTTACCGCCATGCATCTTGAGTCGGCCGAGACAATGAAAAAGACGAGTCGCAAGACGTCGGATAAAATAGCATCCTCCGTTCTGAAACTCGTGGCACAACAACCAACAGAAACAGCAGCCACTTTATTACTTTCTAAAAACTAAAAGAACTCCAATGAAACATTCTTTACAAAAGAGCTTACTGCTATCGTTGATAGCGGTCCTGGGAATTATTTGCCCACAACTTCTGACGGCACAAACCACACATGCCACCATTGTAGGTAGAATTACCGACAATAAAGGCGAAACAGTAATTGGTGCCACAGTGATGGTACGCAACGAATCAACAGGTTTTTCGACTGCCGTAATTACGAACGAAAAAGGAGACTATACCATTCAACAGTTGCCACTTGGAACACCATATACCGTTACTGCCAAGTATGTAGGATATGGTGAACAAAAGAAAACCGGCTATACCCTGAATCAGGGAGATATGCTACGTGTCAACTTTGTTATGAAAGAACAGTCAGTTACCATAAATGAAGTACAAGTAGTTGCCAACTCGTTACGCAAATCGGCTTCCAACACTGGTGCTGCAACAGCCATCAGTGCTAAAACCATTTCGGTGCTACCTGTCAACGGACGAAACTTTACCTCATTGATTGACCTTTCACCTTTAAGTTCAGGAAGTAGTCTGGGAGGACAATTATCTACGTCCACCAACTTTACCATCGACGGTATGACGGCCAAAAATCCAACTTCGGGCGGAACAACCAACCGAAACGGTGGCCCCTACTCCATCACCATGGAAGCCGTACGCGAATTTGAAGTGGTAACCAACCAATACGACGTAACGCTGGGTAGAAGCGGTGGTGGTACGGTAAGTACAGTAACCAAGTCGGGAACAAATACATTAAAAGGAAGTGCATTTCTATTTAGCCGTGCCAACTGGCTTTCGAGCCCTTACGACATTCAGGGACGCGACCGCAAAGTGGATTTTTCGACCTACCAGTACGGCGCATCGCTCGGTGGAGCCATCATTAAAGACCGCGCACATTTCTTTGTTGCCTGGGATCATCAGGAAGATAACAGACCTTTGTATATAGCCGACATTCAGGATGCATCGGACGAAAAGAAATACAATCTCTCTCAGGCCTCGCTGGATCGTTACTTAAATATTGCCCGTACAAAATACGGTGTAGCTTCAAGTCCGCAAACCGGTTTGTTTAATAAAAACCAGGGAACAGATGCTATATTTGCCCGTGTTGACTGGCAGTTAAACCCAACCAACTTACTGACCGTGCGTGACAACTACTGCAACGACCGCAACAAACAAAAACTGGACGACAACACCACCATCAACCTCTACGAAGTGTATGGCGATGTAAAATCTGTCGATAACAGTTTGATGGCCACACTGCGTTCGGTATTCAGTCCCAAAACGGTGAACGAATTAAAACTGCAACACCTTTATACCTCCGAAAACAGTACAGCCAACAGCCAGCTTCCCACAGCCAACATTCCAAGAGCTATTGTGGAAAATGTGAAATCAACCGTTGACGGAAAAGACGTATATACCAATATTCAACTTGGTGGACAACGTTACTGTCCGGAGAATTTCTACAACAACGTCGTTCATTTGATTGACAATTTATATTACAACACCAAACGTGTAAACTACACCGTAGGACTGGATGTGATGTACAGCAACATGAATTCACGCTACGGTAGTGAAACAAACGGACGCTTTTATTACAAAGGATTGGATGCTTTTGAAAACAACCAGCCTTACCGATATGCCCGTGAGATTTACATGACCGACGACCAACGGGTAAGAGAAAACATTATCAATTCTGGAATATACGGACAATTACAAACTAAACTTTTCAAAGGCTTCGAAATAATGGCCGGACTCCGTCTTGACTATGCCGATTATCTAAACACCGGCACCTTCAACCAAACTGTATACAATGCGCTGGGACTGCGTACCGACAATAAGCTGGCCACATTCCAGATTCAACCACGCGTACAAACAACCTGGGATATTGACGATAAACACACCGACATTATTCGCTTAGGAGCCGGAGTATTTGCATCCGACATTAACAACTATGCCATGATCAACAACATGGTGTTCGACGGAACACGCACAGCCAGTATCGATGTACAGGGAGCGTTAGTACCTACTGCAAACTTTGTGAGCTACCGCAACAATCCGGCTACTGCACCCGGTGCCGATTTGTTCAACAACCCATTAATTGCAAAAATATCAACAATCAACATGAATGCTTCGGATGTAGCTGTGCCGGTGGTATACAAAGCCAACCTGTCTTACACCCACTTCTTCTCCGATGTTCTCAAAGTTGGTGCAAGTGCTTATGTAACGCTGGGACGCAATAACTACATGTATGTGGATGCCAACATGGTGGACGAACCTTACTTCCGCATTGCTTCCGAAGGAAATCGTGGCGTATACGTTCCGGCAACTTCTATCTCTGCCACCGGCACTTCCAACTGGATGGATGGTCGGAAAAGTACAGCAGTAGGACGTGTATTGCAAATGAACAGCAAAGGTAAAGTAAACCAATATGCCTTTGTATTAGACGGAATATACCGTTACTATCGTGATGGCGAAATCACAATGAGTTATACCTGGAACGACACCAAAGACAACACCTCTTACACCGGCAACGTGGCCAACTCGGCAACACTGGCTCAGATGGTAACCGACGATCCACGCGACTTAAGTCAGATGAGCTACTCGAACAACCAGTTCCGCCACAAAGTAGTGATCTATGGTACAGCTCCTTCTTTCTGGGGTTTTAACCTCGGAGCACGTTTCTCGGGCATGGGTGGAACACGTTACTCGATGATAGTAAGCGGAAATATAAACGGTGACTTTGTATCAACAAACGATCTGGCTTACGTTTACGATCCGGCTAACACCAACACAGCCGCCTATCTGAAACAAGGTATTCAGGCTATCCTTGACAATCCGAATGTTGAAAGCAGCTTTAAAGATTACATCCGCAACAGCATGGGCAAAGTAGCTAAGCGAAACGGTGGAGTAAACGGTTTCTACGGAACAGTAGACCTTCGTCTGTCGAAGAAAATCAAAACATTTAAGTCGCAGAGTCTTGAAATTTCGGCCGATGTCTTTAACTTTGCCAATCTATTGAATAAAAACTGGGGCGCAAGTCATGCTTTAGGTACACAAGCTATTTACGTAGTGAAAGGCTTCGATGCTACTAAAAAAGAATTTGTTTATAATGTAAACCCCAACGCCGGAGTTGCCACACCAAGTGGTAATCCTTATCAGATACAAATAGGGTTGCGTTACGCATTCTAATATACAGAACTTTTTTATCAGACAGAACGCTGTTTCACAGATACAACGTTCTGTCTGAATATTTATAAAACAAACAACAGCACATGAAAAAGAACATTCTTATCGCAGCAGCTTTTACTCTTTTATCTGTTTCGCTTTTTGCCAAAACGCAGGTTATAGCTCACCGGGGCTACTGGAACCAAGCCGGATCGGCCCGAAACAGTATCTCATCGTTGAAAAATGCGCAAACATTGGGTGTATACGGTTCCGAACTGGACGTACATATCACTGCCGACAACCGGGTCATTGTTTGTCACGATGACTCCATTCAGCATCGCGACATCAACAGCTCCACATACGCCGAACTAAAAGACCTGAAACTCGAAAACGGAGAAGTAGTCCCCACACTGGATGCTTACCTGGAGCAGGCTCAAAAGAATACCAAAACCAAACTCATCATCGAAATTAAATATAAAAAAGATGCTGAACTGGAGAAAAAGACTGTTCGCACGGTGATTGATCTGGTGCAAAAGTACAAGATGGAGAAACACATCGAATACATTTCATTCAGCATGAATGTGTGTAAAGAGCTGGTAAAACTTGCGCACAACATCCCTATTGCTTACCTGGCTTACAAAGATTTTCTTTTCACACCTAAAGAATTGAAAGAAATCGGTGTAACAGGACTGGATTACCACTACGCCCTCCTACTCCAAAAGCCGGAATGGATAGCCGAAGCCAAAGCATTGGGACTAACAACCAATGCCTGGACCGTGAACGATCCCGCAAGCATCCAAAAGCTGATTGATCTGAATATCGACTTCGTCACCACCGACGAACCGCTAAAAGCCACTGAACTGCTGACGAACAAACAATGATAAATGGTTAATTATGAATTATGAACTGCGAATTATGAATTATTTATAATCAATAATGTCCGGTAAACTTTATACATGAAGTTTACCGGACATTTATCATTAACCATTAATCGTTGATAATTGATAATTGATAATTAGTCGCTTTCCGCTTTTTTAATTTTATATTTGCAGTCATTAAATCATAACATCAAAATCTGACTAAAAACGATGAAACAAGCCCTTCTGCTTATCGACATTCAGAACGATTACTTTGACGCTGGAGCCATGACACTGGTAAATGCATATCAGGCAAGCGAAAATGCTAAACTGCTACTGGAAGCATTCAGAAGCAAAAAGCTACCGGTTATTCATATTCAGCATATCGCAACCAAAGCCGATGCTACGTTCTTTTTACCAGAGACTTTCGGAGTGGAGATACACAAAAACGTGCGACCGGTTGCAGACGAGAAAGTGATCATCAAACATTTTCCCAATAGTTTCAGAGAAACCGAACTGCTGGATGTTCTGAGAGAAAACGAAATTACCGACCTCATCGTTGCCGGAATGATGACACACATGTGTATCGATGCCACCACCCGTGCTGCCAAAGATCTGGGATATACCTGCACACTTATTGGCGATGCGTGTGCCACCCGCAACCTGGAAATAAACGGAGAAACGGTAAAAGCTGCCGACGTACATAATGCCTTTTTAGCTGCTCTGAATATCACCTACGCTACCATAACCACAGCAAAAGACCGGATCCAATTCCTGCAATAATTTTTAAACTTCATGTATATGTCTAAGAAAATCACTTCCTCTCTACTCCTGCTTCTGTTTGTTGCGCTGAGTAATGTGGGAGCAAAAACCGTAAAGTTCAACAGCCCCGACATCAGTTACGAGGGCCGAATAGTGTATAAACCGGACGCAGCCGTACTATCGTGGCCGGGAACATCTGTCACCCTCAACTTTCGGGGTAAAGAGGTATCAGCCATTCTGCAGGATTTGGATTCGGCCAATTACTACAACGTGATTGTAGACAACAAAGTCAGCTTCAAGCTTCATACCGAAACCACCAAACGTAGCTACCTGCTGGCATCGGGACTGAGCGAAGGAAAGCACACCGTGCAACTATTCAAACGCACCGAATGGGACAAGGGTAAAACCCTGTTTTTTGGTTTCGAAACGCCTGATAATGCAAAGCTATTACCTCCATCGGCTCCTAAAAAACGGAAAATTGAGTTTTACGGTAATTCTATTACCTGTGGTTATGCCATTGAAGATGCGAGTGGGAAAGACCGCTCCATTGGTTATTTTCAAAATAACTACCTGACTTATGCAGCACTTACCGCCCGCCACTACGATGCGCAATACCAATGCATAGCCAAAAGCGGCATTGGCATTCTGGTTAGTTGGTTCCCGCTTATCATGCCCGAAATGTATAACCGCACCGATGCTACCGATGCTGCTTCGACCTGGGATTTCTCCCAATACACGCCGGACTTAGTGGTGATTAATTTATTCCAAAACGACTCGTGGATTGTAAAGCTACACGACAACCCTGAGTTCAAAAGACGGTTTGGAACTACCGAGCCCGACGAGGCAACCATCGTTGCCGCCTATAAAGATTTTGTGACTACCATCCGCAGCAAGTACCCTAAAGCATCCATCATTTGTGCGCTGGGTAGCATGGATGCCACCCGTGAAGCCTCTCCGTGGCCGGGATATGTGGAAAAAGCCGCAGCACAGCTGAACGACCCGAAGATTTACACCTGCTTTTTCGACTATAAAAATACCGGAGGGCATCCCAACATAGCCGAGCAAAAAGTGATGGCCGATACGCTGATTGCCTTTATTGATAAAAACATCAAATGGTGATGGCACGATAAAAGAAAATACCCGCGAACTTAGTAGTCCGCGGGCATTTTATATTTTTGAAGAAACAGATCAAAACTTATGACCCACAACCAAAGAAATGGTGGTGTTTCTCAAATCAGCACTTGTATTATCAGCTCTTAAAATACCCAAAGACGATTCAAGATTAAAGAAAAGACCACTGGATAATTCATAACCCAATGCCGAAGAAAGTCCTAAGTCGAAACGTTTCAGAGTAGCTCCAGATGCACCATCCTTACTAAACAAATTATTACCAGTCTCACCATAATAAGTTCCTTTTCCAAAAAGTCCTAATGCAAGATAAGGACCAGTGGCCAAAGTCAGCTTACCTGATCCTACGGGTAATTTATACATAGCACGAACGGGTATTTCGAGATAAAATGGCTTCATTCTTATATCTTTATAGTCAAGTTTAGCACCCTTAAGTGTAAGCAGTGCTTCTGGTTGCAAATAAAAACCACCAGAAAGAGGTAATTCATACAGTCCACCTAGCTGGAAACCAGTAACTGTTTTAAAATCATAGTTATTATTGCTAAAATAGTTTGAGAAATTTAAACCGGCTTTTACACCAAATCGTTGTGCCGACACCGACACCGTTGCCATAGCAACAAGAAGCATTAAAATCGTTTTTTTCATAATCGTTTTATTATTTTTGCCTACTCATAAGCTTTTCGGCTTCCGCTAATATGTCTTACTATAAAGTACCTTTTTCGCAGTCCTAAAACCTTGGAAAAGGTACATAGTTATCAATTTTGTTTTCTAAACCTCTTTTACGGTATAATAGATGTTAGCAGCCCACTCCACGGTCCTACTTTTCCGTTTCGGTTCACCCAGCGGCCATACGCATAGATGATTTTGCCCCGTTGGTCGGGAGTAAAAACAATTGTTTCATGCGAATGTGGAATATACACTCGTTCAACACATTCAACAGGTCCGCCAAATGCAGGAGCATCCACTTTGTAAACAAGCTCACAAAACACCACATTGTCCGGTTTAGAATGTGTAGTCGGAGTAGCCGAATCGGCATAAATCACCTTCAACACCGACGCCATTGCCACTGCAAATGTAATTATCGGTGTAGTCATAGGTGCGGAAGCCGGAATACCTCCACCGGTAGCTGTATAATGAATATGCAAAGCATCCTTTCCACTAGTCGGAATGGCATCGTTGTTCAGAATGTCGTGATTATATAAATCAACCAGTTGTATTTTATAAATTTCCCAGGCAGCATCACGCGCCACTGTAGCAGCAGGGCTTTGGGTACTTTTGTTGCTGGCTATAGCGTATTTTTGTTCATAATCAGCACGGGTAGGAATCATTTTAGCCAACCTTTCGGTCGAAATTCCCCAGGCTTCAGCATTGGGGGTGCATATTTCAATCACATTACGCTGAAAATTATAACGGGCAGTTTGGCCAGCAGGAATGCTATAGGTTTCTTTGCTCATAATTTATTCATGTCATAAAATTAAATGATGCTATATTATTTGAAAACAAAATTGTATAAACTGATTAATCTTTCTATCAACTATAAAAAAACATCTATTGACTGTAGTGATTATCTTCAAATCAGCCTTATTGATTTCTAATAAAATTGAAACTACTCAAAAAGCAATACTTTGGTAATATCCATCGATATCAATGAATTATGCATTAGCACTAATAAATGATGAAACAGCTCCGATACATAATCCGTTCGTCTAAATGGATGGTCAAAAACAACAATTTAACGACCTATTCGTACAAACTGCTGACCAAAGCATATAATTCAATAACTCATTCGCATGAACTAATGATCAAAGCGTATAGTTTGATGATCCATTCGTACCAATCAATGATCAAAGTTGATAATTCGATGACCTATTCGTACGAACCAATGATCAAAGTGGATAATTCGATGATCCATTCGTACGAACCGATGATCAAAGTGGATAGTTTTATGATCCATTCGCATCAATCGATGATTCATTCGTACGAATCAATGATCAAAGTTGATAATTCGATGACCTATTCGTACGAACCAATGATCAAAGTGGATAGTTTGATAATCCATTCGCATCAATCGATGATCCATTCGTACCAACTAATGATCAAAGTGAATAATTAGATAACCTATTCATACAAACCAATAATCAAAGTGGATAGTTCGATGACCCATTCATACAAACTGATGACTAAAGTAGACAGTTCGATGACCAAAGTAGATAGTTTGATGACTCATTCGTACGAATCGATGATCAAAGTGAATAATTAGATAACCTATTCGTACAAACCAATAATCAAAGTGGATAGTTCGATGACCCATTCATACAAACTGATGACTAAAGTAGACAGTTCGATGACCAAAGTAGATAGTTTGATGATCCATTCGTACCGATAAATGAAGCAAGTGCCCTAATATATAACCAGCCAACACCAATTAGTAGGTCAATTTCACTCATTTTTTATTAGTTGAAATCAATACACCAAAGAACTGTTCTACAGAACCATAATAGAATAGAACGCCACAAAGGTAAAAACATAATTTTAAATAAACAAGTATTTAATTCGAAAAAATTGAAGTTTATTGGCTAAAATGGATTTTTTAGGCAGTTAATATGGTGAATACATAAAAATATAAATTGAGAAATAAGCTATATAACCCAAAAAGGGATGGCACAGTTGACTTATTTTAAATACAGAAGAATGGATATTACGCTCCTATATAAATATTGGCAAAAGTTTAAAAATAAAGAAACACTGACAAATAAAAACAGAAGAAGTTTTGCCAACAGTATGTCGACAAAACTTCTTCTACAGTAAACTCAAAAACAGCAAATAATATTCTACTTTGCGAATCTTATTTGCGAAAATTTGTGTTATTTGCGTGCTTTGCGTGCTTTTAATATAACCCCTGTTATATTTCTCGTTGATTGCTCTTCCTATAGCAAGCTTATTCAATATTATTATTGAAACTCCGGCAATATAGCCTCCACCCAGGCAGCTATGCGGGCATCGGTTTTTCCGTATTCATTATCTTCATCCAGCGCCAGGCCAACGAACTTATCGGCTTCTTCAGCCCGCGATGATTCATAATCATAGCCATCGGTAGCCACTGCCCCAACTATATGACAACCCTTATCTTTGATTACCTCGTATATAATTCCCATACCATCTACAAAAGTATCGGAATACGACGATGAGTCGCCTAGGCCAAAAAGGGCTATTGTTTTATCTTTTAAGTTCTGCGCTTGCAGTTTAGGCAAAAACGAGTCCCAGTCATCCTGCAAATCGCCGCTGCCCCAAGTAGAGGTTCCTAAAATTAAGTTGCTATGGGCTTCTATATCGATAGTTTTGATTTTAGCCACATCCAATAAGGTTACCTGAGTCTCTCCCAGTTGTTTTGCCAGCTTACCAGCTACTGCTTGGGTATTTCCACCCGATGATCCGTAAATAATTGCTATCGGTTTCATTTTGTTTTGAAATTAAAGTTATTTGAATTTATATTGTCTATTAAAAAATCCAACATGTAAATGTCGCTACTTTCGAAATCGGAATGTACCATATTAATGCGAATCAAAAGTTGCATACATACACTTTCTATTTATAATGAGTTATTTCCCGTAGGGAATACATATCAATAGAAAATGAAAACATATACAACCAATTCCCCGTAGGGGATAAACAGGGTAAAATGTGAATGTCCTACGGACAATAAATATGCAATCTGTTTATTCTATGGATATATAAGTCCTACGAACTATTTTTTTCAACTACTGATTCACATTATGAAGTTGATCCTATTTTCCTATATAGCTCTTATTCTAAACTCAGGTTTTAAAGACAACAAAGCTCCGTAAATGCAACATTATCTTATAGTGATATTCAACCCACTTCGGGGTTGCAGTTATATTTTGATTTCCATCCCCCGGTTGCGCTTCGCTTACCGGGGGTTATGCACATTTAGCCACTTCGTGGCTAAGAAAAGTCTTTCAGCAGACTCGATATATCCATAACTTACAGAATACCTATTGTATTGCCTTATTTACAAGAGCACCCGCAGGTTCTTTTAATTGAGAAAAACGAAAAAGTCCAATTGTGTTGTTCTCATATACTGCTTAAACGAACATTCGGGTTGCGACATACTCAGTAAGCTTTTAAGCTCCTGCAATTCATCTGCATGAAACATCATGTTGATGTTTTGATAGCCAATTGGCACCATTATTTTGCGGGTATAGCTTGAGTTTCGGTTTGTATATTCCCATTTAGCTCCATCCAGACTCTTTATGTAGTCGGCAAAATGCTTATACTGTTCGTCCGTAAAATTGAAGTTCAGGTTTTTAAATTCTACATGGATTAAATTGCATTTAAAGCATTTGAATACACTTCCGTGCAGCGTTTGACCTACTACGATTTGTTTTATATTTTCCATTCCGGTTGTTTGTTTAAATCAACATTGCAAAAGTAGCCCACACCCACAAGGTGGGCAATCCCTACAAATAATGAATATTCCGCCCGGCGTAACAATATGTACTGAGAGCAGCACCATTTAGTATACCTGTAGAGCATAAAACAAAAGCAGCGATTCATTGCTGAATCGCTGCCTGTGTAAAGAGTGCTTTCGGTTTAAGAAACAGAAGCCTAGAGATTAACCGGAACTATAAGTTTAAAACTAATATTGCGTCCCATATTGTAAACCCCTACCCTATCGGTGACATAATTTTCGGCTTCGTACTTCAATCGGCTCAGGTGACTCTGATAAGCCACATCGGCCAGATTTGTACCGCTTATATAAATGCTACATAAAGTGCGCTTGTTCCAAACCACGTCTGTACCAATGCCGGCATTCAGCAGTGTATAAGCATCGGTAGGAGTTTCCGTTCCATAAGCCGAATAAACATGAGTCTGTTTAAAATCATGCTCCAGACCAAACGACACATAGGTATTTTTCAACGATTTGATTGTATGATTCAAATCAACCCTGATGTCCGAAGTCCATTTAGGAGCAGGTGTAAACGGCAGATAGCGTGTCGAATCGGATTGATTCTTTAACTCCGAATACACGTACGAGAAACTGTTTTCAAAATGCAACCAGTCCAACGGATGCGGATGAATATCCAGATAAGCCTCGCCACCAAACAGCAATGCATTGCCCGAATCAAACTTATAAGTAGAATAGCCGCTTTGAATAGAGTCTCCACCATTCACACTATTGATTTTGTGCGAATAAATATAGTTTCGGATGTTGTTGGCAAACAGATTGACCTTAGCCGTTACATGCTCAGTGTTGTAGCCCAACTCGTAATCCAGCTGAAGACTGTGCTCCGACTTTAAGCCTGAATTTCCAATCTCGTAACGTACCGTTCCATCATGCACTCCATTCGAAGCCAGCTCACCAATGCTCGGTGCCCGGAAACCCTGAGAGAGATTCAATTTGGTAATCCAGTTGTCGTTCAGCTGCAGACTGGCTCCTATACTTCCACTTACACCTTTGAAGTCTTTCGAAAAAGCAAAGAAGCGCTGTGTAGCTGTAGGATCAGAAGCTGTTGTTTTAGCATCGTTGGCATCCAGATAAAGTGACTTACCGGTTTCAGACCTATTGTCGAAACGGAGTCCGCCGCTGATATCCAACTTGCCTATTGTTTTTTTAGCCACTGCAAATGCCCCTATATCAAACAAGCCATACTCCGGCACAAGAAACTCGGTTCCTTTGTTCAACGAGCGTTGACCCATACCGCTTACACCAAACGAAAAACTGTAGCCATTCCGCTCGGCCGATTGGTAATGCACATCATAATTTACGGTATGAAGCTGAAAGTACAAGCCATAATTATTGGGAGTGAGCACATCGGCAAATTCCTGTCTGCGATTTTGCTGATACCCCAAACTGGCTTTCAGACTTCCGTCGCCCAACAAGATATTATTATTCCACACGGCTTTGTAATGATAAACCTGCTGATAAGGCATCTGATGGCTATACGAAGTAAGATCATTATGTGTTGCTATCGCACTACCTACCGTACCATCAGGGAGTCCAATATCTTTCGTGAACTTGCCCGAAAGACTATCCCTGTTACCTTCCACAATACCCGGAGTCAGATGATACATGCTAAGAGTCAGATGCGAATATCCCCACCAGTTACTTATACCCACTAAAGCCGAAGCTGCATTTTCCTTAAAACCGGAACTGTATACATACCCGTCATACTTGTTCTGATAAGCATGAGCCTCTTTACCGCTATAGCGCAAATCCCATACAAAGGTCTTTTTATGTCCGGCATAGTCCATCGAGTAAGCCATCAGCCCGTTGTTAGTCTGATAATTTGCACTGGCATTGAGCTGCATTTTACCCTGAGGTAATATGGGTGCTGAGAAAAAGCTGATCACCCCTGCCATGGCATCGGAGCCATACAGTAAACTTGCTGGACCCTTCAATATCTCGGCCCGGTTTACCTGATTTTCATCGATCTCAATTCCGTGCTCGTCGCCCCATTGTTGACCTTCCTGACGCACTCCGTCATTCACAACGACTACCCGGTTATAACCCAACCCACGAATGACCGGTTTGGAAATACCCCCTCCGGTTGTAATTTGCGACACACCCGGCTGCGAACTCAGAGCATCAATAATATTGGTGGATGGATGTTGTTGTAAGTCGGCCAGAGTAACTATACTCACAGGTGTTGGTGTTCTAGTTAGTTGCGAAGTGATTGCTTGTCCCGTTACCGTCACTTCTGCAATTTCAGTTACCGACTCCTTCATTACATAATCTTTATGCGTGGTCGAGGACAGATCAATGATCTCTGATATCATTTTATAACCTACCGAATTAATTTGAACAGATAGTCTATGTTTGGGTAAGTTGTCTATTTGGTAAAAGCCCTGTGCATCGGTGGACGCTCCGGTTTTCAGTTCCGGCAAATAAATATTAACGCCTATTATTGGCTCTCCGCTTTTGTCGGTTATTTTACCTTGCAAGCTCGTTTGCGAACCCTCGGTAACATCTGCCGCAACATTTAAAGCCACGACAAATAAGAGAAGAAATATAAATATCTTTTTCATTCCTGTTTTCTTTTTTGAATTTATTCAGCACATCTGTTTTCTGAAACTGTAATCAGTCAACTTCCGCCAATCATTGCATCGATACAGTTAAATATAAACCATACCAGCAAAAAAGTATCGAAACGCAGGAGCTTACTGCCGGGACTCCTTTTTTCTTTCAAAGAAGTACCTTAACCATAAACCTGACTTTGGATTTCAGAATAACTGAATCTGTTTTTAGATGTTTGTAAAATGTAGTTGTAATAATGAATGCAACAGATACTGCCCGACAAGGAGTCATTTATTCCACAGGCATAATCTCTATGTTAGTTCGAAATGTTCAGTCGCAAACAACTGCTGAGTTGTCTGCACAATAAAACAAGGAATAACAATGCAATCAATAAAAAAGAGAAAGTTTAAATTACAGGAGGACCCCGTAACAGGAAATGGTGTGAGGTTTGTTTAATTATTCCATTAATGGTTCGCGGAGTAATCTCCCTTGCAAAGCTTATGTCAGCCTTTGGAACATGAACCTGCACTTGAGGAATAAAAGAGCAAAACTCAAAATTACAAACGGAACAATCGTGGTGCGAGTTGGAGATAACACCGAAATCCGACTGAACTTTTAATGTCTCTACCCGGTCGTGACTAACAAATAAAATATGCACCGGCTTTACGAGCAGGGAACCCAGTAGTACTGCCGAAAAAAGCAGTGCTACAAATGCATGAACTTTATGTTTTAAAGATAGAGACATTCTAATTATTGAACCGCAAAATTACAAAGAATAAAGTTGAGGCATTTGTAAAACTTGTCAAAAATAGCATACAAACATGTATTCGTTCCAATAAACAAGCTATCCTAATAATATGTTCAGCCGATATAAGTAATCCTGGCTATAGTCGGTAGCACACATAACAAGAAACAGCCATCACTACGAAGCAACGATATGGAAAATAATCAGCAGCAGCATGAACAGCATCATATAAAGATTGATGCTGATAAATGATTTACGGAAATTTAATTCAGCTACGTTTCCAAACGAGAGTTTAGTAAAAATAGCTATGAACGATAAATTCAAGGCAAAAATAATAAGGAAGAAGGGTAATGATATATTGACTAAAAATAGTGGTACAATGATAGATGAAAATGAAGTGGCTATAACCCAGGCAAAAATAATCATTTTCAGATTAGCCGGATTAACAGCCTGATTGATGGTCTTAAATCCAGCCTCTTCGTATTGCTTACCATATTTAATCATCAGCAACCAGAAATGAGGTATTTGCCATATAAACAAAAAGAATGCAATAAAAATAATCGTAGTTTCGAACACATAACCACCAGCTGCTGTCCAACCCATCAGTGCAGGAATAGCTCCAACCAACGACCCCGGCACAACGGCAAAAGGAGTAACACGCTTCAAGTATGTGTAAATAAGATTATACCACACCAAATTTACTACACCAAGTAAAGCAGTCACCACACCAAAAGCAATATATAAAATCAACAACCCTACAATAACAAAAGCTGAAGCAACCAGCCATGCATTTTTTCGGGAGATCTGCCCTGTCGGAATGGGACGGTTCTTTGTTCGCTCCATTCTGGCATCGTATTCACTTTCCTGACATTCATTTAATGCACTGGAACCTCCGGCAAGAAAAAAGACACCAAGCACTAAATACAGAGTTTCTAAATTAAAGCGACCCGCATAGACGATGTAACCGGTAATAGCTGTAAAAGTTACAGCTATGGAAACTTTGTATTTTATTAAAGCCGAAACCAGTTGCAGGTAGTTTTTCATTATTTCAATGTTTTCAGATATTCATTTATTAGTTCGATATCCTTATCTGTTATCAATCCTTTGTACGATTTCATCAGTCCTTGTGGATACCCGACCACCACATCCTTGTTTGGTTCATGAATAGATGTCTTAATATAAGCATCATCAGCAGTAACTTTTCGGGGTGCTCCATTGGTAGTAACATCAACTTTCGATCCCGACAGTCCTTTAAAAGTCGGACCAACAGATTTTGAACCATCAAGAGAGTGACAGGCAATGCAACCATTTTTCTCCAAAACCGCATGACCTGAATTAGTGTTAGCCTTTTTTACCGGCAATGCAGCTATCCATTTGTCATAGTCCTGCTGATTTACGATTCGGACAATTGCCGACATATACGAGTGACTCACCCCACAATACACGGTACAAAACAAATCAAAGTCACCAAGTTGCCCCGGTATAAACCATGAGTAATTATTCTTTTTCGGTACTACATCTTCTTTTATTCTAAATGCAGGTATAAAGAAACCATGCAACACATCCGTCGATGCCAGATTTACTTTCACCGCTTTATTGATTGGCAACACCAAGGTATCGGACTGCTTATTTCCTGCATATTCAAATGTCCACTTCCACATAGAGCCGATGGCTTTCACTTGCATAGCATCTTTGGGAGCCTGACGCATTGGTAAGAATCCTTGCCAACCAATATAAAACATATAAAGAACCAGAATCATAGGAATAGTAATCCATGTGATTTCCAGCAGCGAATTATCTTTAATCTGAATTGCCGGTTTGCCTTTTTTCTTATTGTATTTCACAACAAAAAAAATCATAGTAGCCGTAAGAGTTACAAGAAAAAATACGGATATTCCCGTAATGATAAAAAATGCCGAATCAACTCCCTGAACAAAATTTGATGCGTTACTGAACATAATGTAGTTATTAGTTACAAGTTACAATTTTAAAAGAAATACAAAAGAAACATCTATCGATATGCATAATCAATAAATGTAATAAGCACAATTACTATAAAGAGCACGAAAACCATACCCACCAAAATGCGAAGTAACAGGCTCTCATATTTCAAATGCATAAAATAAGATAACACCAGAAAACCTTTCACCCCGGCAATCAATAAGGCTACCGTAACTGTGAATGCACCCAAATGAAAGGAAGTTATACTAATAGTCAGAAAGGTAAGAAACATAAGTACCAACAAGACTTTTGCCAGCACTCTGTATTCGGTAGTATGTGTAGTATTATTTGCCATAATAAATCAATAAAAAAATACTTTAATTTCGATTGTCTTTCATAGAGTATCCCCTTTCAGGAAATTAAATACATCAGCGGGAAAAGGAAAATCCAGATTAAGTCCACTAAGTGCCAATAGAGAGCACCATTTTCGAGTAGTACATAATCTTTACTATTTATATTCTTACTTTTCACCTTAAAATAACAAACAACCAAAAGAGTCATTCCAATAATTATATGCAAAGCATGCAGTCCGGTCATAAAAAAGTAGAGACTGAAATAAAGCAAATATCCTCTACCCAAAAGCGGCATCAAAGGCGAGCCCGGATACAACTTCATTTCAAATTTATGTCCCCACTCAAAATATTTGTTTACGAGAAAGATCGCTGCACAAAATAATGTTATTCCTATAAAAATCAAAGCCCGTTTTTGATCATTTTTTTGAATAGCTGTCAGCGCCATAGCAATGGTCATACTACTAAACAGAAGGACAATGGTATTAATTGCACCAATAGTAACACTTAATTCCAGGCTACTTTCATGAAAAGCCAGCGGATATTCTGCTCTGAAAATAGAGTATACCAAAAATAATCCTCCGAACAATAATAGTTCTGTAAAAATAAAGAGCCACATTCCCAGTTTAGAGGCTTCATCGTCTCTATGCTCCTCAACGTGTGTTATCATTTCACTCATATAATTTTCAATTGACACCTACCCCTTAA
>DAIQOQ010000005.1:0-13308 GCA_036787795.1 Paludibacter sp. | reverse complement strand
GCGGATAATCAAAATATCTTCTTGGCATACCTTCGACTCCAATAATAAATTGTGGGAAATATAATAAATTAAAACCTACAAAATTAATTCCCCAGGCAATATAAGCTATTTTAAAATTATACATTCTACCATACATTTTGGGTAGCCAATAATGAATTGCAGCAAAGAATGAAAAACCCATACCGCCAAAAATAATATAATGAAAATGCGCGACAACAAATGAAGTATCATGTACCTGTACATTTGTAGCTACCGATCCAAGCAATAGTCCCGTGGTTCCACCAATGATAAAAAGGAAGATAAACGAAATTGCATAAAGAAAGGGAGGTTTTACATCTATTGATCCTCTATACATAGTCGCTATCCAGTTAAATACTTTGATGGCACTGGGTACGGCAACTATAAAAGTAAGCAGTGAGAAAAACCACCGGGCTTGTTCGCTCATTCCCGAGGTATACATGTGATGTCCCCAAACCAAAAATCCGACTCCGGCAATAGCCAGACTAGATAAAGCCACTGCTTTATAGCCATATATCTGCCGTTGGCAAAAAGTCGGGATTATTTCAGTAATTACACCCATTGCCGGCAAGATCATAACATACACAGCAGGATGCGAATAAATCCAGAATAAATGTTGAAACAGCAGCGGATCACCCCCCAGATTCGGATCAAAAAAGCCGATCCCAAATAAGCGTTCAGCTATCAACATTAAAAGTGTAATCCCAATTATAGGCGTTGCAAGCAATTGAATCCAGGCTGTTGCATACAATGCCCAAGGAAATAACGGCATATTAAAAAACTTCATTCCCGGCGCCCGCATCTGATGAATGGTTACTATAAAATTTAAACCGGTGAGAATGGATGAAAAACCCAACACAAAAGCTGCGGCAGTTGCCATGATTACATTTGTACCCGTTGTTGTACTATAAGGTGCATAAAATGTCCAACCCGTATCGGGAGGCCCGTCTTTCAGTAGTTGCGAAGCAATAGCCATGATACTTCCGGCGATGAAGATCCACCATGAAAAGCGGTTTAGTTTAGGAAAAGCCACATCTTTTGCCCCAATTAAAATGGGCAGGAAGAAATTACCAAACACAGCAGATAAGCCGGGAATTACCACCATGAAAATCATCAGGATTCCATGAAGGGTAAAAACACCGTTATAAGTCTGTGCCTTCATAATGGTTTCGCCCGGTGCAATCAACTCAATTTTCATCAACAGTCCTAAAAATGCCCCGATAAAAAAGAATGACATGATTGCATACATATAAAGCAACCCAATCCGTTTATGATCCGTGGCAAAAATCCACGCAAAAATCCCCTTGTATTTGCCTTTATGGTCGAGGTAGCTTACATATTCTGTTTTTTCTGTTGCAGTAGTCATACAGTTCTAATTTTTGTTTTTCTTTTTTGGTTTGAGCAAAAACACAATAATAAATACCAGTAAAAAGAATACGATGATGATTCCGGCTATTTTTGTCACATCCAACGCAAATCGTTGATTTGTTTGATCGTAACTATAACACAACAAAAGTATTTTTTGTATCGTTGGTCGTGGTTGCTCTTTGTTCGCTTCAATGATCGCCATTTTAAAATCTATAGGCATAAACGTAATGCCGTATAAATAGCGTGTTATCTGTCCTTTGGGGCTAATGGCTATAATGGCCGAAGGATGCACAAAATCCAAGCCTACTGCTTTTGTTTTAAAACCTGTGGCATTTGTGATTTTAAAAATAGTAGCACTATCGGTAGTCAGAAAAATCCAACCATCTCCATTACCCTTTGAATATTTATCGATGAAACGTTTTTTCTTTTCTTTTGCCTTCTGAGGCGTATCTCTGTAATTAAAACTAATCGTTATCACTTGATAATCTTTACCCAACTTCATATCAGTCTTGTGAATGACATCACCTACACCCTCAAGCAAAGGACTACATAGTCCAGGACAATCAAAATAAACAAACGATAAAATAGTCGGTTTGGTTATCAATTGCTTTAACGTGACAGTATCAAACTTATCATTTACAAACTTCAGGTCCAGCGGAATGGTTTTACCAAGATGTTCTATGACTCCAACTTCGGGCGACTGATCCACTTGGGCAAATACATATCCTGTAAAAGTCAAGACAATGCTTAATACAACAATAATCTTCTTTTTCATTTTGATTCGTTTTTCGTTGGTTCTTCTTTTAGTAAAGTAGAAGAAATGGCAATCATAATAGCACCGCCCATTAATCCAGTATCTTTAAGGAGTTCTACCAAAGCTATTTGCCAGTCGGATGTAAATAAGCCCGGAATATGAATTGTTATAATGAAAATAAACAGCAAACCGGCAAGTCCAAAGCAAGCTATCTTTATATTTTTATTTAATATAATGCTGATGCATCCCACAATAAGTAAGGCACCTGTTAGTAAAACAGTGAAAGCTCCACCGGGAATAAATGAAGACATCATACCTATAAAAACATTAGTCATAAGGAAATGATTTAAACCCATTATTCCAAAAGGTAAAGCGAATAAGATTCGTCCAAGTGCTGCAAGTTTTTTCATGATTTTATTTTTTTAGTTATCACCTAGTTTCTTTAGTTTCCTCAAATTATTTAAAAGATATAGTAGAATCAATACAAATACCAAAACCCCAAAACTATATAAGACAATTATCCAAATGGGAGCTTTAGCCATGACATTCCATATAGCTCTATCCTTATTCAAAGCGGGTTTGTCAGTTGGAATACCCACTTTCATTTTACTGACCGACTCTATTTCACCATAATTTTCATCATTGACCTTAGCGGCTAATTCTACAACTCCGGTCTTATCACCTGGCAGGTCTTTTGGAAACTTAAAGTTGGCCACACCATCTTTATCTGTCTTCGTCGATTTACCTATTTGCAACCGACCAAAATAACGGGTAGCAAACAAGGCTACTTCAGCATCTTTCAAGGCCACTACACCTGATTTTTCGTTTGCTTTAGCCAACACACGGATAGTATGTGTTGCCGGATCGAAATTAAGAGTGATCTTTACTAACTTACTTTTATTCGGATCGAATTTAGAAAGAGTCTGAACATAACTCTTGTTGGAACTTCGTATAAATGAGATAACCCTCCACCTTTCATCTTCCGATAAAACATTTTTAAACGAAGGCATGACCATTCGACCTGTAGATAGAATATAAAACAATTCGCCGTCTGTCAGTTCTTGGGATTTAGCCGAAGACAAATCCGGTGGAACAGGGCTTAAAGATTTCAAACTATTTCCTTTACCTGGGTTACCATGGCAAGAAGCACAGTTTTTATTATAGATTGCTTCTCCCTGACTTGCCGAAGCAGCATCAAACTTGATGTAACTATTTTTCGTTTTCTTATCGGCAGGTACATTCCAATTGTTTGCCGCAAAATCATTTGCACAATATAGTATAGTGACTGCTAAAGTCAAAGCAATTCTAAGATCAATAATTCGTCTAGGCATAATCAGTCATTTTTATTATTTCCTTCCAGTTGCTCTATAGTTTCGTGAACCGAAATTATTGGAATCACTTTCGACAATATGGTGACAATAATCAGAACCAAAATAAATGGAGCAATAGTAACCAGAGTCTCTGCCAGCGTGGGCGTATAAATTTTAAAACTCAGAGGAACATTTTGAATTGGTAAAAAGGGATGTTCCTGAGTTGGGACAACAATAATGTATCGTTTAAACCAGGCACCAATCAGTACAGCTGAAGCAATAAAGAGCATAGGTAAAGGCTCTCTCATCTTTTTAAACAGCAGCAATATAATCGGCAAAACCAATCCAAAGAGCTGCACCGACCAAAACAAACCCGCATGAATACCGGTAAATAACGCGGATAAATGCAACGCCTCAGACGTCTTCATTTTGTATGCTGGCACCATGTATTCATTCAATGTAAAGTATAAATAGACCAAGGATACCAATACTAATAATTGTCCCATTTTATCGAAATGGTAATCGGTGATATAGTCCTTCAAACCATAGTTCTTTCGATAAAAATACATGGCAATAATAACAGCAGCACTACCGGCCACAAAAGCGCCCGTAACAAAATAAGGTCCAAATATCGTAGAATCCCAACCAGCTCTGGACGTATTGGCAAATAGCCAGGAAGTAACTGTGTGAATAGCCAGTGCCACCGGAATAATAAATATGGCAATAACTCGGGTTGATTGTTTTATGAGTTTTTTCTGGCCGGTCGACCCTGTCCAATTGAGCGATAGAAGTTTATAAATATTACGGGCAAAGGGAGGAAGTTTATCCAGTCTGTCGTAACAGATTTTCAGATCGGGAATAAGTGGAATATACAGAAATAAGGTACTAATAAGCACATAAACGGTAACTACTGTCATATCCCATACAATAGGGGACTGAATGCGTCCATGAATAATTACATTCAAAAGTCGTTCGGGACGTCCCATGTCCATCACAATTACCAAGCCGGCAACAGCCGCAAAAGCCAGAGCAATGATTTCCGCAATTCTGGCCAACGGCGCTGCCCACTTCTGCCCGGAGAGACCAAGTGCCGCACTGATTAGCATTCCGATTAAACTCGTGGCTACAAAAAATACGAAGTTGGAAATATACATACCCCAAGAGACATAGTCGCCAAGCCCTGTTACAACCATTCCGTTTTTCAACTGCAACCCGTACGCACCAAAGCATACCAGAAATGCAAGTCCTAAAAAACCCATCCAAATCAGGAAACTTTTATTCAGCCTGATTGACCGAAGCAAGTCGGTGGTAATCTTTTCTGTTTTTAATTGATCTGACATAAAATAGATACAAGTATTTAGTTCAAGTTTAAAGAATTCTGAATTTAGCTATCAGCATTAACTGTTTCCCAAATGCTCAGCAGCTTCCGGTTTATCTTTATCCTGAAACGGATACTCTTTACCTTTTGGAGGTAGATAATAAACACGCGGATGTGTGCCAAGTTCCGGCATTAATGTATACCCACCATTATCCTCAAGCAGCTTTTTAAAACGGACAGTTTCTTTTGTTGTTCCGTTAGTTACCGTATCTTCATTTTCGTCACCAAAATAATAAACGCCATTCGGACAAGCAGAAACACAATAAGGCAACTTACCCTCGCGTACCCTGTCGGCACTAAACAGACATTTACTGATGGTTCCTTTCCGTTGAGGGACATTCAATTCAACATTATAAGTCAAATCTTCATCATCTACTGATTTTATTGGTTCGGCCCAGTTGAAAATACGGGCACTATACGGACAGGCAGCAATACAGAAACGACAACCTATGCACCGTTCATTATCAATAAGAACAATACCATCTTGACGTTTAAATGTAGCATCTACCGGACAAACGGCAACGCAAGGAGGATTGTCGCAATGCTGACAAGGCTTGGGCATATAATATGCAGGTGTATCATGAGATTCCTGCATTTTCAATACATTAATATGATGTTGTTCCGGGCGAAGATGATGAGCATTATTACAGGCTGCCATACATTTCCGGGCATTCCGGCACTTGGATAGATCAATAACCATCACAAAACGACGGCCTGCAATTCCATCACGGCCCTGCTTTTGAAGATAAGTAAGGTTCTCCAGCTTTGACTTTACAACTTTGGTAGTATCGCTTTTCTCGATTTCAAGTAATTCATTCTCTGCCGTGAGAACCTTGATTCTTTCTACTTGCGTTTTCTTCTTATCATAGTGCATGCCTGCAAATATTGCAGAACCACCAATTAAAGTACCAACCCCAACAATCCCTAAATCCTGTAAGAACTCCCTTCTTGATTTTTTTCGAGGTTTTTCTTCTTTTTCACTCATTCCACTGTGATTAAGATTTTATACTAGATATTCATTTGAATTGAACTAAATGTGCACACAGTCTACATTTGTATTCTTTCCAATTATTCGATATAGGTAAAAAAATATATGCTAACTTTCTACTCAGGCCGAGGCTCATGAGATCCGCTTTTCATATACGGAGCAAATATATGATAAAGTTTTTATTTTTTCAATAGTTTTTCTTACATTTTTCATGTCTTACAAAAAAAAGACCCACTTAAACATCAAGATTAAGCGGGTCTTCTCTGAGTTATAAAATATATTTGGTCAATATATCATTATCCGATAAATCCTCTATCTTGTTACAATCACTTTAAATTGAAACTCTTTACCCTTGCCCGTAATTACACGTCCAAGGTACATCCCCTGAACCGAGGGTAGCGTAATTGAATTCGTTAATCCTACTTTCGTAGAATGATAAATACAGACTCCCTGCGTGTTATACACCGATAAGGTAGTACCCTGCAAATCGCTATCAGACACGCCCGTCACTTTCACCATACAAGACTGATCCATTGATACCTGTGTGGGGTAAGCAATAACTGCTTCAGCATCCGAAGCAGTGGGAACATCAACACCCGAAGATATATCAACGATCTTGGCCCCCGTAATTACAAAATTGGCAGGAGCGGTATAGTTACCTGAAGCACTACCTTCTAACGTATAAACTACTGTAATTGTTTTATTGATTCCAACAGTGGCATTGTCATAATTAGCAGTAGCTGTAATAGTAACATTATTCAAATCGCTGGTAATCATACCCTGCAAAGTACCTGAAAACGAAACTACGGCAGCAGTATTTCCATCTACAGTTTTAGAAGTAATTACCGTAGGATCGGTTATAGTCAATGCTTTTTTACCAACCGTCAGCTGTTGAATTACGTTAGCGGCAGCTGCATAAGTTATATTACCAAGCTGTGAGGCTGTAATGTTAGCTGTACCTGCACCCACAATAGTCACTGTATTACCCGAAACGGTTGCTACTGCGGTGTTGTCACTACTATAGCTTACCGCTAAGCCGGAAGTGGAAGTGGCAGCCAGATCAAACGTGACATCACCGTAGGTTTTAGTCCCCAAAGTGCCAAACGTAATTGTTTGTGGATTCTTCACTGCAACACTAATAGTAGCCGTACTGCTTCCTCCATTGTTTGCGGTTGTTACCGTATAGGTAGTAGCAGCACTAAGGGCTGTAGGCGTACCACTGATAGTACCGGTAGCTCCATCAAAACTTAAACCGGCAGGTAAAGCCGGACTGATGGTATAACTAGCCTGAGTAATTTTCCTGATTAAATTATTACCGTTATCTGCAACATACACATTACCTGCAGCATCTACAGTAATACCCATAGGAGAAGCAAAGGCAGCTGTTTCACCCGGTCCATCAGTTGCTCCATTATCTCCACTACCTGCCAAGGTGCTGACTACCCCGGCAGGGGTTATTTTACGAATCTGACTGAGATATGGATCTGTGACATAGAAGTTGCCTGTACTACGGTCTATGGCTATACCGACAAAAACAGAGGTCATTTTTTTGGAAGCCATTTTAATACCGGCATTAATAGCGTGACTCCTAAATGTAGGACCACCTCTATTGTCAACAAAGGTAGTTACATCACCCGCCGGTGTTATTTTGCGAATCGAACTATTATAGACATCAGTCACATAAACATTACCCAAGGCATCTACCTTCAAATCAAAAGGATTAGAGAAACTTGCAGAAGTACCATTGCCATTATCCGAACCTTCTGTACCACTACCGGCCAGGGTAGAAACATCACCAGCCGGAGTTATTTTTCGAATCAGATTGTTGCCCATATCTGCTACATACAAATTGCCCGCGTCATCTATGGCCAGGCCGGTTGGAGTATCAAAACTGGCAGAAGTACCATTACCATTGTCCGACCCTTGTGTGCCACTACCGGCAAATGTTGTAATCACACCTTTGGTGGTTATTTTCATAATTCTGGGGGTTTCACGGTCCGACACATATATATTGCCCACTGCATCAACAACAATGCCGGCAGGCTCATCTAAGCCTGCTGAAGCATTTACCAAAGTGCTAACATCGCCGGTAGGAGTTATTTTGCGAACAATATGGTTACGTGAATCACTTACATAAATATTTCCTGCTGCATCTGTTGTAAGTAAGGTCGGATAATTAAAACTCGCCGAAGTGCCTGAGCCATCAGCTGAACCGACAGCACCACTTCCGGCCAGAGTACTCACCTGAGGCAAAAGCATTGGCACTACTGCTCCACCGGTATTAGTTGGCGTTAAGGCTGTGATCGGAGTACCCAGAACATAAGTTTGCGCTGTGATATAACTAATAGCAGGGGCAATGTTGGTGGTTGTAAAACTAACCTGGACGCCGTAACCCGTACCGGCACTATTGGTGGCAAATGCTTTTAAATAGTAAGTTGTATTAGGAGCTAAGCCTGTAAGAGCAGCAGTAAACGCAGATGCTACAGTTGCTGCTCCAGCATCTACTATATGGTCGGCCACCGTAGGATTGCCTGTAGTATTCCAGCATACCCCATAAGCAGTAGGATTAGAAATGCCTAAGTCAACAATAGTTCCGTTAGCCGTAGCCGTAGTAGCAGCAATGGAGCTTACAGCCTGAGTGGTTATAGATGGGATATCACTTACAGTTCCACTAACCGCTACATTTTGTGATGCAGCACCGGTTGAAGAACAAACCACATTGCCCGAAATAACTCCCGGGGTGGCAGACGAAGCCATTCGTACTTCTATCATTTTATTGGCAATAGAGCCTGTAGCCGATGTTAACGCTACAGTACTACCAAAAGTCCCGATTCCATTTTCCCGGACTTCATACCCTGCAGGAGCAGTTACAGTAAGGTCGAGCATGGTAGGCGAAACACCGATAGTGAAAGTTTGCGAAGCAGATGCATTGCCTGTATGTGCGATAAAGCCAGTTAAAGCTGTCGGAGTTGGAACGTTCACAGCAAAGAAACCTTTCCACTGATCAGTAGTAGAATAAGCCAGATAAGAACCAGAAGGCACTACCAATTTAATGCTCGCTGTAGGAGTTCCATTAAATACACTAGCTCCTAATGCTATTGGAGAAACACTACTTACATTAATACAATTAAGATTTCTACAAAGCATGAAGGCTCCATCATTAATAGAGTTAACACCGGCAGGGAGAGTTAATGTTCCTGTTAAACCAATGCAGTTATAAAAAGCATAACTTCCAATAGAACTAACCAACGAGGGAATAGTTAGGAAGCCGGTTAATTTACTGCAATTATAAAAAACCCCAGCATTAATCGAGGTTAAATTCTCCGGGATCACCAAAGAACCTGTAAAACCACTACAATCATAAAAAGCATCATCACCAATAGAAGTAACACCTGCAGGAATAGCTAAAGAACCTGTAAAACCAGAACAGCTATAAAAAGCATTATTACCAATAGAAGTAACACCAGCAGGAATAACTAAAGAACCAGCCAGACCAGTACAATTAGCAAAAGCCCATGTACAAATAGACCTTAGCGATGATGGTAGCGTGATAGAAGTTAAGGTTGTTTTTGCAGCGAAAGTATCAGATGAATAAAAAGCATAGTCTGGAATACCATTAGCCGGGTAAATAAAGCTTAATCCAGTAGCAGGTCCATCAGATCCACTATATGCAGCTATTGTAGCCCCGCTTAAGTCAAGCGTGGCAAGTAAAGGCATATTATCGCGCATGGTTACAAAGTCGCGGGCATCGATGGTGCCTGTAACGGTAAGGTTGGTAACACCACTTAGTGTACCACTTGCAGCAGTGATCGCAGCAGAAAGACCACCGGCAGTTGGTACATGGACAGTCATAACGGGCATATTTTCGGGTAAATCATTCACTGTTATTGCAAATACCTTTTCGTATATAAATCCGTCTTGATCGGTAGTACGAACGTGTACTGTATAACTGTTTTTAGCTTCAAAATCCGGACTATTGGTAATCCGTAAACTGCTACCACTAATGTTGAAGGACGCATTGTCTGCATCGCCGGTTCCGCTTACAAGAGAATAGGTAAATGTATCCCCAGCATCATTATCCTGAGAACTTAACGTTCCAACAATTGAATTAGCTGCTACATTTTCATTGATAGCACTTGCCGATAAGGTAATATCGAATGCAGCTTGTACCTCATAGGCACCCCTATCGGGTTTTGAGTCGCGCGTTATTCCACGTGCATCGGTTGTCAATGCACCCGTAGCACTATTGCGAGCCAGACTGGCAGGAGTTAATGCCAGTGTTTTTACGCCTCCCCCATTGTTAGCTAAAGCCAAAAGGCCTAACTCGGCGGCTGATTTATTAAGCAAATCACCGGTACCGGAAGTGCTGAATGGAGTGGTTGTATACAAATTATAGCTACTTGCTTGTGTATTTGAATTTGACACATCCAACGAAATATCTCTTGCCGAACTGGCATTACCATTCGTATTATTCCCTACTATTGAGTTTGAAATAATTATCTTATTCAGATAAACATCAATACCACCGGCAATATCATTAGCAGGTGTTGAATTTTGAGTAACCGTAGAATGATTGATAGTAAGCGTCGAAGCTCCGCTCGCATCAATCATTTCAATAGCACCGCCACCGTCGGCTGCACTATTTCCTGTTACTGTACAATTGAGTAAGTCTACGTCTGCCGAAGAGCATATAGCACCACCAAATGCCTGACTTCCGCTGGCGTTACAACCGGAAATAGTACAATTTTCCAGTGCAATCTTTCCATTATTTGAAGTACTGGCAAAGATGCCACCACCTCCGGCTCCAACTCCATTTATGATGTTGAGGTTTTTAAAAGTTGCTGTTCCAGGAGACAGGTTGACTTCAAAAACACGGCAAGCATTGTTACCGGACACTGTAATGCCCGAAGTGTTTGTACAAGTAATTGTAATTGGGGTCGTAATTACAGGCAGTGCCGACGCAAGTATAATCGTTCCACTCGTTTGGATGGCTACAGTACCGCTACCACTGGTTATAGCATTTTGCATAGCTGCCCTTAAACTACCTGTACCATTGTCATTCGTATTAGTTACAGTAAAAGTTCCTCCGGCGAAAACTTGTAGCGCAACTGTAATCGAAAATATAATTGAAAGTAATCGTTTTTTCATATTAATCTGTTTTATGGCTATTTAATTTGAAGACGGATAAAGTCCTTGCACTGCAATAATGTAATTTACAACCACATAAGGCTTCATATTATCATGACCTTGAGAGCTACCTACAGGGGTAGTAGCAGAATTTGCCGTATAATCAACTGTTCCCATAGAGCCATTGGAAGTGGTATTGAATTCGTTAGCACGTGCTACATTTACTGCAGGTACATTCCCAATGGGTGTATCGGCATTTCCCACACCGGCATATACAGGTAAAGCAAGAATGGCGGTATGTGTATGGGATGGAATTTGAGTACTAGTCAAGGTCACTTGCTCAGTTCCTCCCTGTTGTCCCAAAGTATGTCCATTACCTTGATGAATAGGAGCACGGCCACGTAAATCGGGCAATGCAAAAGTTGTAGTTCCATTACCACCATAGTTCGTACCAATTACACTGAAGAGCGCACTATTCGCTGACATTGATAATAGTTGTCCATTACAGAGAGCCCAACCATAAGGAGCATAATTTCCGGCAAACATCCGAATTTCACCAATATAAGGTGTTACTTGTGCCTTTAGACCCATAAAGGCAACGAATAAAAGCAATAAGGTAAATATCTTTTTTTTCATATCTATATAATTTGATTATTGAACTAATAAAGCAATCAGGCATATTCTATTTGCCCTAGAGCTAATTATAAATTTGCAGAATTACTTCACAATTCTTTTAGTTCGGTGATGGGAAAAAGCCCTCAATTGCAATTATAAAGCTTAAAGTCGTATAGGGAGCCATGTTATTGTGCGACTGACCACCACCAATATTATTAATGGTACCAACCGGCAATACAATGTTAGCACCCTGAGCATTTGATTGCGTATTAAATTCGTTACCGCGTGCAGGGTTTTTAGCATAATAGTTAGCCGCCGGGGTATCTTTGTCTCCGGCAGCACTGTTCCCCTTTCCGGTTATCAACATATTAATTAGTGCATGTGTATGTGTTGGAAGTTCTGCAAGTGTAAGTATATGTGTTTCTTCACCACCTCGTTCACCTTCAACATGCCCATTACCTACACCCATGGCTGTACGTCCCCTTAAATCAGGTAGGGCAAAATTTACTGTTCCATTACCACCATAGGTAGTTCCAAGAAGTGAAAACAATGCCGCGTTTTGAGCAATAGGCAATAGCTGCCCATCGCATAGTGCCCACCCAGTGGGAGCAAAACTTCCGGCGAAAATTCGAATCTCACCCAAGTATTGCTCTGACTGACTATATACTTTTGCCAGTCCTAAAGTGAGAAGCAACACTAAAATGTAAAGTTTTTTCATATCAGTGATTATTAATTATTATGGACGCGACGGATAATCCCCCTGTAATGCTATGATATACCGAATAGTCAGGTAAGGCTGTAAATTGTTATGAGGCAACCCTGCTCCTGCCGGTGCAAGGGTTGTAGTAGATCCGGTAGTGTTCATATTGCCACTAGATGTGGAACTGTATGATTTTGTACTTGAAGCCGGGTAGCTGTTCTTTGGAGAATCAGCATTGCCAGTAGCTGTAGAAACGGGGATTGCCACAGAACCAGCTGTTACAGCATGAGTATGAGTAGGAATTTGTGATTGCAAAAGAGTCACAGTTTCCTGACCTCCTTGCTCACCCCAATAACGATTTGACAAACCGGGTCCCTGCCCTACTCCAATAGGTACTCTACCATTTAGGTTTGGTAATGCAAAGTTTGTTTGTCCATTGCCACCATAGGTAGTTCCTAATATGGAAAAGAGAGCTGAATATTGCTGTATCGACAATAGTTGCCCATCGCAGAAAGCAAAACCAGCAGGAGCAAAATTTCCTGCAAACATTTTGATTTCTCCGAGAAACTGATCTTGCGCTCTGGCCGCAAAACTCCAGCATATCAAGCTGGCTAATAAAAGTAGTTTCTTCATTGTTTAAATTGATGAATATAGTTTTATTTGAAATTTGTATTATTTAATTTTATAGCTAAAAAGTTTTCAAAATAAAGCACCCCGTCATTTAGTATTGCATAATAAAAAAAACGGCGGAAAGTTGAAGTGTAATTAACTATTTAAAATCTATTTAGATACAGCACATTATTTGTTTCAATCAATCTAGGTGAGTAAATTTTCTAACTGTGGCGTCGTAAATATAGCGCACATTATAAGGTCAGATATAGAAAAAGGTTTTACTTCGGTGCAGATCAATAATCAGGTTAACACAAGCCTAATATGAAGAACAATACCTATAATAGATTTATTGCCGAATTTAGGTTACCTGTAATAAACCGGCATGGAAAGAATCAGATTCAGCATGTATTTTGCTTTCATGAATCTTAGTATCAATAG
>DAIQOQ010000267.1:0-3990 GCA_036787795.1 Paludibacter sp. | reverse complement strand
ATTACAATTGATCGAAACTTACACTACAACCAGAATCAGACTTCATCCAAGCCTTTTATATAAAAAACCGAAGATATCTACCCATGTCCAGAATAAATATCTTCAGTTTTTCATCTGATTCCCCAATCAACTAAATATCCAATTAATTTATAGCAGCCAATGCCTGTTCGATATCGGCTTTAATGTCTTCAATATTTTCAATACCAACTGATATGCGTAGTAAGCCTGGAGCAACCCCCGAAGCTATCTGATCTTCGGGCGAAAGTTGTTCGTGGGTAGTGGCGGCAGGATGAATGATTAATGATTTAGCATCGCCCACATTAGCCAGATGGCTCAGCAATTTTACGTGATCAATCAGAGTGTCGGCATTCTTAGGATCGCCTTTTATTTTAAAGGTAAGTACCGACCCCGGACCTTTTGGAAAATACTTTTGGGCCAAATGATGATATTTACTGCTTTTCAATCCCGGATAGTTTACGTATTCCACTTTGGGATGTTTCTCAAGCCACTCAGCTAAAACCTGTGTATTTTGGACGTGGCGTTCCACCCGTAGTGAAAGCGTTTCGATGCCTTGCACCAGCAAAAAAGAATTGAATGGGCTGATGGTATTTCCCCAGTCGCGAAGTCCTTCTACACGTGCACGAATATTAAATGCAATATTGCCAAACGGACCGTTAGCTCCGAATACATCCCAGAAAACCAACCCATGATAACTATCCGAAGGTTCGGTAAATGAAGGAAACTTGCCATTACCCCAGTTGAACGTTCCGCTATCTACAATAACACCACCAATGGAAGTACCGTGACCGCCAATCCATTTAGTAGCTGATTCTACCACTACCGAAGCACCATGCTCCAATGGACGGAACAAATAACCGCCGGCACCGAAAGTATTATCTACAATTACCGGAATATCATGTTTTTTGGCTACCACGGCTATAGCATCAAAGTCAGGAACGTTGAGTTCCGGATTACCGATTGTTTCCAGGTAAATGGCTTTGGTTTTTTCGTCAATCAATGCCTCAAATTCTTCGGGTGCGTCGTCCTTAGTAAACCGGACTTCTACCCCCAGTCGTTTAAACTGATTTTTAAACTGATTGTAGGTTCCTCCGTATAAATGCGGTGTTGACACAAAGTTATCACCGGCCTGAATAATATTGTTCAGAGCAATAAACTGGGCAGACTGACCGGATGACGTAGCTAACCCGCTCACGCCACCTTCCAAAGCAGCAATGCGCTTTTCAAACACATCTGTCGTAGGGTTTTGTAAACGGGTGTAAATGTTTCCAAACTTGCGCAGCCCAAAAAGGTCTGCGCCATCTTTTGCATCGTCGAACACATAGGAGGTTGTCTGATAAATAGGTAATGCACGTGAATGGGTACTACCATCCACTACCTGACCTGCATGTACTTGCAGGGTTTCAAATTTCAATTTAGTTGTTGCCACAATTTCTTGATTTTTTAAAGATTCATTACTATGTTTAATAGGCTTAAGATTGAGAACCTTAGCCAATGCTTTTTGGAAAGTAATAGAAAAACCAGCCATACTATTATTTTTTTATGCTAAGAAGTGATGATATAAGAGCTTATCTATAAACTTCACACCAGCGATGTATATTTTGTAAATTTGATTATGAACGTTTTACGAATTATTTATAGTTTATCGCGATTCACATCGAAACAAACTATAAATAAACTCTCAGAGAAACTACTAACGAGTACTAACTAAATAATTATTATAATCAGAAAAGAGAAATTCAATCATTATAAGTATCTATTACTGTTTATAGATATCAAAAAAAACAGTTGACCGACTATCGACCAACTGTTCTTAAATTTATTTTATATAAATATGAAATAGCCGGTTCAACATCGTAATGACGACATGAAGCAACACATATACATATTTACTAATACAGATTTCATTTTACTATTTATTTAATAAGCAATTTTAAACTATGCGTAAATTCCGCATGCTGTTTATCTTTTGACTATGCAAAATTAGATATTGAAGAGCACACCTGAAATACCTAAAAAGAGGCATTTTATATACCCTATTAATGGTATATTATACAATTTCGTTTAGTTAGGCACACAGAATACACAGATTTTAAAGCATTGCAGCATTTAAAGCCGGAGTTTATTGATCGCTTAATTTAGAAATCAATGGCTTATTATTTCCAGAATTGCTGCCTGAACCTTAGCATTATCATCCGGTTGTCCAATGCTGATGCGTATCCAAGTACTATAGGGCTCAAATGCACGACCAATAATAATACCGGCGGTCGCCAGTTTTTTCTGGACATCGGCATAGGGTTTCCGGATATCAAAAAATACGAAATTGGCACTGGAAGCCGTATGTTGTAGTCCTGATTTATCTAAGAAAGAGTTCCATTTTACCCTTTCCTGAGCTACCAGCTTATTTACAAGCCTTATATGCTCCTGATCCTTTAATGCGGCTTCTGCAGCTACTATCGACAAGCGGTTTAAAGAATGTGTATCACCCAGTCCCTTAGTTTTCAGATATCGCACCAAATCTGCCGGGCCAACGGCATATCCTATCGACAATCCGGCTAATCCATACGCTTTTGCCAAAGTACGAAATACAATCACCTGATCGCCCTCCTTGAGGTTATTAACGGCCGTACGACCTACAAAATCATCAGTATATTCCAGATAGGCTTCGTCAACAATCACCAGCGTTCGTTTTGATACACGTTTCACAAAATCGTGAAACTGCTTTTTATCGCTGACCGTTCCCGAAGGATTGTGAGGATTTACCAAGAAAACAGCTTGCGTTTTAGCTGTAATATGCGCCTCAATGGCTTCCAGGTCATTTTCAAGTTTGGCATTCAGCGGAATTGATATTATGTTAGCGCCTACGCTGGCCGCAGCATTCACCAAAGCGGGATAGCCGGGAACGGAATAAATAAATTCACTGCCTGCACCACCTCTTAAACCCAGGTAAATGCCCAGTATATCCAGGATTTCGCCCGGAATGATCTGCTCTGTGCCTACTCCTTCATGCGAAGCCAGCTGGCTAACAAAGTTTTCTCCATCATGAGCCGCATAACGATAGATATTGGGGAGCTCTTTCAACAAGCTATCTTTAATCCCCTTAGCTGGCGGAAACGGATTTTCGTTCAATGACAGATTAATCGTTTTCTGACTATTATTGGCAATAGTAGCCGGTTGCTGAGCCGAGACTAAGTTTGCGACTACAACAATAAGCCCTAATAATATGCACTTTATAGTTTTAATTATCTTCATCTGATTATCTAATTAATGACACTTTAAATGTAGTTGTTTTTTCTTGAAAGACTATAGTTGACTAATAAAAAAGCAGATTTGCATAGCGATATGACAAACCTGCTTTTCGAAGAAGTAGTTACAAGTAAATAGTTACGAGTTACAAGTCTGTTGATCTGCATTTTGCTATCAGAAAACAGATCATTAGATATGATTTTTTACTCAATAAGTATTACAGGATGCGATTTATTTCAACGTTTTTTCCTCAGCCGTGCTATTGCCCGGAATATCGGAAACAGTAACAGTTATTTTATCACCCAGAAGTGATTCGTTCAGCTTTGTAGCAGTATATAGCCAAAATAATCCATCCGACTGTGATAATGCACTGCCCACTTCCACCAGGGTACCATCGGCATTTGCAATTTTGACCTGTACACCTGCGACTTCAAAATCGTCGGTTGCTTTTACTCGAATCGTACTACCTACTTCTCCGGTGTAATTACTTAAGTCGACCTCCTTAATATTTGGAGCATTAAAATAGTCGGCTACAGCTACGTTATACGCCGATTTTCCGGGAGCAGCTTTTTCGGTGTAAATAGCTTTGGTTGCAGGATCAGCCAGGGCTGACTTTCCATAAATTACCGCTTCCTGAAATTTTGATCGCACTTTTAGTTGTGCTTCCGTAGGCTCTCCCTCATGTTCCGAAGGATGTACCGATACAAATACTTTACCATCTGCCTT
>DAIQOQ010000004.1:27822-33278 GCA_036787795.1 Paludibacter sp. | reverse complement strand
AGAAACAAACAAATAAATAGGTAATAATATTTAATGATCTGTTTTCTGAAAGCAAAATTCAGATAAGCAGTCTTGTAACTCGTAACTATTCACTTGTAACTACTTATATAATAGTATAAGCATTAGTCCTGAAATTATCTCAACAAGTAAAAATGAGAGAGAAATTGATAGAAACTGGTGGGTGTTTAATGTTGATTGGCAACTAAGATCTGCTAAAATAAAGATGCTTTCAGAAAAATGGACAAAGAGAAAACAGCATTTAGAAACATCTATAAATAAAATATAAGCTTTTTGGCAGATAATACTACAATTATTATTATATTTGCCACAAATATAAATTGCTGTAAATTAGCCGTTGAGAAATATCCAAGTTTAATCGTCTTTAAAGCATTGACAACCGATAATACTGTTATGAAAGACATTAAATGCGGACATGGTAAATAATCAAAAGAAAACGATTTCAATATATTTAAGTCTATTTCAGAAACGGCAGCATTATGTATTAACAAAAATATTGGTTGCAGGAGATAGAGATGCTAAAAAAGACTGACAAAACATATACTATGAGCGAAAAAAGCAGATCCATTGTTGAGTTGATTTTACGAAAGGAAAAAACGGATATTTCTAAATATGATTTGAGTTTTTTAAATAAATCCATCCGGACGAGAATGGATGAAAATCAATGTGTTTCACAACAAGAATATCTTTCTTTAATCGATAAAAATCCTATTGAAAGGAAACTACTTATTAACTCATTGAATGTTTCTTACAGTGAATTTTTTCGCAATTCACTGACTTTTTCCGTATTAGAAAAAATCATTATCCCTTCGATCATAATGAATAAGATTAGCTCTCAAAGAAAAGAAATACGAATTTGGTCTGCAGCTTGTGCCGCAGGGCAAGAAACTTATAGTTTGGCTATATTGTTAAAAGAATTTTCTATCGCAACAGGTGAAAGAATAAATTTCCGTATTTTTGCTACAGATCAATCAGAAGCACAAATAAAAGAAGCACAACAAGGGAAATACGACTATTTATCAATAAGCAACTTATCACTAAAAAGAGCAGACCAGTGGTTCACAAAAAGCGAAAATGGATACCACGTAAAAGACGAGCTAAAAGAGCACATTGATTTTTCAGTTTTTGATTTGCTCAATGAACAATATAGTTGTCCACCTTCAAGTATTTTTGGTGACTTTGATTTAGTATTATGCGCTAACCTTCTTTTTTACTATCAACCAGAATTTAGAACCAAAATTATTGAGAAAACAAGCCATAGCTTGTCAAACATTGGTTTTCTGATAACGAGTGAAACTGAAAGAGAGACTCTTTTACGCTCTCATTTCATAGAAGTATTTCCACAATCAGCTATTTTTAGACAATCTTCTGAAAATATTTGCCAATAAACAAAAACACCTATCAAGTATTGCTTTACAATCAAACTATATTTAGAAACTCACTAACAGATAAAAAGGTATAAACAAATGAAATTGAAAGATATAAAAATTGAGACTCAGCTTATTGTTGGATTTTGTACCATGATATTGTTTGTATTTGTTTTAGGCATAGTTTCTAACATACAATCCAATAAGCTGCATCAGCAAACTAAGGCCTTATATGATCATCCACTACAGGTAAGAAGAGCAATCAGCTGCATTAAAATTGATATTTCAACTATGCGCATTGGCACAAGAGATTTAATGATTGCTACTAACGAAAATGAAAGACAGGCTGCGTTGCAAGAAATTGAATTATCTGCTGCAGATATCCCAGCGCAATTTAATATTTTAAATGACAGATATTTAGGTCAACATGCAGACATAGATGAAGCTTATAAAGCTTATATGAGTTGGAAAACTGCGCGTGAAGTGAATACCAAACTAGCTATGGCAGGTGATATTGAAGCTGTAAAAAAAAATGTTACGACTGAGGGTAGCGTAGGTATATACAGAGAAAAAATGATGGCAAAAATACAAATAATTGACAATTTTGCTTTAAAAAAAGGAGAAACCATATATACAAATTCCATCAGGTTAAAAAACACATTACAATTTGATTTAATATTACTGGTAGTATGCATATTAATCCTCTCTACAATTATTATATATTTAATTAGCAAAAACATCAACGTTCCTGTTAAAGAACTGATAAACACGGTCAAAAAATTTCAACAAGGAGATTTGAGTGCACGCAGTTCAATAAACTCAAAAAATGAATTTGGGGTTCTATCTGATTCTTTTAACCGAATGGTAGAGTCTATTGAAACGAATATTGAACTCAACAAAAAAGCTTCTGAACTCTCAATAATCATGTTGCAAGAGGAAGAACCGCGGGAATTCTTTAACTCGTTACTTCCTACATTAGCCTCGCTTACAAATTCACAAATGGCGGCAGTGTATTTATTATCCGAAGATAAAAAACAGTTTGAACATTTCGTTTCCTTCGGGATGTCTGACCTAGCAAAACACTCATTTTCGATAGGGGATTTCGAAGGAGAATTCGGAGCTGTCCTTTCAACACGAAAACTAACAACAATCAAACGCATTCCCAAGGATACGAGATTCGTATTTAATACTGTCAGTGGGAAATTAGTACCGCGCGAAATTATTACAGTCCCCATAATCTCTGGTAAAGAGATTATGGCCATTATTTCGATTGCAAGTGTTCGTACATACTCAAGTCAAGTCACCTTATTAATAAATAGCACTCTTAACACATTAACATCGCGTATTGAAGGAGTGCTATCTTATCAAAGGATTCAGGATTTTTCTAAAAAACTTGAATTTCAAAACCGGGAATTGGAAGCTCAAAAAATAGAAATGCAAGCTCAATCAATTGAACTAACAGAACAAAACCGAGAATTGGAAATGCATAAAATTCAATTGGATGAAGCAAATAAACTAAAAACCAGCTTTCTATCGAACATGAGTCATGAACTACGGACACCACTCAATTCTGTTATTGCACTATCAGGTGTTCTAAGCCGAAGACTCCAGAATAAAATACCGTCGGATGAGTTTAGTTATTTAGAGGTTATTGAACGAAATGGCAAGCATCTACTTACACTTATAAATGATATCTTAGACATATCAAGAATAGAATCTGGCCGTGAAGAGATTGAAATTTCTAGATTTACCGCCAACGATTTGATTTCTGATGTTGTGAACATGATTAAACCTCAGGCTCAACAAAAACAAATTGAGTTAATCCAGAAGAGCTCAGACGAAATATCAATAACATCAGATTTTGATAAATGTCGTCATATACTTCAAAATCTGGTAGCAAATGCAGTAAAATTCACAGAGAATGGTGCTATTGAAATTGGAGCTATTTTAAATGAAAATAATCTTGAAATCTCAGTAAAAGATAGCGGGATTGGGATTTCAGAGAATCATATTGATCATATTTTCGATGAATTCCGACAAGCTGATGCCGGAACATCTCGTAAGTTCGGAGGAACTGGTCTGGGATTATCAATTGCAAAAAAATATGCTAATTTGCTGGGAGGAAATATAAGCGTAAAAAGCAAATTAGCTGAAGGATCTGTTTTCACCGTTGTATTGCCGCTTAATTATTCAGATGAAAACAGAATAGTAGAGCCACCCATTAAATTAGATTCAAATCTACAATCGGGAACGATCCAAGCCTCGGTTCAAAGCTCCGTTCAAAAAACTATTTTAATTGTTGAAGACAGTGAACCTGCTATTATTCAGATAAAAGATTTTTTAGAAGAAAGCGGTTATAAAATTTTAGTAGCTAATGGAGGGAACAAGGCATTGGAAATTATATCGCATACCATACCCGATGGCATCATCCTGGATCTAATGATGCCTGAAGTTGATGGATTCGAAGTACTTAAAACTATTCGTGAAGCCGAATTAACTGCTCATGTACCGGTACTCATTCTTACTGCAAAACATATAACCAAAGACGACCTCAAATTTTTAAAGCGAAATAACGTTCATCAGCTTATTCAAAAAGGAGACATTAATCGTTTGGAATTGCTGGGAACGGTTGCAAACATGCTATCTCCAAAAAAAGAAGAAAACATAAGCTCGCCCATTACAAGACCAACAAAAACTGAAAAACCTCAGATTTTAATTGTTGAAGATAATTTAGATAATATGATTACGGTTAAAGCATTACTCGGAAATAATTTTAGAATTTTAGAAGCCGAAGATGGTGCACAAGGAATTATGATGGCAAAGAAACATAGGCCTGATCTGATTCTTATGGATATAGCTTTGCCGGGTGTTGATGGGATTGAGGCATTTAAAGCTATTCGGAATGATGATAACCTACTTCGCATACCTATCATTGCACTTACAGCAAGTGCAATGGCTTCAGACAAAGAAACAATTTTAGCACACGGTTTCGATGCCTATTTAGCAAAACCTATAAATGAAAAGGTATTTTTTAATACAATAGATGAAATGCTTTATGGAAAATAAAAACATAAAAATTCTGGCAATAGATGATAATCAGGATAACTTAATAATTATCCAGGCCTTAATAAATGAATCATTTCCGACTGTAGAAATTTTCACGGCTTTAACAGGAGAGCAGGGAATTGAATTAGCGGCTTTGAAAGACCCGGATGTAATTCTTCTTGATATTATCATGCCAATTATGGACGGTTTTGAAGTTTGTAGCCGGCTTAAGAATGACAAGAACCTGAGTGATATTCCTGTTGTTTTTGTAACTGCCCTAAAAGGAGATAAAGGAAGTAGAATTCGGGGACTTGAAGTTGGTGGTGAGGCTTTTCTTGCTAAACCGATAGACGAGAGTGAGCTCGTAGCTCAAATCAGAGCTATGGTGAAGATAAAAAGCGGAAATGTCCAAAGACGAAATGAAAATATTCGTCTGGCAGCAATTGTAGAAGAACGAACCCTTGAATTAAAAAAAACGAATATTGAAACCTTAAAACTACTAGAAGACTTAAAAAACGAAAACGAAAACAGAAAAAGAACAGAAGAAGCATTACGCGAGAGCGAAGCTCGTTTAACGAGAGCCGAACTAGCATCAAAGTCAGGTAATTGGGAGTTACATCTTGATTCTAAAATTATTGTTTCCTCCATTGGTGCTACTAAGATATATGGGACTGCCAGCGACAATACTAAACTTGACCTCGAATATGTCAAAAAAATAGTATTGCCAGAGTATCGCCCGGCGTTGGATGTTGCACTGATAAATTTGATAGAAAAAGATGAACCGTACAATATAGAATATAAAATCAAAAAAATTGATTCTTCTGAAATAATTGATGTTCATTCAATTGCATTTTTCGATAAAGAAAAAAGAATTGTTTTTGGAATCATTCGCGACATAACTGAACGAAAGGTAGCTCAAGACGCTCTATATAAAAGCGAGGAACTTTATCGTTCGGTGATAAATGCCTCCCCCGATAATATCACTGTAACAGATTTGAGAGGTAATATATTAATGGTTTCTCCGAA